>CANROT010000138.1 GCA_947632285.1 uncultured Clostridia bacterium
ATTCTCTTCTCGACGCTCGGCGCGCTGAAGATAGGGCTCGATATCCTCTTCGAAGAGGAGGGCGTCAAAGTCGATATGATGTACGGTCACGGCGGGCTCTTCAAGACGGAGCGCGTCGGCCAGAGCTATCTCGCGGCGGCGATAAATTCGCCCGTTTCCGTCATGAAGACGGCGGGAGAGGGCGGCCCGTGGGGCATGGCGCTGCTCTCGTCGTACCTTGTCAACAAGGACGAGGGCGAAACGCTCGAATCGTTCCTCTCCGAAAAGGTGTTCCACGGTGACAAGGGCACAACGCTCGAACCGAATCCGCGCGACGTAAAGGGATTCACCTCCTTCATCAAACGCTACCGCGCCGGCCTCGCCGTCGAAAAAGCCGCGACCGAGAATTTGTGAGATAATAATACGGCATGTTAAAGTGCGGGGGAGAAACTTCTTTTAAGAAGTTTCTCCCGCCGCTCTTTTTTTCATCTGTGTATAATGATCGCCGCTTTTGTTTATAACAGGGTGTGGAGCTTGCCGACGGCAAAAGATATGGTATAATATTATGGTATAATATTTATAGACAGAAATTGATATACGGCCTTGAAGGAGGAGCATTTATGACGGAACGGCTGGAAGACTATAAACAACAGCTCATGAATGAGGAAAAAAGCGCGGCGACGGTAGAGAAATATCTGCGGGACGTCCGCGCTTTTTTTCGGTTTTTGGCAGGGCGGCCCCTTTGCAAGGAGGAGACCGTCGCTTATAAGGAATACCTGACGGGGCGGTATGCACCCGCCAGCGTCAATTCCATGCTGATCGCGGTCAACCGCTTTTTGCGGTATATCGGGCAGGAGGGCTGCCGCGTGAAGCTGCTGAAGGTCCAGCGGCAGATATTCTGCCCTGAGGAGAAGGAGCTGACGCGGGAGGAATATGTGCGGTTGGTCAGCGCGGCAAGGGCGAAGAAAAATGAGCGGCTCGGCCTCCTGCTGGAGACGATCTGCGGCACCGGGATCCGCGTTTCGGAGCTGGAATATATCACGGCGGGAGCGGCGCGCCGTGGAGAGGCGGCCGTGCGGTGCAAGGGCAAGCTGCGGACGGTGTTTCTCCCGCCGAAGCTGCAAAAGAAGCTGATCCGGTACGCGAAGGAGCATAATATCACCGCCGGGGCGATATTTGTCACCAGGACAGGAAGACCGATCAGCCGGTCGAACATCTGGCGGGAGATGAAGGCGCTGTGCGAGAGCGCGGACGTGGCGCCCGACAAGGTGTTCCCGCACAATCTGCGCCATTTGTTCGCGCGCACCTTCTACGGGATCGAGCGGGACATTGTGCGGCTGGCGGATATTTTGGGGCACAGCAGCATCGATACGACGCGGATCTACGTCGTGTCCAGCGGCGCGGAGCATCGGCGGAAAATCGAGAGAATGCGGCTGATCCTATAAAAAAAGACGACGCACAAAGCGCCGCCGACAAGTCGTTCGACATAATGTTTATTATGTTGTAATCTCTTACTCATTGACTACATAATAAAACACTTATTGCATAGCAGTATATCACTGTTAGAGTAAAATGTCAATAGTATTCAACATAAAATTGAAAAAATTTTTTTGACAGACCGCAGTACATTTTGATTTTGAGCAGCGCAAATAAGCCCTCTTGTCTTTATTCTGTAAAAAAGACAAAGGGCTTTTTCGTTATACCCAAAAGGCGAGATATTTTGCTTTCACTTGACCCAAAACAGGATCGCATGTATACGCTTTTACAACATAATAAACATTATGTAGGAAAGGGAGCTGAAGAAGGCAACGGCGGTCAAGAAAATGACGGATAATGAACGACTGCCGGATCCGCGATGCGGATCATAGCCGAAAATGGCTTGCCGGAACAGCAAAACTCATAATAACGTCCAATATTGCACGGCTTCAGCAGAAGACGCGCATGGAAATAATTATATAAAGGAGAGTTTGATCATGGATAGATGCAGAACAAAATTCAGAGCACCGCACTTTGAAAAGCGTCTCACAGCGTTTTTGTTGGCATTTGTAATGGTTCTGAATATCTTTTTGTCGATCGGGCCGACAGCGACAGCGGCTTCGGAAAGTTCGGAGTACACTACGTCCGAGACGGTCATTCAAGACGGTATCGCCATCACTACCAAGAAAACTCTGTCCTATTCCGGCAACAACACCTATAAGTTGGTTTTGGACGCAACGTCCGCGGTCAGTCGGGCAGACGAGACTTCTACCCGTAACGCCTCGAAGGACGGCGTGTTCACCGTGCCGAAGGGGGGAGCGGGCTACTATCTGCTTGAGCTGTGGGGCGGCGCAGGCGGAAGGGGCGAAACCATATATTATCTTCTGACCGACGCGACCTTTCAGGGCGGCCAGGGCGGCCAGGCAGGCTATACCTACGGGCTCATATATCTGAATGAGGGAGATCAACTGGTCTACACCCTCGGAACCAAAGGCGGGGACCTCGCGTTTTATGAGACGGGCTCCGGCGAGAACGAAGGCGGTGACGCCGGAAGCAACGGCCTCCGCAGCGTCGGCGGTGGCGGAGGATATTCTGCAATTTATTTATTCAGAAATACTGATAATCACACTTCGGGCGCCAAAATCAGCAATTCCGAACGCCTGAGCAAATATATCATGATCGCAGCGGGCGGCGGCGGTGGCGGCGCTGCAAACGATCAGTGGTATCCGCAGAGCGGCAGAGCCGACGGAGGCCGGGGCGGCATCGCGGGCGTTTCCGCCAGCGGACATCTGACGGCCGATAAGAATAACGGCGTTGCCGGCACCTACTTTGCCGGCTCCAACGGCAGCTCTGCCGGTGACGACGTAAGTCCGAACACCAAATACGTCGGGATAGGCGGCTCCGCCAAGCCCGGCAGACTTAATGAAACGTATTTCGGCCTGTATGAGGCGACCTCCGGCAACGACTGGGTGGGCACCTACAATACGGCTCTGAACCCCGGCTCGGGCGGAAACGGAAACTTCCGCGGCGGCGCGGGCGGCGCCGGCTTTACCGGAGGCAGCGGCGGCATCATGGCTTCCGCTATGGTTGCCGCGAATGTCGGCGGCGGCGGTGGCGGTGCCTCCTTTATCTCCGACGCTGTGGAGTATAAAGACCTTTCGTCCGTTGTTAAAGACTTCTTAAACGGTTATAAAAATAACGACAACAAAAGCAAAACGGGCGGAAAGGTGATCATCACTTTTTTGGGGGACAATGAGAAGACACTCGCAGATACCTCGTCTCTCAAAAACGTAACAATAACCGGGCAGATCTCAAAATATTTTGACGTGATCAACGCCGTCACCACCAACGGCTCTTTGGCCAAAACTAACGACGGAACGATCACCGTGAGCAATGCCGATATCGCCCCCGGAAACGACGGATTTTCGGGTACCGGCTGCCGTATCACGCTCACGCTGCGGGCAAAGGAAGGCTTCCTCGGCGGCAATATGGTGCCGCTGCTTGCCAAAGACTTTACTTTCACCCCGAGCGGCAAACCCACGCTCTCCTACGTCAAAGACGCCGGAGCGGATTACTGCAACGTGCCGCTGAGCCTGACGGCCAAGGCCAATTCGTATTCTTCTGTAAAAACCAATCCGAGAACTTTCCAGCTTTCCGAGCTGTACACAGATGAGTACGCTGATTTGCGCTCCAGCCTGGCTTCGCACTGGGAGGCCGACTTCATTCAAAGCATCGGGACTTATCAGGTGCTCGTTCAGGGAACCAGTAACGTTCTTAATTCCGCGGTAACGCCTACCACAGACACCCGTTATACGGTGCGCTTCCTGGTCAATTTGAAAAACGATGCAGCCAAGATCGGGCCTGCCACCGCGAAGTCGGCGTATATCACCGCAACGTCGGTGATCACCATGGCCGAGGAAAATGAAATTTTGATCGGCGCGGATTCGGCAAAGCTTGTTGTAAGCAAGGGCTTGTCCTATCAGAACGGCGAATATCACTTTACTGTCGATTTAAACGGCTCACGGAACATTAGCGACGTTCCCTATCAGCGCTTGATCACCTCTACAGCAGGAAATACAAGTGACGGAAACGACTTAACTCAGGCAGGCGGTCAAAACCACTGGACCGTTTCGGTCAGCGGCTGGTATGCGATCGCGGCACAGGGCGGTCACGGCGGAAACGGAGGAAATGCCAAGGGGACCGGTGTTTTAGGCTCGACAGGCACCGCTACCGGCGGAAAAGGCGCGCAGGGCGGTTTTGTCAACGGCCTCGTTTACCTGCAAAAGGGCGATGAGATCACATGGCATGTCGGCGCCGCCGGAGCTAACGGAGCCTCCGATACGGACAGCGACTACGCCAATGCCGGAGGAGGCGGTGGCGGCGGTGTTTATTCCTGGATCTGCCGCAACGGCAGCTGGCTTATCTTGGCCAACGGCGGCGGCGGTGGCGGCGGCGCCGCGGCTTCCTACTACTGGACTTCAGAATATACGAGTAACGGAAAAAGCGCTGTCCGTCAGACGGCGATCAGCGAGGATTTCGGTTACTCCCACCGTGGTACGAACGGCTCGGCCGGTACTGCCACCAACTCAAGCGCGACCGGAGGTAATGCGGGCTTATCGGGCAGGCAAACACAAAACGGAAATACCGCCTGCACAAATTACCGTGTAAGCGGGGTGGTCGTTTCCCAAAGCGTTGACGGACGCACCCTGTCCGCACCTACCGAGTCAAGCATACGCACGGATTAAAATGGCGTTTGAGCCTCCTGTGCTCGTACACGGATAAGATCGGTTGTTTCAAATCGGTTTTTCCCTTGTTTCCGCTGCCGCGGGAAGGACGAACAAACGATCCGAAAGGATATCGGTTTTGTATACCGACGATGCCGGAGAGGCTGCATAAAGAATTCTTATTGTTCAAACGGAGGACAGGATATGAACCGAAACGTGCAATTCGCATACGTCCGATGGAATGCGGTACAGATACACGATATTAATGTGGGAGAGATTGCGGCGGAGGTGCTGCTATGAGCCGCGTCATCGATTTGACCGGGCAGAGGTTCGGTATGCTGACGGTGCTTGGCCGGTCGGAAAAGACCGGCTCCCATGTGTGCTGGCACTGTCGCTGTGACTGCGGGAAAGAGGTCGACGTTTTTGCCGAAAATCTCCGCCGCGGGCATACGGTAAGCTGCGGGTGCAGGCGCGTTCTGCCGTATATCGGCAAACGGTACGGGAGCCTGACCGTGCTTGAAAAAACGGCGGAAACGGTTCGGCACGGCCGCGCCCGCTCTCCCCTGTGGAAGTTCCGCTGCGACTGCGGCAATACCGTGCTTGTACGGCTCGATTCCCTGACGTCCGGGAACATTCAAAGCTGCGGCTGTCAGGAGAACGAGGGAAAAACGGAGAAAATGCGTCAGGCCGCCGGCTACGTCGAAGGGACGCAGACCTCCAAGCTCCTGCGGATTTTGGAGTATAACCGGACGGCGGCCGACGAGGACATGATCGGCGTTACATATGACAGGCACAGCCGCAAGTGGCGCGCGAGCCTGCGGTTTCAGGGCGTATACCACCGGTTCGGCAGTTATAACACGCCGAGAGAGGCGGCACAGGCCCGTAGAGAGGCCGAGCAGGAGTGGTTTGTCGAGTTTTTGGAAACATATAAGGCCCGTCAGGAGGGGAGCAAAGAATAATGCGGCGCGGTCACATGCCGACCGCAAGATCGACGTCGGCGGCTGACATCAACAATTTCTTTGCATAGATCCCCGAAGCCCGCCCCGGCGCAGAGCGCCCGGGG
>CANROT010000139.1 GCA_947632285.1 uncultured Clostridia bacterium
GGACAGATCCGCGCGCCGCAGTTCAAGACGGAGGCTGATAAATGAAGATATATTCAACGCGCCACGGGGAAACGACGCGGAACGCCGAGCGCCGCATCAGCGGCAGGGTCGACGTCGATCTTTCGCCGCTCGGCGTCCGGCAGGCGGAGGAGCTCGCCGAAAAGATCGCGGCGGAGAACATTCGCCCCGACCTGATCGTCGTCTCGCCGATGCTCCGCGCGCAGCGGACGGCGAAGATAATCGCCAACCGCGTCGGCGCGCCCGTCGTGACTGACACGCGCCTTATCGAGCAGGATTACGGCGACTACGAGGGCGTTTACATGGACACGCCGAGGTTTTCCGAATTCCTCGAAAACAAGCGCCACTTCGCGTGGCGGTACCCTAATGGGGAGTCCATGCTCGACGTTGCCTGCCGCGTCTATCCGCTGCTCGACGAGCTGATACGCGGATATCCCGGCAAAACGGTGCTCCTCGTCAGCCACGGCGGCGTTTCCCGCATCATAAACACGTATTTTCACGACATGAGAAACGAGGAATACTATAACTATCTCCCCGGCAACTGCGAACTGACGCTATATGAAACGGAGGCGCCGAGATGCTGCGCGCTGTGATATTCGACTTTGACTACACGCTCGGCGACACGACGGACGGCATCGTCGCCGCCTTCAACTACGCGTTCACACATATGGGACAGCCGCCGCACAAGACGGAGGACATAAAGGCGACGGTCGGGCGGACGCTGCACGACGCCTACCGTATCCTGACCGGGGACGGCGCCCCCGCCGCCGCGGATACGTTCTATGACCTCTTTCAGACAGCGGCGAAGGAAACGCTCGTCCCGAGCGCCTCCCTCTACCCGGACACGCTCGGCGTGCTCGACTTTTTCAGCCGCCGCGGCTGCCGCCTCGGCATCGTCTCGACGAAACACCGCCACCAGATCGTCGATATCTTCGATAAATTCGGCATAACGGGCTCCTTCGGCGTCATCGTCGGCGCCGAGGACGTGAAGGAATATAAGCCCGCCCCGGAGGGGCTGCTCCTCGCGCTCTCCCGCCTCGGCGCCGCCCCCGATGATGCGCTCTACGTCGGGGACAGCTTCATAGACGGGCAGACGGCGCAAAACGCCGGCGTCCCGTTCGCCGCCGTCCTCACCGGGACGACGGGGAGAGAGGAGCTGCTCCGATATTCCCCGCTGACCGTCGCCGACAATATCGGCGGCGTCGCCGAATTTTTCGGCGGGCCGGAGTGGAGAGCGAAATAAACGGCTATTCGTCCCCGCCCGCGTCTATCGGCAGCGGGATCGTTTCCGAAAGTATGGGAGGGATCGCGCCGATCTTCAAAAAGACCGGGTAGAGATAGCTCGCGCCGAACGTCCCGAGCTTTTTCGGCCCGTCGATGACCTCACCGCAGTCGATGAGCTCCCGCGCCTTGCCATATGCGACGTTCACCGTCGCGCGCGTTATCGACTTATCCTTGCGGCTGACGAACATCTCGCTGCCGCGTATCGTATATGTGAAGGCCAGCCCCTTTGAGGTTTTGAATTCTTCGCCCTGGTGAGCTTCCATACGCTCCCAGAGCGCGTCCTCCTCCGGAGTTGACGGTTGTGTGCGTTTCATGCTCCCGCCTCACTTTTGCCTGGTTTTTAAAAGTATACCACAATATGCCGCCGATTTCAACACGCCGTGCCGCATTGCGGCGCGCAGCGTGAAAAGAGCCTTCCCCGCGCCGGGAAAGGCTCTTTTTTCGCTTATTTTTTGTGGCACTCGCCGCGCATCGCGCAGGCGGAGCAGTTGCAGCCGCAGGAGGACTTCCCCTGCCGCTTGTCGCGGACCATGACGGCTATCACGGCGGCGACGGCGGCGGCGAGCAGCACGGCCACGATGACAGTGGCGATATTTTCCGAAAGCCAGCCGAGCATATTCACACCTTTGCCGCCGTGCGCTTTGATTCACTCGTCGTCAGCTTTGTCGCCTCGCGGTGCGGGCGGACGAGCATGAACACGATGAACGCGAGCACGAGGATCGCCGCGATGAAGCCGACGACGTTTCCGCTGCCGGTAAACATCGTGCCGAACTGATAGATGATGAGCGAGACGGCGTATGCGAACACGCACTGGTAGCCTATCGCGAACCACGTCCACTTCGCATTGTTCATCTCGCGCCTGATCGCGCCGATGGCCGCAAAGCACGGGGCGCAGAGGAGGTTGAAGGCGAGGAACGCGTACCCGGCGAGCTGCGTCATTCCCTCGAAGTCGAGGACGCCGAAGACGCCGACGACCTCTTCCTTCGCGACAAGGCCCATGATCGTCGCGATCGCCGCCTTGATGTTCGCGAACCCGAGCGGCGCGAATATCCACGCGATGGCTCCGCCGACCATGCCGAGGACGCTGTTTTCAAGCTCGAGGTCGAGCGAGAAGCCGAAGCCGCTCTCCGTCATGCCGAAGGACGAGCCCGCCCAGATGAGAATAGAGGACAGAAGTATTATCGTGCCGGCCTTCTTGATGAACGACCAGCCGCGCTCCCACATCGAGCGCAGGATATTGCCGACGGTCGGCCAGTGGTACGCGGGCAGCTCCATGACGAAAGGAGCCGGGTCGCCCGAGAACATCTTCGTCTTCTTGAGCATGATGCCGGAGACGATGATCGCCGCGACGCCGAGGAAATATGCGGACGGCGCGACCCACCACGCGCCGCCGAACAGCGCCGCCGAGATTAGCCCGATGATCGGCAGCTTTGCGCCGCAGGGGATAAACGTCGTCGTCATTATCGTCATTCTGCGATCGCGCTCGTTTTCGATAGTGCGCGACGCCATGACGCCGGGAACGCCGCAGCCGGTGCCGATCAGCATCGGTATAAACGACTTGCCGGACAGACCGAACTTGCGGAAGATGCGGTCCATGACGAACGCGATGCGCGCCATATAGCCGCACGATTCGAGGAACGCGAGGAAGATGAACAGGACAAACATCTGCGGCACAAAGCCGAGCACGGCGCCGACGCCGCCGATGATACCGTCAACGATCAGGCTTTCGAGCCATTCGGCGCAGCCGACCGCCTCAAGTCCCGTCGCCGCGAGCACGCCGAGCCCCGGCACCCAGATGCCGTATTCGGACGTGTCCGGCACGCCCTCCGCGTCCTCGCCAACGGCGGTGTCATATATCTCCGAGATGTCGTAGCCCGCCTCGGCGAGCGAATCGGCGTATGTGCCGTATGCCTCGTCGAAATCGGCAAAGCTGCCGTCCTCTATCGCGCCGAGGAGCTCATCTGCGCCGACGACGCCCGCGTCATTCGCGGCGGCGACCTTTTCCTTCATCTCGTCCGTGAACAGGTGCTCCGCCGCGTATTCGTCCATGTCCGCCTCAAAATCCGCGGTCCCGATACCGAAGAGGTGCCACCCGTCGCCGAACAGCCCGTCATTCGTGAAGTCGGTGACATACGTTCCGATCGTCGTCACCGAGACGTAATAGACGATTATCATGACTATCGCGAATATCGGCAGCGCGAGCCACCGGTTCGTGACCACCTTGTCTATCTTGTCGGACGTTGTGAGCTGACCTGCGGACTTCTTCGTATAGCAGCCGCGCAGGATCTCCGCGATATATATGTAGCGCTCGTTCGTGATGATGGACTCGGCGTCGTCGTCCATCTCCTCCTCCGCCGCCTTGATGTCCTCTTCGATGTGCGAAAGCGTCTGTGCCGGGAGGTTCAGCCCTTCGAGCACCTTGTCGTCGCGTTCGAATATCTTTATCGCGTACCACCTCTGCTGCTCGGCGGGCAGCCCGTGGACCGCCGCCTCCTCGATGTGCGCGATGGCGTGCTCGACGGCGCCCGAAAAGTTGTGGTGCGGGACGGGCTTTTTCCCCTTCGCCGCCTCGACGGCAAGGCTTGCCGCCTCGTCTATCCCCGTGCCCTTCATCGCCGAGATCTCGACGACCGGGCAGCCGAGCCGGGCTGAAAGCTCCTTTATGTTGATCTTGTCGCCGTTCTTGCGGACGACGTCGATCATGTTTATCGCGACGACGACCGGGATCCCGAGCTCCGTGAGCTGCGTCGTCAGATACAGGTTGCGCTCGAGATTCGTGCCGTCAACGATATTGAGTATCGCGTCCGGGCGCTCGCCGATGAGATAATTTCTCGCGACGACCTCCTCGAGCGTGTACGGGGAAAGCGAATATATGCCGGGCAGGTCCGTCACGGTGACGCCGCTCTGCCCCCTCAGCTTGCCTTCCTTTTTTTCAACGGTGACGCCCGGCCAGTTTCCTACGAACTGATTGGAACCGGTCAATGCGTTGAACAGCGTCGTTTTGCCGCTGTTCGGGTTGCCCGCAAGGGCGATTTTGCAATCCATACTTTGATTCCTCTCTTTCACGCCCGCGACTGCGCGGGCGGCTGTTCATTTTTTTCGGTCAGCTTTTCGATTGGCCTATATTATTCGACCTCGACCATTTCGGCGTCCGCGCGGCGGAGCGAAAGCTCGTATCCGCGGACGGTAACCTCCACCGGGTCCCCGAGCGGCGCGACCTTGCGGACGTATACCTCGACACCGCGCGTTATGCCCATGTCCATGATGCGGCGCTTGACGGCGCCCTCTCCGTGCAGTTTCACGACGCGGACCGTCTCGCCGATCTTCGTGTCCCTCAGCGTCTTCATGCTGTCTCCCTCCTTATTTCGTTACATATATATGAAAAAATTCATACCATGATCTTCTGCGCCATCTCGCGGCTGATCGCAACGCGAGATTCCTTGACGTTGACGATGACGTTCCCGCCGATGACGGTGATGACCCTCACCGTCCCCCCAACGACAAACCCGAGGTTTTCAAGGTGCTGTTTCACCTCCGGGTTCCCCCCGACCTTCTTGATTATGTTCTCGACTCCTGCGTCTGCGACCGTGAGCGGCAGCATATGTTTGTTTCCTTCCTTTGGCAGCTTTATGTTTTTTTGCATGGTTAGCAAGATCTAAGCAAGTTAGCTCTTGCTAACTAAGCACATTATATCCTTTTTCGACCTTTATGTCAAGCGCCGCGCAGGAAAAAACGGCGCGATCCTTCAATTTCGGCGAGTTGCACTTTGCGTTAGCCCGCGCTAACTCATATCTTGTGCACAATTGCATCACCTCCCGCCTTATTGACAAAAGGCGCAGTCAGATGTATAATTCAGTCGGAAACAGACGAGCCCGGAGGGAAAAAACAGATGCGCAACAGGCCGCTTGCCGACATTCTCCGCCCGCAGAGCTTTGACGAAATGGTGGGACAGCGCCACCTCATCTCGAAAACGGGCGCGCTGCGCCGCCTTGTCGACGCGGGCAGGATCTCAAACATGATCTTTTTCGGTCCTCCCGGCACGGGGAAAACGACCGCCGCCGAAATTATCGCGAAAAATTCGGGGCTGCCGCTCTACCGCCTGAACGCGACGACGGCGCAGCTCTCCGACGTGAAAGAGATCGCCGCCGGGACGAACGACATGTTCGGCGCGGGCGGCATTCTTCTCTACCTCGACGAGATACAGTATTTCAACAGAAAGCAGCAGCAGTCGCTGCTCGAATACATAGAGGACGGCAGGATAACGCTCATCGCCTCGACGACCGAGAACCCGTACCACTTCATTTATTCGGCGCTGCTCTCGCGCTCGAGCGTGTTCGAGTTCCGCCACGTTATGCCGGGGGAGCTTTTGCCCGCGCTGC
>CANROT010000140.1 GCA_947632285.1 uncultured Clostridia bacterium
GCACAGGACGCGCTCGCCGTGCTCGGCTACACGCGCGCGGAGGCGCAGGCGGCGATCGCCGCGATCCCGGACGCCGAGGGAAAGACGACGGAGGAGCTGATCCGCCTCGCCCTCTCCCGCATGATATGACGAAAACAACGGTGAAATATGGATTTTGACGGATTTGATTTTGAGGAATTTGATTTTGAGAACCGCATCGTCGACTCGGGCGTGAAGGCCTCCGACCTTGACGAGCGGGAGAGCGAGGCATCGCTGCGGCCGAAGACCCTCTCCGACTACACGGGTCAGCGCCGCGCAAAAGACGAGCTTTCGATATACATAAACGCCGCAAAGCTGCGCGGCGAGCCGCTCGATCACGTCCTGCTGTACGGTCCTCCCGGCCTCGGGAAAACGACGCTCGCCGGGATAATCGCCGCGGAGCTCGGCGTCAATTTCCGCATCACGAGCGGGCCCGCGATAGAGAAAAAGGGCGACCTCGTCGCGCTTTTGACGAACCTTGAGGACGGGGACGTCCTGTTCATCGACGAGATACACCGCCTCTCGCACCAGATAGAGGAGATCCTCTACCCCGCGATGGAGGACTGCGCGATAGACTTCATCGTCGGCAAGGGCCCGGCGGCGAGGAGCATACATCTCGCGCTGCGCCCGTTCACGCTCATAGGCGCAACGACGCGCGCCGGCCAGCTTACGACGCCGCTGCGCGACCGCTTCGGCGTCGTGCTCCGCCTCGAGCTCTATACGCCCGACGAGCTTTCGGCGATAATTCTGCGCAGCGCCGGGATATTGAACATCGAGATCGACAGCGACAGCGCATACGAGATCGCGTCCCGCTCGCGCGGAACGCCGCGGATCGCGAACAGGCTCCTGAAACGCGTCCGCGACTACGCGCAGGTCAAGGGGTCCGGGCAGATCGACCTCGATACCGTCCGCGACGCGCTCTCGATGCTCGAAATAGACGAGCTCGGCCTCGACAACACGGACCGCAGAATGCTCTCGTCAATGATCCGCTTCTACGGCGGCGGTCCCGTCGGCCTTGAGACGCTTGCCGCCACGATAGGCGAGGAGGCCGTCACGATCGAGGACGTCTACGAGCCGTATCTTTTGCAGATCGGCTTTCTCGCGCGGACGCCGCGCGGACGCGTCGTCACGCGAATGGCATACGAGCACCTCGGGGTCCCCTATACGCAGAAAAACGACGACAAAGACGATAAAGGGCAGATAAAAATACAGAATGTCGAAACACAATAAATATATATTAAGGAGAGAAAACGACATGAAGAAGCGTATCCTATCGTTGATGCTCGCGCTGGTGATGCTCCTGCCGCTCGGCGCCGCCGGGTGCACGCCGAAGGAGGGCGGCACGGAAACGGCCGGGACGACCGGAGCCGACACGGAAAAGGAACCCATAGTTCCGATAGTTGAGGACGAACCGTTTGACGGATACGTCATCAACGCGTCCGCCGACACGTATGACATCAGCGACAACCTGTTCGGCATTTTCCTTGAGGACATCAACTTCGCCGTGGACGGCGGGCTCTACGCGGAGCTCGTCTGCAACCGCTCGTTCGAGTACGGCTGGCACGCGGAAGGCGGAAACCAGTACTCGTGGAATTCGGAATCCGGCACACAGTGGTCGGTCGTCAACAGCGCGGACGAAGGTCTGAACGCGAACAACACGCAGTTCGCCCGCGTCTCATCGAGCGGCAGCAAGATCGCCGGGATCTACAACACCGGCTTCTTTGACGAGATGCGGATCGACGACGGCGCGGAGTACAAATTCTCCGTCTATGCCCGCGGCGCCAACGGATATTCGGGCGGGCTCAAAATTTCGGTCGAGAGCCGCAACGGAGCTGTCCTCGCGGAGGAGACGATAGATTCGCTCACCGACGAGTGGCACAAATATTCCTTCACGATGAAGGCGAGCGGCTCCGCGAACTCCGGCGCGCGCGTCGCCGTCCGTCTCGACTCGCGCGGGACGGTCGACATCGATATGGTGTCCCTCTTCCCCGCCGACACGTACAAGGGCCGCGAAAACGGAATCCGCCGCGAGCTCGGAGAGATGCTCGAGGCGCTCGAGCCGAGCTTCTTCCGCTTCCCCGGCGGCTGCATCATCGAGGGCTCGACGCTCGAGGGCGCCTATGACTGGAAGGATTCCATCGGCGGCGGCATGAAGTTCGAGATAAACGGCGAGGAGACCGTCGGCGACGTTGCGACGCGCCCGATCGGGGACAACATCTGGTCCTGGAACTGGCAGCCGTATTACAGCTCTTACGGCCTTGGCTTTTATGAATATTTCCTGCTCTGCGAAGACCTCGACTGCGAGCCGGTCCCCGTCGTGAACTGCGGCATGTCCTGTCAGGGGCAGCCCGGTCCGAACGGAGTTGAGACGCCGGACGTCAACGGCCCCGTCTTCCAGCAGTACATACAGGACGCGCTCGACCTCGTCGAATTCTGCAACGGGGACGAGACGACCGCGTGGGGCGCGGTCCGCATCGCGATGGGCCACGAGGAGCCGTTCGATCTGCACTATCTCGGCATCGGCAACGAACAGTGGGGCAGCGAATACAACAAGCGCTACGCGCTGTTCCGCGAGGCGTTCAACGATGCCGCCGAATCGAACCCGGAGCTGTACGGCGACGTCAAGCTCATAATGGCGAACGGCCCGCTCTCCGGCTCACACGACGGCTGGGACGTCGTCGCCTCCGAGGGGAACGACATCGCCGACGTGCTCGACGAGCACTACTACAACGAGCCCGAGTGGTTCCTCTCCGCGAGCGGACGCTATGACGCGTATGACCGCGAGGCGCCGACGGTGTTCGTCGGCGAGTTCGCCGCCAAGTCGAACACGTCCCGGGCGGCGATCGCCGAGGCGGCGTACATGACCTCGCTCGAGCGGAACGGCGACGTCGTCGAGCTCGCCGCATACGCGCCGCTGTTCGCGCACAACAACCACACTCAGTGGACGCCCGACCTCATCTGGTTCAACGGGCTTCAGGTGTGGGGCTCCGTCAATTACTACGTCCAGAAGATATTCTCGAGCAACCAGCCCGACAGCATCATACGCTCGACCGTTGACGGGAGCGGCATGTCCGGAGACGAGGACCTTTCCGGCAGGATAGGCGTCGGCACGTGGGCGACGGCGGCAAAGTTTGACGACGTCGTCGTCAAGGACAACAAGACGGGCGAGATCATCTATGAAGAGGATTTCTCCGCCGCCGACATCAACGGAGAGGGCTTCGAGCGCGTCTCCGGCAGCTACCGCGTCAAGGACGGCGTCCTTGAGCAGGGCGCCGCGGCGGGCCCGGGCAACAGCGTCGCGGGCGACGTCATCTACTTCGGGAACAGCGACATGGACGACTATACATTGACGCTGAAGGCAAAGAAAACGGCAGGCTCTGAGGGCTTCCTCATTCCGTTCGCCGTCACCGACCGCGACAACTTCTGGCACTGGAACATCGGCGGCTGGAACAACACCTCCTCGTGCCTCCAGTACTGCCGGGGCGGCAATAAGACCGTCGAGATCGAGGGCACCGTCAAGCCGTTCACGGTCGAGACCGGCCGCGAATACGAGATAAAGATCGAGGTCAGCGGGTACCGCGTCCGCTGCTATATCGACGGCGAGCTGATGATCGACTACGACACGTTCGGGACGACGCACAACGTCTACACCGTCGTCGGCGAGGACGAGGAGGACATCATCGTAAAGATCGTCAACACGAAAGATGAGGCCGTTCCCTTCCGCATCAACGTCTCCGCGATGACGATGTACGAGGGCAAGGGAAAGGTCGAAACGATAAACTTCGTCTCCCCCGAAACGGAGAACAACAACCCGAACAAATTAAACGTCGAGATAGACGAGAGCGAGGCGGACGTCGGACGCGTGTTCAACTACACGGTCGACGCGTACTCGATGGTCGTGATAAGGATCCCGAAATAAGCAATATAAAGCAAACGGAGGAAAAGACATGAGAACAAAGATCATAGCGGCAGTTCTCGCGATGCTGATGCTGCTGCCCGCGGCCCTTACCGCGTGCACCCCCGCGGACAACGGCGACGGCACCGGCACGACCGGGTCGGGGAGCTCGACAAACGCACCCGAAACGGACGGCGGCGGCAGCGGCGGCGAAAGCAGCGGCGAGTTTGACGGATTTGTCCTCACCGCAGCGGGCGAGGGCGAATACGACATCAGCGAAAACCTCTTCGGCATATTCCTTGAGGACATCAACCACGCCGTGGACGGCGGGCTCTACGCCGAAGAAGTCGTCAACCGCTCGTTCGAATACGGCAAGCTCGCCACATCAGGCGGCGAGCAGAGCTGGGGCAAGGACAAAGCCTCCGCCGTCGAGCTGAGCATCATCGACGGGACGGCAGACAAGAGCTATCTCAACGAGCAGAACCCGCACTACGCGCGCGTGACGAACACGGTCGACGGCGAGACGCACGGCATCTATAACCGCGGCTTCTACAATGACTTCTACATAAAGGGCGGCGAGAAATACACGTTCTCCGTATACGCGCGCGGCGTCGACGGGTACGCCGGCAGCCTCTATATCTCGGTCGAGACGATGAACGGCAACGTCTACGCGACCGGCAAGATAGACGATGTCACCGGCGAGTGGCACAAATATGAGCTGACGCTCGAGCCGGAAAAGACGGCGTCCTCAAGCGTGCGCCTCTCCGTAAGGCTCGACCGCGGCACCGTGGACCTCGACATGATCTCGTTTATCCCCGAGGACACGTATGAGGGCAGCAAGAACGGGAAATACGGCGTTCGCCGCGACCTTGCGGAAATGCTCGAGAGCCTGACGCCCCGCTTTTTCCGCTTCCCCGGCGGCTGCATCATCGAGGGCGAAACGCTCGACGGCGCATATGACTGGAAGGATTCGATCGGGCGAGGGCTCGAATTCACCGTGAACGGTGAAAAGACGGTCGGCGACGTTGCGACGCGCCCGATCTGCGAGAACATCTGGGCGGACCACCAAAACAAGCAGGACGACGCATACTACATGACATACGGCCTCGGCTTCTATGAGTATATGCTGTTCTGCGAGGACCTCGGCTGCGAGCCGATCCCGGTCCTCAACTGCGGCTACTCCTGCCAGGGCAGACAGCCCTCCGGCCCCGAGCCGGGCACGCCCGAGTTCCAGCGCTACGTTGACGACATGCTCGACTTCATCGAGTTCTGCCGAGGCGGCGCCGACACGGAATGGGGCAGCGTCCGCATCGCGATGGGGCACGAGGAACCCTTCCAGCTCACGTATCTCGGCATCGGCAACGAGCAGTTCGGCTACGAATACAACCGCCGCTACGCGAAATTCCGCGAGGCGCTCATCAATGCCGAAAAGGAAGACCCCGACATGTACGGCGGCATCAAGCTCATCATGGCGAACGGCCTGACCTCCGGCTCGCGCGACGGCTGGGACGCGGTCGCCAGCAGCGGCAAGGACCTTGCCGCCGCCCTCGACGAGCACTACTACAATCCGCCGGAATGGTTTGTTCTGAACGAGCTGCGCTACGACTTATATGACAGGACGAACCCGAAGGTATTCATAGGCGAATACGCGTCAAAGTCGAACCTTGCCGGTTCGGCGGCGGCGGAGGCGGCATATCTCACCTCCGTCGAGCGCAACGGCGACG
>CANROT010000141.1 GCA_947632285.1 uncultured Clostridia bacterium
GTCGATGAGATCCTCGAGGACATAGAGCGGAAGAAGACCAAGAAAACGCGCGTCCTCGTCTGCACGCATCAGTCAAACATAATCCCCCGAACGACTCCGATAGAGGAGATCGGGAAATACTGCCGCGAGCACGGGATAAACACCGTCGCAGACTGCGCGCAGAGCGCCGGTACTATAATGCTCGATATAGGAAAATGTATGCTTGACGCCGTGTGCGTGCCGGGGCACAAGGGGCTTTACGGCAGCCAGGGGTGCGGCGCCGTGATATTCGGAGATATCGCGGCGGAGGAGCTTAAAACAACAATTGAAGGCGGCAGCGGGAGCGAATCGATCCCGCTCGAAATGCCGGACCATCTGCCGGACAGATTCGAGGCCGGGACGCTTCCCTCACCGGCGATAGTCTCGCTCTACTACGGCATCAGATTCGTTAAGGAGCGCGGCATCGACGCAATACGGGAACACGAAACAAGGATATGCAAGTATATTATTGACGAAATGTCGTCCTCCCCGGACATCGAAATATACAATACATCTCCCGGTTCGACGCTGCTCTTCAATATAAAGGGAAAAACACCGTCGGAAACGGCTTCGGCATTTGACGATAACGGCATTTGCCTACGCGCCGGACTGCACTGTTCTCCGCTCGCTCACCGCACGATCGGGACGTTCCCGACAGGCGCCGTGCGCGCCTCTTTCAGCGCATTCAACACGCTTTCGGAGGCAGAGCGCTTTTGCGAGGCGGCATCATATATCGCCTCAAAGAAAAACAACGGCTGATGCAGAAAACATCAGCCGTTGTTTTAGTCAAAGCTATAAAATACATTTGTATAAAATACTGTTTCCCCTTTTGCCGGTCCTCTCAAGCACTCCCGCAAACGTGAGCACCGTTGCGGCTCGGTACGCGAGCTGCTTTCCGATGTGCGCGGCGGACGCATATTCTGCCGACGTAAACTCCGCCTCCCGCAGCGGTTCCGGCAGGAACATGAGCATGTAATCTCTCGGGCCGTCAAACGAAATTATATCAAAAAGCTGTATCGGGATCCTGTCATATCTGTGGGATCCCCGCTTTTTATTTCTGCTCCAGCCGTCCTGCATTCTGTATTCGTCGACCTCTATCAGCGGGAACCGCACAAAAAGATTTTCGCTGCCGATATGGCTCCTGATATTGTAGAGTTCTAAAAGGCCGTCAAGCGCAGTCTCGTGTCTCGGGGAGGTATGCTTCGGCGATATATCCCCCGTCTTAGGGTCGATCCACGAAACCGTTTTCTTTGCGATCAGCGGGTGGACGAGCGTGACCCTTGTGTCAGGAAGAAACGCGCCCAGCTTCGCATACAGCGGGCTGAGCGCTCCTGTCTGTATTTCAATTATGCCGTCATCATTCATGATATCTGCTATGTAACCTTTGTACGGCACCTCATGACGTGACTTGTCGGGCTCAAAATATTCCTTCAAAACGGAGTGTATCCGCTTTTCATTGAGCGTCCCAATCCCTTCGCCGTCATTTCTCGCCGTGTTCTGCCTGTAACAGATGTTGAGGAAATTCGCGCGATTGACGACTTTTGTAAGGTCAATTGTCGAAGACGGCATTACGCTCTTGACTGAAGCCACCCGAGCAGCTCGTCAAACTGCGTTGAGTCAAGATTTCCGTCGCCCGCGAGCGTGTCAAGGAACGATTCGATCGACCCGTTGTGGTACTGGTTCAGAAATCTCCTTGTAAATTCGGTCATATATGCTTTTTTCTCGACCATGGGATAATACTGCCTCTCTTTTCCGTTTTTCTCGGAACGAATAAACCCTCGGTCTTCGAGGCGGACAAGGAACGATATAAGCGTAGGCGCGCGCCACCCCTTCTCGTTTCCGACCACTCGCATGAGAACAGGCGTCGTCGTCGGTGCGGGAACGCTCCAGATAGCGCACATAACGTCAAATTCGGCATCAGGCAATTTTTTGTAGACATCAAGTTCCATAGACAATCCTCTAAAATCGACTTCGTTATTTTAGGCATGAATATATTATACGCCCGTCTAAAAATGCTGTCAATAGCTTTTTGTAAAAATAAGGTACTTTAATCCGATATTCGTTGTCCAAAAATAGGAAATTATGTAATAAAATACACGTGCTCGAAGAACACGTGTATTTCTCGTTATTATGTTCGACCGTTACTGCGGGAGCACGTCGCTGAAGACGTACAGATAATAGTCTTCGAGAGTCGGCGTCGCCGGGTTTGCCGTTTCTGTCGGGCGCGTATCGGAGATTATTCTCAGGCGCGCTTTATCCGTATCCGTTTCGTCTCTTGTGATGTTAGTCACCCTGTATTCCTTGCCGACATTCTCGACGTCGGCATCGTCGACGTCCGCCTCCCAGACCTTGCCCTCTATCTTGGCGGTCAGCTCGTGCGGCGCGCCCCTGTCGACTATCACGCCCTTTTTCAGCATTATGACGCTGCGCGCGATATATTCGATGTCCGACACGACGTGAGTTGCGATTATGACTATCTTATCAAACGCGATCTTGGAAATATAATTCCTTATGGAGATGCGCTGCTTCGGGTCGAGCCCGGCAGTCGGCTCATCGAGGATTATGACGGACGGGTCGCCAAGCACAGACTGCGCGAGCGCAAGGCGCTGTTTCATACCGCCGGAAAGAGCTCCTATCTTGCGGTCATACACATCGTCGAGCTCGACCGCCTCAAGCAGACGCTTTATTTCCGAGGAAATATATTCGCTGCGCTCCTTTTTGCCGAGGTCCTCCCCGATATTCTTCAGCGTCGCCATATACCACATAAACCGGCCGACGGTAAAGCTCGGATACATTCCCGGATACTGCGGCATAAAGCCGAGCTTTTTGCGGAAACGAACGCCCATCTTCAGCGTGTCTTCCTCCACGCCGTCTTCCTCAAACGTGATATTGCCCGAATCCGCTTTGAGGTTGTCCGTGATTATGTTCATCAGCGTAGATTTGCCGCTTCCGTTCGGCCCGAGCAGCGCATATATTCCCGGCTCAAGCGATGCCGTAAAATCAATCAGCGCCCTGTTCTTCCCATAGCTTTTTGAGATACCGTTGATATTCAGTTTCATTTCATGCCACCCCCGTTATTCCTTATTTAAAATATACACCTTTTTTATTATTTAATCAACACTTTTATTACTATTTGTTTAAAATTTTTTTGCCGCTTTGCATATTCTGCGCCGCGCCGCCTCAGCTGCCGCCGCAGCAATGAGAACCGAAGCGGACAAAGCGACGAAACAGTATACCGGCGGCTGTGATGACAGCGGCGACATCATATATAACCTTTCAAAATCATAAAGAGCCGTGATATCGAAATATGACGCTGCGGCAGCCCCGGAACCCGTAGCAAAATACGGCAGAAACAGCAGCGCCGCCGTCACCGCATATACGGGTATCGGTCGTCTTATCAAAGCCGAAATAGAGAAACAGAGGACAGAGATCAGCACCGTGCCGAATAAGCTCAAAGCTGCGGACAAACCGAGATATCCGGCGACCGTGAAATTTAACAGCGACCCGCCGTATCTCGGCATACTCAGTAGGAGCGCGTTCATGTCAGCCGGGAGCTCACAAGATGAGACGAAGAAATATAGATCCGCCGCACGGAACAGGAGCCACAAAAGCACGGTCACGCCGACGCACATTGAAAGCTTAACGCCGAAAAGATGCCCTCTCCCGCCCGGCGTCGCCCGGAGCATTTCGTCCGCAAGCTCGCCGGACCGCCCCTTTGCAAACTCACATAAATAGCTCCTGCACGAAAAGACGGCGACAAACAAAATCAGCAGCCAATCCGTCCCCTGCGACACGAGCTTATAATACCCGCTGTCGTATATATAAGACCCGCGTATGCCCCGCGTCTCATAGAGCTCTTTCAAGTATTCCGATCTGCCGATCAGGTCCTCAAGAACCTTTGCCTTTGAGCTCGCCTCCACGAACGAATCATACAGCTTGCTAAAATATTCGCCGGAGATCGCGCCGCTCCAATAGTCGCGCTCGGCAACGTCGAACAGTTCTATCGTTTCAAGGCAGCCCTTGTATTCCCTTTCAAGCCGCATTGCTTTCTCCGGCGTGTATTCCCCGCCGATCTTGTCAATATATCCCCGGTATATCTTGTCATACTGCTGCTCATTCACGTCCGGGCGGTAATATTCGGCGGACAAAAACAGTTTTATAAGGATCAAAAGCACAAATGACGCGATGACTGCGCGCTGTTTATATAGCTCCGCCGACAAAAGCGACGTACCGTACTTTTTCTTTCGCCCCAAAGCCCGTGCAGAGCGCACGCTTATCCTGCCGCGCCGCCGCTTTATCGGCGGCGTTTTTAACATATACGCGGCAAACGACAGCAAGGGCGCGGCAGTTATAGATAATACAAATACGGCAGCAAGCACCCACAAAAGGTTGACGCTCCCCCCGAACACGTCGACCGCACGGTAATGACCGGCAAATGTGCCGATATCGTATACGGAATAAACGCTGATGTACTTCCACGCTCCCGAAAAGATCGCCCCCGTCCCCGTAAAGCCGAAATACGAAACCGCTATCAGTGCCGCGCCTGCCGCCAGCCCGGCAAATACGCTCTTCAGCGCGGAAGCGAGTACAAAAACCGCGGCAGTAAAGATGACGGCGGCGATGATTTTCATGAGCAGCCCGAGGGCTGCCGCACCCGCGAGCGATATTTTCAGCGGGAAGAGTTCAAGGTCCGCCATACCGTTATTCAGCGTCAGGACCTGCACCGCGTTTGATGGGTCGGAATATCCTCCGCACGCAACGCCCGCGGTCACAAACGAGGATATCGCAAATACGGCGGCAACAGAGGCGGCGCAGATCATGGCAGCGCCAAATTTTGCCGCAAGGGACGGGGCGCGCCCGCAGTCACACGCAAACGCGACCGGCTGAAATCCTGCCGCCCGGTCGGAAGTGCATATGTATATACATATGACGGCGGAGAGCAGCATAACAATGAAGAACTCTGCCCTGTAATCAAAATACTTATCCCAACCATTCACGGGATCGCATTTGACCGTGACGTTTTTATCGAGGAAAGAATATATCGACGCGACCTTGTCTTCATATCTGTAAACAAAGGTATCGCGTTCTCCCCGCACCTCAAGACTGTCCTTGATTTCCTCCGAGGTGGAGACGACGTCCCTGATGCGCTCGTGATAAAAATCGTTTGCGTTTATCAGCTCATATACGTCATCAAAGAGCGTTATGTCATAAAATTTCCCGCCGCTGTAAGTGCTCGACGGCTCTTCCTCCGACATGAAATCGCGCTCGTCCTCTGCCTTTTTAATTCGCTCATATTCGGAGAAGAACCTGTCCGGGTCATTCAGGTATATCTGATATACGGCGTCGCGGTACTGCTTGAGATCCCGTCCGGTGTCGCTCGGCATTGACGAGCGGAAACACAAAACAATATTGCATATCAGAAAAACAGCAAAAATCGACCGTATCGCCGGAGATAAAAACGCTTTTTCAAGCTCATACGGTATGAGCCGCGCTGTTTTCTTAAACATTTTCCCCGCCTCCCTTCACTCTATTTTCTCATCGGGGATAAATATCACGCTGCCGGTCCGTTTATCTATACAGGCGTTGACGGCAACGAGGTC
>CANROT010000142.1 GCA_947632285.1 uncultured Clostridia bacterium
TCCGGCAGCACACGGCTTTTAAAGGTGATGAACCGCCGCTACACGAAGGAGAAGTATCTGGAGCTGACGGCGAAGATCCGCGCGGCGATCCCCGACATCGCGCTCACGACCGACATCATCGTCGGCTTTCCGGGCGAGACGGAGGACGACTTTGAGGAAACGCTCGCTTTCGTCCGCCGCGCGAGGTTTTTGCAGCTCCACGTCTTCGCGTTCTCTCCCCGGCGCGGGACCGCAGCCGAAAAGATGGGAGATCAGGTCCCGGACGCCATAAAGCACGAGCGCTCGTCGCGCCTCATAAGGCTCGGGGACGACGTCCGGGACGCGCTTTTGCGCGAATATATCGCGGTCGGGAGCGCCCCCGTCCTCTTCGAATCGGACATTGACGGTATGCACTCCGGCAGGACTGCCTCATTCGTCGAGGTCAGAACGCCGCTCGCCGGCGTCTCCCAGGGCGAGATACGCAGCGTCCGCTTCACCGAAGTCAGGGACGGGGTCGTATTCGGCGAGGTGATCGGGTAAAATATAAAGCGCCCTGGGGAGAGCTCCCCGGGGCGCAATCTTTATTTATGATGTTCAGAATCTTCTTCCGCCGTTGTTCTTCGGCTTTTTGAGAATGTTCAGAAGGTCGTCAAAGTCGTCGTCGGACATTACGCCGTCATCGGAATCGGCAAACGAATCTCCGCCCGTGCTCTTCGGCTGCGAGCCGCGCTGCTGCCTGTATATGTCCTCGCCGCTGAAGTAGTCGTCCGAGTCCTCCGCTGCCTGCGGATTTTCCTCCTCGGCCGGTGCCGTAGGTTCCGCCGCCTGCTCCGTCGCCGCTGCGGGCTTTGTGCGCTCCGCCGGTGTGGGCGCCACATGGCGCTGGACCTTCGAATCGTCCTTCTTTGCGAAGCCGGTCGCGATGATCGTGACCTTCATCTTGTCCTCGAGCTCGGGGTCAAGATTTGCGCCCCAGATTATGTTCGCGTCCGGGTGAGCCTCCGCGGACACCATCGTCGACGCCTGAATAACGTCGTCGAGCCCGATGTCGGGAGAGCCGGTGATGCTGACGAGGATCCCCGTCGCGCCGGAAATCGAGGTCTCGAGCAGCGGAGACGAGATCGCCGCCTTTGCCGCGAGCTCCGCCTTGTCCTTGCCGGTCGCCTCGCCGACGCCCATGTGGGCAAGCCCGGCGTCCTTCATGATGGAGGACACGTCCGCAAAGTCGAGGTTGACGAGCCCCGGGACATTTATAAGCTCGGATATGCTCTGAACGCCGTGACGGAGCACGTCGTCCGCGATCTCAAACGCGTTCATCAGCGTGATGCGCGCCTCGGAGACCTGGGCGAGCCTTTCGTTCGGAATGACGACGAGAGAATCGACGTACTGCCTCAGGTTTTCAATGCCGTCCTCGGCCTGCGTCATTCTGCGCTTGCCCTCGAAAGCGAACGGCTTCGTAACGATGCCGACGGTCAGAATGCCCATTTCCTTCGCCGCGCGTGCAACGACCGGAGCCGCGCCCGTGCCGGTGCCGCCGCCCATGCCTGTCGTGATGAACACCATGTCGGCGCCCTGGATAGCGTTCTTGATCTCCTCGAGGTTTTCCTCGGCGGCCTGCCCGCCGACCTCGGGATTCGCTCCCGCGCCGTGACCCTTTGTGATCTTCTCACCTATCGGGATCTTGTTCGGCGCGCTCGAATGAAGGAGCGCCTGCTTGTCCGTGTTGATGCAGATGAATTCAACGCCCCTGATGTGAGACGTTATCATTCTGTTGACGGCGTTTCCGCCGCCGCCGCCGACGCCTATGACCTTAATATTTACGCCGCTTTCAAAGTTATCGTCAAGTTCGAATGCCATTTAGTTTCCTCCCCGCCGCAGTCATTTGTACGTCAGACGGACGCGCTGCGCGTTTACAAAGATACTATTATATATAGAATAACATTTTTTTTGCAAATTTGCAATACATCTTTTGATTTTTAATCGGTCAAAACCGCATTTTTTAAAAGATTTTTTGCGTCAACAGCCCGATTTGTGTCGCGCTACCAGTCAAGGCTGAGCTGATTGTCGATTATTGCCCGCACCCGATTCACATCGTCAAGATATATCGTCCCCTTGTTGCCGCCGTCGAATTTTTCGCTTTTTATCACCTCGAACGCGAGCGACAGCTTTATTTCGATGTCGTTGACGGTCCCGAGCTCAAGGCGGAACCTGCCGTCATACGAGATGACGATATTGAACCTGTCCGTCACGTCGAGGATCGCGGTCTTCTCCCTCATTTCGTCCGAGCTGACCGCTTTCGCGGCGCGCATCACGACGTCGAGCATGTTCCCCTCGAACGCGAGCACCTGTCCGTCGCGCACGTTCTTTATGTCGCCGACCGGGAGCTTCAGCTTTATGAGGTCCCCGTCCGGGAAGTCTCCCCGCCTTTCGAGCACGCGCATCTCCGCCGTTAAAAGATAGTATTCGCCGTAGACCTCGGCGACGAAGACCGGCTCCTCCTCCGTGACCTCTATTGTCAGCTTGTCCGGTATCTCGCGGTGCAGCCGGACCTCCTTTATATAAGGAAATCTGTCGATGATCTCTTCCGCTATCGCGCCCTCGTTTATCGACGGCGAAAACAGCTTGACTCCGGCCTCGAGCCCGCTTGCCTCAATGATCTTTTCCGGGTCGTACCTCGCGGTCCCCGTGACCTCTATGCTGTCGACGACGAGCACATACGAATAGAGCAGATACCCGACGAGCAGCAGCACGAATCCGCCCGTTATGAGGAACGTGTAGAACCGCCAGCGCACCTTGAACCGGCGGCGGCGCTCATGCTTTGAGGTGACGGCGGCGTTGTGCGCGAACTTTTCCTCGTATGCCTGACGCTCCGCGTTGTCCTTGACAATGTCGTGCATTCTTGAGGCGAGCTCCGCCTGCTTTTCGTCACTTTTCTTGTTGTATCTCGTCTTCCGCAGGAGCCGGAAAAAGCGGCGGCGTTCCCCGAGGTCGAGGTCCTCCGTCGCGGTGACGATATGCGATACCTTCCGCTTTTTTTTATTTTCCGCCATTTTTCGACACCTGCCGCCAAATCACACGTGCGTGAGCTTTCTTATCTCTTCCCAGATGCGCCTGTTCGCGTCCGTGACGGCGAAAGCGCCCGCCGCCTCTCCCATTTTTCTGCGGCGCGCGTCGTCCGCCATCAGCTCCTCCGCCGTCTTTATGAGCGTCCTGCCGCCGTCAAGATCCTTTTCCTCTATTATAACGGCTGCCCCCGCCTCCGCGAGGACGAGCGCGTTTTTGTACTGATGGTTCTCCGTCACGTTCGGAGACGGGACGAATATCGCCGGGCGGCGCATCATCGCGACCTCGGAGATCGTCATGGCGCCCGCGCGGCATATGATGAGGTCCGCCGCCGCCATCTGCGTCGGCATGTCGTATAAATACTCGACGAGGCGCAGATTCGGCACGCCCTCGAGCCCGTATTCCGAGAACAGCTTGCTCGCGCGCTCCCACTCTATCGTCCCGACCGCGAGCGTGTGGAGCGTGTCCGGGTGCGCCCTCGTGTAGTCCCGCATCATCGCGATGACCGCCTCGTTGACGTGCGTTGCGCCGAGGCTGCCGCCGTATGAGAGAATGACCTTTTTATATTTCTCGGCGCCGATGGCGCGGCGCGCCGACTCCCTGTTCGGGTCGGGCGAGAACCCCGCCCTCAGCGGATTGCCGACGACGACGAGCTTTTCCTCCGGGCATTTTTTCAGGTATTCCGCCGTTTTGGCGAAATTCAGGAGTATTTTGTCCGTCCTGTCGGCGAGCATCTTGACCGCGACGCCGGGGAACGCGTTCGACTCGTGCAGCATCGTCGGGATCCCCATCATCTGCGCCGCCCTCGCGACGGGCCAGCACACGTACCCGCCCGTCCCGATGACGATATCCGGGCGGAATTCCTTTATTATCTTCTTCGCGCGGTAGGGCGAGACGGCGGCGAGATACGCCGCGCGTATGTTCTGCGGCGAAAGCGAGCGGCGCAGTCCGCGCACGTCCACGTGATAGAGCTTATATCCCGCCTTCGGGACGAGCCTGTTCTCGATCCCGCGCGGCGTTCCGACGAACGCTATTTCGGAGCCGGGAGCGTTAGCTTTATTGTCTCGGCGATGGCGAGCGCCGGATTGACGTGGCCGCTCGTGCCGCCACCCGTCAGGAGTACACGCATATATTGACCTCCCGGTGTGTTTTTTTACAGCTTTTGCTGCCTCGAATGTCTCGAAACGGACAGCACTATCCCCATCTCGAACATCAGCATTATGAGCGAGGAGCCCCCGTACGAGAAGAACGGCAGCGCGATGCCCGTGTTCGGTATCGTGTCCGTCACGACGGCGATATTCAGTATCGCCTGGAGCGTGATGTGGCTCATTATGCCGTAGACGACGAGCGACGAAAAGACGTCCGGCGCGCGCCGCGCGACGGTGAACCCTCGGAACAAAAGCGCCATGAAGAGCGCGATCACAAAGAGCGCGCCGATGTACCCCGTCTCCTCGCACCAGATAGTGAAGATAAAGTCGTTCTGCGGCTCGGAAACGTAGCTGTACTTCTGCCTCGACTGCCCGAGCCCGAGCCCGAAAAGGCCGCCGGAGCCTATGGCGTATAGCCCCTGCGTCGTCTGCCACTTGTCGGAGAGTATGTCGGCGTTTTCGTTGCCGTATGTGAGTATGCGCTTGAGCGCATACGGGTTTGCCGCAATGTATGCCACAGCCGCCGCGATCCCCGCGGCGCCGTACAGCCCGCCCGTCATGACGACGCTCGTGCCGCCGAGGAACATCACGACGATGCCTATCATAAATATTATTATCGTGCCGGAGAGGTGCTTTTCGAGCAGGACGAGCGCGCACGCCGGAAAGAGTATGAACGCGGGATATATCGTCCCGTAAAGGAGGCGCATCTTCACGCTGACGCCGCGCCGCATATATTCCGCGTACTTGCCGAAATATGCCGCGAGCATAAGTATCAGCCCTATCTTCATTATCTCGGACGGCTGTATCGTTATCGGCACGCCCGGTATCGAGATCCAGCGGCGCGCCTCCCCCTCGGAGTCGCCGATGAACAAAACGAGCACGAGCAGCACCGCCGCCGCCCCGTACACGAACGGCGCGAGCTTTTTATATTTATCGTAAGGTATCCTCATCGCAACCGTCATTCCGACGAGACCGAGCGCCACAAATATAACCTGGCGGCGCACATAATAATAGCTGTCAAGCCCCTGGCTCAGCGCATAAGGAAAGCTCGCAGAGAAGACGATTATCGACCCTATCGAGATGAGCGCCAGAACGAGCACCATTAGAATGCGGTCCGGCGACGTTTTTATCCTTATATATTCCGGCTCGCGCTCCTTTTTTTTATCTGCCGCGATGTCAAGGGAGGTCTCGCGGCTTTCGCGGACCGTCATGCCCCGGGAGGGTTCGCGGACTTTATTTTTCTGATCCTGCGGGTCCTTTGCTGCGGACCGCGCACCCGCGCGCATGGGCGCCCTTTTTTCTTTTGCGTTATTCACACGTGCTCCCTCCTTTTCTACTTTATTTTAGCCCCGAGCGAAATACAAAAAGATCAATAAATACAGGGTAAAAAGCGTGCTCGGGAAAAGGCTTATCACCCCAAA
>CANROT010000143.1 GCA_947632285.1 uncultured Clostridia bacterium
TCGCTCTCACCGCGCACGTAGGGGAGCGTCCAGTCGTAGCCGTAGTTCGGTATGCCGAGCATTATTTTTTCCGCGGGTGCCTCAGTCAGCGCATAGTTGACGACGGCGCGAACCTCGCCGAGCGGCGCTATCGGCAGCGGCGGGCCGAACGCGTACCCCCACTCGTATGTCATGAGCAGGACGCGGTCGGCGGCGTCGGCGAGCGCCTCATAGTCGTGCCCGGCGTAGAGCAGCCCGGGCTGATCCGCGGACGTCTTCGGCGCGAGCGCGACCCAGACGACGTAGTCGCCGCGGGCGGAGAGCGCCGCCTTGACGTCACGCACGAACTGCGCGTAAGCGGCGGCGTTGTCTCCCCCGAGGTATTCAAAATCAAGATCGACGCCGGCGTAGCCCTTGGAGACGACGGTATCGACAAGATCGCGTATGACGGACTCCCGGACGGCGGGAGTGTTGAGGACGTAGTCGGCGAGCTCATTTGAGAAAGTGCCGTCCTCGGTGAGCGTTGAGAGCATGAGCAGTGGGCGCGTGCCGTATTCCTTTGAGGCGGAGATGATCGCGTCCTCGCCGCTGTCGTCGCCGGGCGGTATGAGGGAACCGTCCCGGCGGATTCCGTATGTAAAGACCGTTATGTACGAGAGATACGGGAGCGTCCGCCGGAGCGTGTCATTGTCTATAAATGGATAGACGTATGCGCTCGTGATAAGGTCGCCGTAGTCCGGCGGGGACGTCCGTATGACGAGGACCTCGCCCGGTGAAATGGAGGGGCTGCCGCCGAGGGACGGGTTCTGTCGGTAAAGCTCGCTCTCCGTCGTGCCGAAGCGCTCGGCGATGGAGGCGAGCGTGTCGCCGGAGGCGACGGTGTATGTCTCGGTCGGCTGCCGTATGAGGAGCGACTGCCCGATCGAGAGCTTTGTCGGGTCGTAGAGCTCGTTGTCGCTGATGATGAGCGACGGGGAGACGCCGAACGTGCGCGCTATCGAATAAACGCTGTCGCCCGGGGTGACCGTATAGATCTGCATTATTCTGCCACCTTGCCTTTTTTGTATTTGTTCTCATATTATGCCGCGCGCGCGGCGCGGGACACAAAAATCGGGCGCGCGTGAATATCACGGCGCACCCGGAGGCAAAATAAGGCCAAAGAGGAAAAAAGAAAGAGAGAACAGATATGAACGAACTTAAAACTCTGCCGAAGATCGAGTCCGTCTCGGCGACGGAAATAATAGACTCGCGCGGGACGCCGACGGTGAGGGCGCACGTGACGCTCGCGGACGGTTCGCACGGCAGCGGAGACGCGCCGTCCGGCGCGTCGACGGGAAAATACGAGGCGCACGAGCGGCGCGACGGGGACGGGAGCCGGTATCGCGGGCGCGGCGTGCGCGAGGCGGTCGGCGCCGTCAACACGATAATAGCGGACACGCTGCGCGGGACGGAGCGGAGAGGGCAGCGCGCGATAGATTCGCTGCTCTGCGAGCTTGACGGGACCGCGTCAAAGGGCAGGCTCGGCGCGAACGCGATCCTCCCGGTCTCCATCGCGTACACGCGCGCGTGCGCGGCGCACTACGATATCCCGCTTTACGCATATATAGGCGGCATTTTCGCGTCCGGCGAGAGAATGCCGTGTCCGATGATGAATATCCTGAACGGCGGCGCGCATTCGAAAAACAACATCGACATACAGGAGTTCATGCTCGTTCCGACGGGGGCGTCCTCCGTTGCGGAGGCGGTCAGGATCGGCTCCGAGGTGTACGGCGCGCTCGGAGGCGAGCTTTCGGAGCGCGGGCTCTCGACCGGCGTCGGCGACGAGGGCGGTTTCGCGCCGTCGCTTGACGCGGACGAGGAGGCGCTCGAGCTTATCGTCGGCGCGATCGAAAAAGCCGGGCACCGGGACAAAACGTCTCTCGCGCTCGACGTCGCCGCGAGCGAATGGGCGGAGGAAAAGAGCGAGGGACTTTATAAAATGCCGAAGCGCGGCGGTGTCTACACGACGGAGGAGCTGATCCTCTATTATAACGGACTTATCCGCAAGTACCCGATAATCTCCATCGAGGACGGGCTCGGTGAGGACGACGGAGACGGCTGGGTGTCCCTGACCGCGTCCCTCGGAGAGCGGCTGATGCTCGTCGGCGACGACCTGTTCGTCACGAACAGGGAGCGCATCGCGGACGGGATCGAAAACGGTAGGGCGAACGCGGTGCTCATCAAGCCGAATCAGGCGGGCAGCGTGACCGAAACGCTCGAGGCGATATCGACCGCGCGCGGCGCCGGTTACCGCGTCATCGTCTCGCACCGCTCCGGCGAGACGGAGGACGCGTTCATCGCCGACCTCGCCGTCGGCGTCGGAGCCGAATTTATCAAGACCGGCGCTCCGTGCCGCGCCGAGCGCACATCAAAATATAACCGCCTGATCGAGATCGAAGCGGAGCTGCACCGGGGAATGTATTAAAGAAGCAAAAAATAAGCGGGAGGAAAGACTTTTAAAGCGCGTCACAGACGCGCGGAAAAAGTTTTCCTCCCACGCCCTCTTTTCAAAAACTTTTTTAGCTGTTTTTTGTATTTGGGCTGTTATTTTCGGCGTAAGCCTCAAGGGACGGAATATATTTGCAGCCTTCCTCAAATGACATGGCCTCTTTTTTATTGTAGCACAAATAGCTTCCCGCATATGCCCCGCCAAGGCTTCCGCGGTAATCGGGAATATATACGAAACGATAATCGTCCCAACCGACATAGTCCCCATCTATTATCGCCGAAAAAATTCTTTCCCAAAAATTTTGAAATTGAGATTGCAAAATGATTAAAAATGTGCTATACTATTTAAGCCAAACAAATCAAATAAAGCAGAGTTGAGGGTATTTTTCCTTTTATAGGGATAATATACCTTTTTGCGTGTGCTTCATCTTTACGGATTTGGTAAAAATGCAAATTCCAAAAAAAGATGGAGTGACACGGTATATTACCCACATTCTGTTTTAATTTGATTTGTTTGGCGACAATCGGAGTTTGCGTTTTTCGGTGCGTTGACTTCGGTTGACGCACTTTTTTATTTTTAGGAGGAAAAGAAAATGTTAAAAAAATTTAAAGTTATCTTGTCATTATTTATTATTATGTCATTATTGTTATGTATAGTTACAGGATGCGCTGACAACTCTGGAGATGACATTGCAGACAAAGGCAGTTCAGAGAATTGGACTGAAAACAGCGAAAAAGACGAAAACAGCGAAAACGGCGAAGACAGTGAAAACAGCGGAAACGGTGAAGACAGCGAAAACAGCGAAAACTGCGAAGAAGACGAAAGCAGTAAAAACAAAACAGACATACAGGTTATTAGCGCTAAAGATGCAGGTAACTTTTTTTTCGTGAATTTTAGTTTTAATAAAGAAGACACAATATATTACGGCATTGCCGATGAAGAAGGAAAAATATTTTATTATACAGATGATTATTCCAGCTCAGCGAGTGCGCCATATATAAAATTTATTTCAATAAGCGAAAATGCCGGTTATTTATGTGAAAGTATAGAAGGTAAAACTACATATACAATTATCAACACCGCAGGCGAGAAGAAAAAAGTATTTACCGAAGATGATTTTGATCAGATACTCGGCGAAGGCGGTGGATATATTTTAGTTTATAAAAACACAGGCAATATTTCAAAAGAAGAACATTCATATGGTCTTATTAACAGCGATGGAGAATGGGAAATAGCGTTAACACCCGGTACCAAAATACCGAACGATAAGTCATATAAGTATTTTGGAGAAAAAGTATTCGTTTATCATGATTATTATAGTAATAGCGATCATTATGTTGTTTTTGATTGTAATAAGAATATTACAATAGGATTCAATGATTGCTTTATTATGAGTACGGCCATTGTTGACGGAAAGTTTATTGTTAACAGAACTGGATGGAATTCGAATTATTGTACACCTTATGACCGTTATGCACCATCTTTGAGCGAGAATGAATTGCCGTCAGAATCTTGTTTGTTTAGTGTGGACGGCTCACATGAAGAAATTGCTGAAATCAAATATGCTTTTGATAAAATAGCAATATACGAAGAGTCCGGATATATACATATATGGAATTTAAAAAACAACAGTATAGCACAGTATAATGATTTTCCTGCGAGTTCTATCGCTGATATTTCTTTTGTAGACGAATATGGACTATTGATAATTCGTGGGCTTGATGGTAATTTATATTTCACTGTCATAGATGAAAACGGAGAGCAGCAATTTGATCCTAAAATATGTGAGTGTTATACTGAGAACATTGATAATCAGTACATTAGATTCAATGGAGATAGAATAATATATAAAACAAAAAATGGTTTTTATGAAATGATTGATAATAAAGGAAATATTATTATTTCAGAAAGCAAACAATGTACTTCTTTGAGATTTAGCGGCAATACAGTCTATGGTGAAAGCAATGATGTTGTTTTCTTTGTTGATAAAGATGGTCGTGAAATAAGTTTCACATTAAGTGAATAATTTTTAATATGGATCACGGGAAAGAAAGTGTACAGGAATCCAAAGAGTAGCAGCACGGAGCTTGCTGTCATGAGCACGATGTCTTTGCTGGGGCTCTTCTTTTCCGTGAAGACAGGCGCCGCACCCGTCGGTACGCCGCAGTCGGTGCAAAAACGCGTTCCCTCCGGAAGTTCCTTCCCGCAGCTTGAATAGAACATAGCCGTTTCCTTTCCCGTGGTTTATTGCTTATAATCATGCATCGTAAGTATTATATCATATACAATCACACATGTCAAGCGGCATTGCGGAAATAATCATATATTTTTTCTAAGCTATGGGATAGAATAGAAAAGAGGTGATGGTGATGTTTGAGGACGAATTTGCCGTCCGGCTTTCAAAGCTGCGCATAAAAAAGGGCGTTTCGGCGAGGGACATGAGCCTGTCCATCGGGCAGAACGCGGGATATATTAACAATATCGAAACAGGTAAGGCGCTTCCCTCGATGTCCGGCTTTTTCTATATATGCGAATACCTTGAGATATCGCCGAGCGAGTTTTTCGATACGGACTCGGAGGACCCGCACGAGCTCAGGGCGCTCGTCGCCGATCTGAAGCGGCTCGATGAGCGTCAGCTTAAAAACATATCCGAAATAGTTGAAGCGCTCGCCCGCAAGGGGTGAGCGCTTTTAAAGTCTTATCAGTACCCGTTTACCGTTTTTCTTTTGCCGTCGAGGTAGTCGCGGTCGAGGGTGAGGACGCCGTTGTCCATGCGGAAGATGCGGTCGGCGCGGGACGCTATCTGCATATCGTGCGTCACCATTACGAGCGTCTGCCCGATGGATTCCTTCGTCTTGATGAGCAGGTCGAGGACTTCGTCCGCGTTGGCGCGGTCGAGGTTGCCGGTCGGCTCGTCGGCGAAGAGTATCTGCGGCATATTGATGAGCGCGCGCGCTATCGCGACGCGCTGCTGCTGGCCGCCCGAGAGCTCGCTCGGCAGGTGGTGCAGGCGGTCCTCGATGTTCAGCGTCTTGACGAGGCGGCGCAGCGTCTCGTCATATGAGC
>CANROT010000144.1 GCA_947632285.1 uncultured Clostridia bacterium
CCCCGGATTCGGGACCGGAAACGGAGGAAATGACCGCGAGCGCCGTGCCGAAACGGAAGAGCGGGATAAATATGTATGTTACAACGTATTCGACGGCAGACGAGAAAAACAAAAGCCCGGACGAGGTGACGGCGGCCCCCGCCGTATTGGCGGAGGCGGACAAAAGCCCCGCCATCATCGGCACCATGGCGCCGCAGAAGGTCGAAATGCTGCAAGCAAACGCACTTATCTCGCCGACGAGCCGTTCGAGGGTGCCTGTGATATAAACGGCGAGCGCAAGAGTCATTATCATCGAGACTGCCGGCGCCATTTTTCCGCCCGAAATATCGCGCGACATGACACCGACGGCGGAGGAGATGAGGACGGTGCCGAGCATGACCGAAAGAAAGCCCGACGCGGGCAGGAGCGCCTCCTTCAGCATATCGCCGATGACGCCGAAGATGTAGTCAACTCCCGTAAGGTTCGCGACGTCTGATGCGGACGCGCTGTCAAGCCCCTCCGGCAGGTACGGCCTGACTTCTTCTGGCAGCCGTCCCTCAAGCTCGTCCATTATACCGTCGTCGGCAGAGGCGGGAACGGCGAGGAACAGGACCGCGAAAAACAGCGCGGCGATATATGTTGCAGTTCGTTTTTTCATGGAATCATGGACGAGGCGGCATCGAGCAGGCGGACGAGCAGCGGGCAGGCGAGAGAGACGAGCTCCGCCTTTCCGAGCAGGAGGATAGACGACGCGGCGGAGTCCGCGCCGCAGCTCCGGCACACGTCAGAGGTCAGCTCTGCCGCGTACCCTATGCCGAGCGCCCGGAGCAGAGTTCCTGCGTATTCGGAGACGGCGGTGCCGCTCAAAAGCTCAGTCAGTTCATTCATCGACCTTCCGAGGGAGGAAAACGCGAGCGTGAGTATCAAAACGGATCCGGCTAAAGGGACAAACCGCGTGACCGGGCTGCCCGTCTCTTTCAGGAACACCGTTGCCGCCGCGCACAAAAGCGCGACACCTATCAGCTTAAACATATCCGATCTACAGCCCGAAGATGCTGCGCAGCGAGTCAAACAGACCGCCGAGCCTGTCGGCGAGCATTGTCAGAACGATTATGATCCCGGCGACGGAAACGAGCGTTGCCTGTTCGTCGCGCCCCGATTTTGAGAGTATCTGGCAGATCACGGCGGCGATCATGCCGATACCGGCTATCCTGAGTAAAAGTGATACGTCCGTCAAGGTGAACTCCTTTTTGTTTTATATGAGCATTATCACAAGCGAGAGGAATATGAAGACACATATCGCCGAGCCGACGCGGAGCCTGTCCTTTTTTGATGCTTCGAGCTCCCCGATGCGGGAGGCGAGCTTTGCGGCGGTACTGCGGCACAGTTCTATCTGCGGCTCACGGTAACCTCGTCCGACCGACGCTGAAAACTCCGATATGATACGGTGCGTTTCGGGATCAAACGGGAGCGAGTCACCGCTCAGCGCCTCCGAAAGAGAAGTCTCCCCGGCGCGCTGCCAGACGGCGCGCGCCGCCTCGCAGCTCGAAACGTATGAACCGATTATGTCCGAGATGCTGTCCCCGCGGTATGCGATACATTCGCCGATATATCTAATCAGCCGCTCGGCGTCCTTCGCCGCGTCTATTTCTCTTGCGACCGCTCTCGCATATCCGAGCGAGATATAAACGCCGGAGAAAATGAGCAGCGCGGCGCCGACAGCTTTGTAAACGTATATGAGGTTCATGCGGTCGTTATGAGGCGGAACCCGGCGCCTATTCCGACAAGGCTCTCGAAGACGCCGGCATCAAGCAGCGCGCGCATCTCGCCTCTTGCGCGCAGCTCGGTCACGCTCCCGGCGTGCGCGGTGGCGACTATCGGAACTCCGCACGAATACGCAAAGAGCGCGGCGTCCGCGTCATTCTTTCCGGAGAGCTCGTCGCAGATTATGAGCTCCGGGCAGAGCGAGCGGACGGCGCATAATATGCCCTCGTCTTTAGGATAGTCGGTCAGCACATCTGCGGAGCCTCCCGAGCACGCGGACCCGAGCTCTCGCCGCGAGTCAATAACGGCGAGCTGCCTGTCCGCCTCGGAGAGCTTTTTTATCAGGTCGCGCAAAAGCGTCGTCTTTCCGCCGCCGGGCGGCGAATAAATGAGCGCGCCGGACAGCGCGCCGCCGCGCTTTATTAGCCCGTATACGCGCTCGGAGCAGCCGGGGATATCGCGCGCGACCCGGACCGTCACGGAGGTTATGTCCGTCACCTCGCGTATGGCGCCTCCGCCCGTGACTGCGCGCCCACACACGCCGCATCTGATGCCGCCGACGCTTATGTACCCCTCGCGTATCGTTTCCGCGTGCGCGTAAAGCGAGCCGCCGGTGAAGGCGTAGATCATATCGTCAAACGTCCGCCCGTCGATATTTATTTCGAGCGGGAAGTGCCGCCTGTCAGCGGTCACGTATGATCGACCGCTGCGGCGAATGCGTATGTCCGTCAACGATTCGACCGGTTTTCCGGCATTCATGAGCGCGCGGACAGCCGCGTCCCTGATTTGCGGCGGCAGTATGTAAAGCGCCCTCTCCGCCGCTGTTTGACAGCATTTTTCTTTTGTGTTTTCCATGGTACATATATATGACGGCGTGTCCGTATTATGAAGATGCGCCGTGAACTAAAAAACGCAGCGTCTTTTCGGGGCAGATAACGGTCAGTTGATTTCTTCACGTTTGAGTGGTATAATGTAAAAACAAAGCGGGCTACTATTCGATAAATCGAGATCGTGAGGTATAATCTTGTTAGACAACAAAGGTTTCGATTTGTGGGCAGATGATTATGACAAAGCGGTCGGTATCTCCGACGAAGAAAAAACATATCCGTTTGCCGGGTACAAAGATGTGATGGGGCGCATTTTTCAAATCGTTATGGAAAAACAGAATGCGGCGGTACTTGATATAGGATTCGGAACCGGCACGCTCACAACAAAATTATATGAACGCGGCTGCGCTATTTACGGGCAGGATTTTTCATCTAAAATGATCGATCTTGCAATTAAGAAAATGCCTGATGCTTGTCTTTGTCAGGGGGCTTTTTACAGGGATTGGCGGAGCCCTTGCGTCATCAAAGCTATGATTTTATTGTGGCGACGTACTCTCTGCATCACCTGACGGACGAAGAGAAGATCGCATTTCTCCACACTTTGCAGGATCGCCTCAAAGAGAATGGGCAAATTTTGATCGGTGACGTCGCCTTTGAGACACGTGAGAAACTTGATCAATGCCGGGAGGCGGCAGGGGACGAATGGGACGACGAAGAATTTTATTTCGTTGCAGATGAGCTGAAAAGCGCGTTCCCGAAGCTTTCTTTCACGCGAGTTTCATACTGCGCTGGCATTTTGACTTTGTCTCGATAAAAAAAGACCGTTGGCACCGGCTCACCGGTGAAAAATCCAACGGCCTTTTTTATCGGATTAATACACTGTTTTACAACTGCGGGAACCAGTCGCCACGGTTTTTGCTGTTTACGCGAAAGTGTCGTATTCTTCGAGCAGGCCGAGCAGCTTTGCGGCGTGCAGTCCCTCGTCCTCGGCAAAAGCCGAGAACATCACGGCGACGTGCTCGTCCTCCGTTTCCTTTGAATACGTTTCAAAGTCGCGAGTCAGCTCCATTGAGTTCTGCCACGCGAGCATAAGTCTGTCGCGCGTCGTTATCGTGACGTTGTGCTTGTCCTTGTCCGTCATCTGCTTTAACACCTCTTTTTTTCTTTTAGTATTCCGCATGCGCCTGCCGAATAATTATGTAAAATTCTGCACACAATAATCCCGACGACACACCGCAAAGGTTTTGTCAGAATAAAAAATCGCAGGAGAATTACGAAAATGCAGTTAACGCAAAAAGAAGTAGACCTTTTGAAGGACCTTTCGAATCAGGAAAAGCTCTGCGTCGACAAGTACAGTCGCCACGCGGACTGCGCGAAGGACCCGCAGCTCAAGAGCCTTTTCACCGAGATCGCGAAGATGGAAAAGGGACATCTCTCGATGATAACCGATATGCAGAACGGAACGGTGCCCCCGCAGAACAACGGCGGCGGACAGTATAATCCGACGTTCAAGTCGACTTACACGATGTCCGAGACGCCGGAAAAGCAGAACGACTGTTATCTCTGCACGGACCTTCTGACAGCCGAAAAGCACGCCTCCCACCTCTACGATACGTGCGTTTTCGAATTCGACGACGAGAACGCCCGCACGTGCCTGAATTCGATACAGGGTCAGGAGCAGAACCACGGCAAGCTCATATATGACTATATGAAAGCAAACGGTATGCAGGCGTGAGGATTATAATATTATGACGAAAAGAGCGCCTTTATCGGCGCTCTTTTCATCTGAAATGTGCTTGCCATAATCGACAGTTTATGATATTATAAAGTCGGGGTGAGCGATATGAACATAATGATAGCGTCCGATATACACGGTTCGGCAAAATATTGCGGACTTTTGCTCGACGCATACGCGCGCGAACACGCCGAAAGACTGCTCCTGCTCGGGGACATTCTCTATCACGGGCCGCGCAATCCGCGCCGGTGCTATGACCCGGTGGGCGTCGTCGAGCTCTTGAACGCGATGAAGGACGACATAGTTTGCGTTCGCGGCAACTGCGACTCGGAGGTCGACGGCATGGTGCTCGATTTCCCGATAACGGCGGAATCGGTGATACTGTTCGCAGGGGACAGGCTCGTATACGCGACGCACGGTCATCACGCCTGCGAGGATTCGCCGCCGCCGCACAAAAACGGCGACATACTCCTGACCGGCCACACGCACATACCGAAATGCGTTGACCACGGCGACTTCATATACATGAACCCGGGCTCGGTGTCGATACCGAAAGGGAACTCGCAGCGCGGATATATGATGCTAACCGAGGGCGGCTTTGTCTGGCGCACGCTCGACGGGGCGACCTACATGGAATACGCGCTTTGATGCGCGATAAAAATATTGAGACAACGAAAGGGAAAATGATGGCTTACAAAACCGACATCGAGATAGCACAGGAGTGCGTGATGAGACCCATCACCGAGGTCGCCGCATCGGCCGGTATTTCGCCGGACGATATCGAGCAGTACGGCCGCTATAAGGCAAAAGTTTCGACCGAGATCATGGACCGCGCCGACAAAAAGAACGGCCGCCTCGTCCTTGTCACGGCGATCACGCCGACCCCCGCCGGAGAGGGGAAGACGACGACGACGATCGGCCTTTCGGACGGGCTCCGCCGCATAGGCAAAAACGTGACGGTCGCGCTCCGCGAGCCGTCTCTCGGCCCCGTGTTCGGTGTAAAGGGCGGCGCCGCCGGCGGCGGATACGCGCAGGTCGTGCCGATGGAGGACATAAACCTCCACTTTACCGGCGATTTTCACGCGATAGGAGCGGCGAATAACCTGCTCGCCGCAATGATAGACAACCATATCCAGCAGGGCAAC
>CANROT010000145.1 GCA_947632285.1 uncultured Clostridia bacterium
ATTGATGTCGCCGACGCTTATCATGCCGCGCAGGCAGAAGTAACCGCCGAACGCCGCGACGAGCAGATAATTGAGGTTCGAGATGACGTTCATCACAGGGCCCATGACGCCGCCCCACACGTTCGCCTTTATCGAGCACTTTCGGAAGTCCTCGCTGACCTCGACGAACGCGTCTATCGCCATGTCCTCCTTGCCGTATGCCATAACGGTCTTGTGCCCTGTCACCATCTCCTCGATCTGGCTGTTCATGCTGCCGAGCAGCACCTGCCGCTCGACGAAGTATTTGCGCATGAACTTCGAGAGCATCGCGGAGAGGAAGAACGTTAAGGGGATCGTGCAGATCGCGATAACGATCATCAGCGGCGCCTTCAGGCACGAGACGATTATCATCACGAACGCGCCGATGAGCGTCAGAACGCTCGATATCAGCGACGTTATCGACTGCGATATCGCGTTCGACACGTTGTCAACGTCGTTCGTCATGCGGCTCATGAGGTCGCCGTGCGGGTGCGTGTCCGTATATTTTATGGGCAGGTATTCGATCTTATCGAACAGGTCGCGCCGCAGGCGGTACACGGTCCACTGTGAGAGCCGCGCCGAGACGAGCGTCTGTATGAGCGACAGTACGCAGTTCAAAATATATATGACCGCCATGACGCCGAGCCAGAACATGACCCCGTCAAAATTGACTTGCAGGCGCATCGTCCCGTCTTCGAGCTCGCCGAGCGTCATGCAGTCGATGAGCGCGCCCTCGACCTTGGGCGTGACGAGCGTTGTCGCCGTCGTGAACAGCATTATGACGAGCAGGACCGCGATCATCGCGCCGCCGCTCTTTCCGATATAGCGGACGAGCTTGATTATCGTGCCCTTCGTGTCCTTCGGCTTTTCGCGTATCATGCCGCCTCTGCCGCGCGGGCCGCCGCCTCCCGGACCGGGGCCGCGGTTCGAGTTCTGCGCGGCGCGCAGCTCGTCCATGCTCATCTCGCGCCGCTCGGCGTGGTAGAGGTTCTTTTTCCCGGAGGTCGGCTTTTTTTCGCTGTCGTTCATGATGCCATACCTCCGTCTGTGCTTTTTATCTGTGAATTATAGATGTCGCGGTAAGTCTCGCTCGTCTTCATGAGCTCGTCGTGCGGCGCGAACGCCGTGACCTCGCCGTGCTCGATGACCGCGATCCTGTCCGCGTTCTTGACGGACGCGATGCGCTGTGCGATCATTATGATCGTCGAGCCACGCAGATTTTCGCGCAGCGCGCGCTGGAGCTTTGCCTCCGTCGTAAGGTCGAGCGCCGATGTGCTGTCGTCGAAGATGAGTATCTCCGGGCGGCGCACGATGGCGCGCGCGATCGAGACCCTCTGCTTCTGCCCGCCCGAGAGCGACGTTCCCTTCTCGGTCACGTATGTGTTGTACCCCTCGCCGAAGGAGTTTATGAACTCCGCCGCCTGCGCCGTCTCCGCCGCCGCCGCGACCTCCTCGTCGGTCGCGTCGTCGTTGCCCCAGCGGATATTGTCCGCTATGGAGCCGGAGAAGAGCTCCGCCTTTTGCAGCACGAAACCAAACTTCTTCCGCAGCGCCTCAAGGTCGTAGTCGCGGACGTTGACGCCGTCGATCAATACCTCGCCCTCGTCCGCGTCATAGAACCGCGGCAAAAGCGACACGAGCGTCGACTTCCCCGAGCCGGTCGCGCCGATGATGGCGACGATCTCGCCCGGATTCACCTTCAGGTCGATATTCTTCAGCACGTATTCGCCGGACGCGCCCGGATAGCGGAACGAAACGCCGCGCAGCTCGACAGAGCCGGCTCCCGCCTCGTCCTCGCCCGTGTATTTTCCCCCGGCGATGACCGGAGCCGAGGAGAGCACCTCGCGGACGCGGTCCGCGGACGCCTTGCCGCGCGCGATCTGCTGGAACATCATGCTGACCATCATGATCGAGGAAAGTATCCTTGTTATATATGACGCCGCCACCATGACGTCGCCCGCCTTGAACGACGCGAGCGTCACGTCCGCGGCGACCATCGCCGCCTCGTCTATGAGGTGCGCGCCGATGTAGTATATCGCTATCGTCGCCGCATACATGACAAGGCTCATCAGCGGCATCAGCGACGCCATCACCTTGAACACGCGGAACGACGTGTCGCGGAAATCGCGGTTCGCCGTGTCAAATCTTTCGATCTCGTGATCCTCGCGCGTGTACGCCTTGACGACGCGCGCGCCGCTGACGTTTTCCTGCACGATTGCGTTGACGCGGTCGAGCTTCGTCTGCACCTTCGAGAACATCGGGTTGACGAGCTTGAGCATCACGATCACCGAGACCGCGAGCACCGGCAGCGCCGCGAGCACGACGTAGCCGAAGCGGACGTTGAGCTGGAGCGTGAACACGATGCCGCCGATGAAGAATATCGGTGCGCGGACGAACATTCGCAGGATCATGTTTACCATGTCCTGGAGCACCGTCACGTCGTTTGTCAGCCTCGTGACGAGCGAGCCCGTCGTGAATTTGTCCGTCTGCTGCTCGGATAAGTACATGACGCGCTTGAAAATGTCAACGCGCAGATCGTTTCCGAACCCCTGTGCCGCAACGCTCGCGGTCCACGCGCACGAGATGCCCATAAATCCGCCGAGCGCGGCTACGAGCAGCATCGTAAGTCCTTTTTGTATTATGATATCCTGATTGCCTGCAAGGACGCCGTCATTGACTATAGTGCCCATCAGCCTTACGAGCACAAGGTCGCAGATGACCTCGCCGAACATGAAGAGCGGCGAAATTATCGCGGTCAGCCAATAAGGCGCAAGATAGCCCTTTATTGTCTTATGTCTCAAAACCTGTCACTGTCCTTACTTAGTTTCCCGAAACTTCGCGCAGATTGCTCCTGATCTTTTCGAGCGTTGCGCACAGCACCTCGAGATCCTCCTCGGGGATCCCCTTTATCGCCGCCGCGTCGACCGTGCGTATGCGCTCCTTGAGCTGTTCGTTTATCTCGATCCCCTTGTCCGTAAGGTAAACGCGGGTCGCCCTTCCGTCCGTCCCGTCGATAACGCGGGTGACGAGGTGCTCCTGCTCCATCTTCGAGAGCGCCACGCTGATCGTCGGGGGCTTGAGGTGCGTCGCGCGCGCGAGGTCGAGCTGGCAGATACCGCCGTGGCACGAGAGCACGCGAAGGATCAGCCTGCTGCTGTTCTGCATGAACTGCGTCGGCGCGCCGTCCTCAACGAGCCTGCCCGCCATGCGTGTGATCTCATTCAGAAGCATCATCGGCGTCACCGTCATCGCCGGTTTCTCGCCTTCAGATGCCTCGATCGTCCTCTTTATGAGCTCTGCGTGTTCGGCCCCCGTATAATTGCTTCTTCTCTCAGCCATTTTTGTCTTTCTCCTTTTTGCAGAAAATAGAATTTATAGTTTGTTTTCAAACTATTTTGTAGTATATCAGAAAATAATTTGTACGTCAAGTAAAATTGCTTTATTCATAAAGTTTTTACATACGGCCCCAAATGTTAACAAATTATGAACAGCCCGCGCGCCGATATGAAAAACGCCCCGAATCGGGGCGTTTTTTGCCGCAAAAATTATTGCTCCGCCTGCTCGCCGCGGTCCTTCGGCGCCCTCGTGCTCGCCGACGTTATGATCGGCGGCTGCCCCGAGGCGGACGTTATCTCCGATATCAAAAGCGAGGCGCGCGAGGCGAGCTCGAGCAGTATCGGGCCGCCTCCCGTGCGCAGCTCGCCCGCGATGTCGAGCGAGTGCCAGTCCACCTCGTCCTTCGTTCTCGGGTCGAACCGCAGAAAGCACGAAAACGTTACCGAAAGGTAAAATATCCCGTCCGGCTCAAAGGAGAGTGCGCGGTTGAACGTCACCTTGACCCCGACCGGGTCGGACAGCCGCGCGACTATCGTGTCCTTGCAGTTCATTCGGCGCTTTCCGGGGCGGGACGCCGTCGTCTCAAAATTTATATATTCAAGGAAAACCTGGTGACCGGGCAGAAAATACCGGGAAAAATCTATCATGCAGCGCCTCCGACATCGTACTTGACATTTATATTGTATCACAAAACAGGCCCCTTGTAAAACGCAAAAAACGTCATTGTGCCAAAAAGATGCAAAAAAGCTTTTTTGAGCTTGCTTTTCCTCCCCCGTTGTGTTATCATATGGGCGCAAAAATGACATTTTCGGAGTTAAATAATAATGTCAAGACAGAAAATCGAACTCAATAACTGGCGCTTCCGCCTCGGCAAGGCGGAAGACGGCTGGTACCGCGGCGGCGACGAAACGGGCTGGGAGCACGTCCGCGTCCCGCATGACTGGTCGATAAAGCGCGGCTTTTCGCCCGAGAACCCGAGCGGCACGGGCTACGTCGTCGGCGGCGAGGGCTGGTACCGCACGCGCTTCCGCCTCGAGCCGAAGGCGGGACAGCACGTCCGCATCACGTTTGAGGGCGTCTACAAGAATTCAAAGGTGTGGTGCAACTCGAACTACCTCGGCAAGCGCCCCTTCGGGTACAGCACGTTCACGTATGACATCACCGAATTTTTGGCGCCGGACGGCGACAACGAGATCAGCGTCCACGTCGACTGCACGAAGACTGCGGATTCCCGCTGGTTCACCGGCGCGGGCATAGTCCGCCCCGTATACGTCACCGTCACCGGTGAGCCGTATGTGGACGATTTCGGCATCTGCATAACGACGTCCGACGTTTCTTCGGCGTCTGCCAAAGTCAACGTATCGGCAGCGGTTGTGGGTGACGGCGATGTGCTCCACAAGATATTCGCCCCCGACGGGAGCGAGGTCGGAGAATATTTCGGCGCGTCAGGAACGATAGATGTTGCCTCCCCTGCGCTCTGGAGCGACGCCTCGCCCTCGCTCTACGTATTAAAGACAGATGTATATAACGCCGACGGCGAGCTGACCGATTCGGTCGAAACGCGCTTCGGCATTCGCTCCATACGCTTTGACCCCGATCACGGCTTTTTCCTCAACGAGGTTTCGACAAAGCTGCGCGGCGTCTGCCTGCATCACGACGCGGGCACGCTCGGCGCCGCCGTCCCGAAGGAAGTGTGGCGGCGCAGGCTTTCAAAGCTGAAGATGTGCGGCTGCAACGCGATCCGCACCTCGCACAACCCGCCCGACCCGAACCTCCTCGATCTCTGCGACGAGATGGGCTTCATCGCGATGGACGAGGCGTTTGACGAGTGGGAGGCGCCGAAGAACAAGTGGTGGCAGGGGCACAACGTCCGCCCGCCCAAGCTGAACGGCTACTACGAGGATTTCATCGAATGGGGCAAAAAGGACCTTCAGACGATGGTGCTGCGCGACCGCAACCACCCCTGCATCACCATGTGGTCCACCGGCAACGAGATCGTCGAGCGCGGCGGACTGGGCGTCGGATACGCGCTGGCGCAGAAGCTGGCGGATCACGTCCGCTCTCTGGACGCCACCCGTCCGGTGACC
>CANROT010000146.1 GCA_947632285.1 uncultured Clostridia bacterium
AGGGGGTCTCCCCCCTTGTGCCGGAGGGTGGATCCATAAGGAGGGGGTTCCGGAGTAACCCCCTCCTTGTGACAAAAGACTTTTGAATTAAAGAAACGAAATAAGCAAGGAAAGAAAAGGAACCTCCCTACCGCTGCAAAAGAATAAAAACGAAAATTTATCCTTATTCAGCCCCGTTCCCGGCGTTTGAGGATCGCAACCATCGCCTTCATGAGAACATTGATAACAAGTATAAGCAGCGAAACGAACGCCGCGCTTTCCATTAAGAGCTGCGCCTCAAACTGGTTTATCATCAGAGAAACCGGCTTCGGCGCCGGAGGCGCGAGAAACGACACCGCCGATATCGTCATCATCGAATTCACAAAAAAGTAAACAAACATCTCCGAAAGCGTGTACTTCACCTTCGGCACGATCACATCGATCACGATCCGCACCCTGCCGACGCCGAGCGTCTGCCCGACATCTTCAAGATTCGGATTTAAGAGCCGCAGCGTGTTATACATCATCAGATAGGGCGACGAGAAAAAGTGCACCGAATTCGCGAGGGCGACGATCAGTATCGTCCCGTACACCGGGGTATTGTGAAAGAAGATCACATACGAGAGCCCGAGGACGATGCCTGGGATCGCCATCGACGTTATCGAGAACAGGTGCAGCCCGCGCGAGAACGGCCCGCGCAGGCGCGCGGTCAGATACGCGCAGATAAACGACAGCACCGTGCCGAAAACGGCGGTCAGCAGCGCGTACAGCGCCGAATTGAGGAGGTACCCGCACGCGCCGCGCTCGAGCGTCCGCGTGATGTGCTCGAGCGTGAACGTCGGGTCGACCGGATATTTCCGCTCAAATACCATCACGAGGAACGCCGCCACCGGCGCGAGCACGAAAACGCTCACGATAACCGAGAAAATGAGCGATACCGCGTCCCGGACGACGCCGCGCGCGGGCGCGACCGGCTCCGTCACGAACATGCCGGACGAGCGCTCCGGCAAAAACAGATCGACGAGGAACGCCGCCACCGCGGGCAACAGCAGGAACGAACCGATGACGCTGCCCGCGTCATAATTTATCATACCGACGGCGCGGTTGTACATCAGGACGGACAGCGTCGTCGTCTGCCCGCCGATCATCAGCGGGACGCCGTAATCCGTCACTATCATCGTGAACACCGCGAAAAACGCGGAAACGAGCGTCCGCCGCAGAAACGGCAGCGTGATCCCGAAAAAGCGGGCGTGCGGCGGTATGCCGAGCACCTCCGCCGCCTTGTACGTCATGCCGTCCTCGTAGCCGAGGATCCCGGAGATCATCAGAAACGCGACGGGGAAGGAGTACATCACCGACCCCGCGACGATGCCGACGAACCCGTATATGCTCCCGTCGATGTGAAACAGCTCCGTCAATATCCCGTTCCTGCCGAACAGCGCGACAAGGCCGAACGCGTGCGAGATCGACGGGATCAGCATCGGCAGCACGAACAGCGTCCCGAACAGGGGGCGCAGCGGGGCGCGGCTCCGCTCGAGCGCGAGCGATGCCGCAAGCGCCAAGGCGAGCGTGATGACGGTCGCCGTAAGCCCGGTCGAAAGGGAATTCCAAACGGCGCGGCCGAACACCTCGGACCGAACCGTGTCCGAGAAGCCCTCTGGTGTGATGCGGAACAGCATCGAGAGTATCGGCGCGATCACGCACACGACGAAGAACAGCGCGACCGAAACGTTTATGACGAGAGCCGTGCGGGCGGAACGTTTCATTTGCCGCCTCCGCTCTTGCCCGTGAAGCGGGACAGCGAGTCCACCTTCGCCTGAAGGTTGTCGAGGACGAAGGACTGAACGTACCCGTTCGCGGGGTGGGCGGCGATGTTCTCCGGCGTGTCGAGCTGGGAGATCTCGCCGCTGTCCATTATCATTATCCTGTCGGAGAGGGCGAACGCCTCCTCCTGATCGTGCGTCACGTAGATGAGCGTCGTGCCGAACTCGCGCCCGAGGCGGAGGAGCTCCGCGCGCATCGAGAGCCGCGTCGCGACGTCGAGCGCGGACATCGGCTCATCGAGCAGCACGATATCCGGCGACAGCGCGAGCGTCCGCGCGATCGCGACGCGCTGCTGCTGGCCGCCGGAGAGGTCGCGCGGGAGCTTTCCCGCGTGCTCCGCTAACCCGACAGCGGAGATCATCTCCTCCGCGCGCGCCTTCGCGTCCGACCTCGTCATTCCGTGGAACCGGAGCGCGTAGGCGACGTTTTTCAGCACCGTCATGTTCTCGAACAGCGCGTAATTCTGGAAAACGATCCCCATTCCCCGCTCGGACGGGCGCGCGTTCGTGATATCGACACCGTCCTTGACGACGCTGCCCGCGTCCGGGGCGAGCAGCCCCGTCAAAATGCGGAGAAGCGTCGTTTTCCCGCAGCCGGACGGGCCGAGGATCGAGAGAAATTCGCCGTCCCGAACGTCAAATGACACGCCGCGCAGAACGTCGTCCGCGCGGTATGCCTTTTTAATGCCCCGAACTTCGAGCTTGCTGCTCATTCGTGGGTCCATTTTGCGCCGAGTCTTTCCTTTTCGGCGAGGGTGTCGTTCTTCATGTCGCCGTACTTGATGTTCGTCGGGAACCCGTCGACCGTCGGGGCAAAATCCTTGAATATCTGATCGGGGAAGTAGCGCTCGTTGTCGCCGCGGCAGAGGTCGGTCGCAAGATAGTTGAAGACGTCCATGACGCATTTGCGGTCGGCGCTCTTCTTGAGGACGGCGTTGCCGTACATGCTGTATGGCGAGCCCTCTTCAAAGAAGACGATCTCGAGCGGCGCGCCCTCGTTTATCTCGACGACCGCCTGAGACGTCATACCGAGGCCGACGGCGACCTCGCCGCCGACGAGCGCGTTCACGGGGCCGGAGCCGGAAGACGTGAACGAGAGCACGTTCTCCGCGAGCTTGTCAAAGTATTCGAAAGCCTCATCTTCGCCCCACTCGTTTGTGAGCTGGCGCAGGAACATATATCCCGTGCCGGACGAATTCGGGTTCGGCATCGAGACGAGGCCCTTAAATTTCGGGTCGAGCAGGTCGACATACGACTTCGGCGCCTCGAGGCCCTTCTCCTTCAGCACATCGGTGTTGAGAATGATGCAGCCGCCGTTCTTCAGCTCGGGCGTGAACTTGTGGTTCTCCGGCACGAGCTCATCGAGGAAGACGGAGTAGTCAAAGTCGTCGAGCACCGCGAGGTAGTCCTCGCACTTGTAGAGGTAGCCGTATTCCTCGGAGGCGATGATGTCGCAGGAGCACTTGTCGCCCTCCTCGGCGACCTTCGCGGCGATCGTGCTCGAGTTCATGTATTCGAGCACAATGTCATAGTCCGGGAATTTCTTCCGGCATTCTTCGAGGTAGTAGGCGTTCTTGTAGTCCTCGCCGCTCGTCCAGATCGTGACCTTGTTTTCGCTGCCGCCGTCGCAGGAGGCGAGCAGCGCCGACAGGGTGACGAGCGAGATGAGCGCGAGCGCGAGCGTGACGAATCTTTTCATGGTTTTTCCTTCTCCTTTTTTATGTATCGTATGTTTTATCAATCGCCTTCAATTCCTTGAAGGTATCGATCTCGGTTATGTCCCCGTCCCGGCACTCGCGGACGGAGATGCGGTATTCCCCCCGGAACACGCCGAGCGGGACCTGATCCCAAAACTGCTCCTTGCCGCCGGGCATCTCGTATGCCATGGCGATATGCTCGGCGAGCCGCCGCCCGTCGTCCTCGTCCCAGTATGAGACGCCGACGAGCTGATAGCAGTTGAGGCCGCCGATCTTCAGCTCGGTGATGACCCCGTCGCGGACGGTGAAGCACCAGTCGTCCGACCGCTCCTTATATATCCCGAGGTAGTTCGACGCGAACTGATATTTTTTGATCAGCGCGGGCTCGCGCAAAAGCAGGTCCGCCTCGAAGACGTATGCGCCGCCGAGCAGGTAGCGCGCACACATCGCGGAGCTGATGTTGTTTGATTCGTTGTAGGCGGGATTTTCGAGGAATTTTATCATCGGATATTTGTATAAGAGCTGGTCGAACTGCTCCGCGAGATATCCGCGCACGACGTAAATTGCCTCGATCCCGGCGGCGAGGCACGCGTCAATGAGCCCGTCGATGATGCGCCTGCCGTTGACGCGGACGAGCGGCTTCGGCGTGTTCAGCGTTATCGGCACGAGGCGCGAACCGAATCCGGCGGCGATGAAGATGGCGCGGCGCACGCGATACGGCTCGAGGGCGGCGAGCCCCGCCGCCGTTATCCTGCCGCCGTCGGCGAGCCCCGCGTCCGCGAGCTCCTTCACGGTTCGGTTGACGGTGCCGAGCGAATACCCGGTGAGCTCCCCGAGCCGCCGCTGCGTCACCGCTCCCGCCTCGCCCGCGAGCGCCTCGAGTATGTCAAACTGCTTTCGCTCCAGGTTTTTTTCCATATGTTCCCCCCGCGCCGCACATTGGCGCGTTCATTTTTCCACTGTATAGTCGCCTGTTTGAACAAGATTATACTCCCCCCGCCGCCCGATGTCAACCCGATTCTTGAATTTTTAAAACAATTAACATTGTGTTCATAAATCGCGCCTCCGGAGACGGAAAGAGCTCGTCCGCCCTTTTTGTGAGTCTGCATATTTTCCCTTGCGGGGCGGGGGAGGGGTTCCTTTTCCATCTTTAGTTAAATTTCTTTCTTTATCGCAAAAGTATTTAGTCATAAGGCGGGGGTTACTCCGGAACCCCCGCCTTATGGATCCACCTGCCGGCACAAGGAGGGGGAATAAGACCCCAACCCCGCGACAGCGGACAGCGTTTATATTGCCTTCCTGCCGACAGCCGTGTTCCTTTTCTCTCTTTGGAATAACCTCTTTCTTTATCACAAAAGTATTTTGTCATAAGGCGGGGGTTACTCCGGAACCCCCGCCTTATGAATCCACCTGCCGGCACAAGGAGGGGGAATAAAACCCCCTCCTTGTGAATCCTCCCCGGGCGCTCATGCGTTCGTGTGGAGCAGGCTGGCCGTCTCGCACTCCTCCGTTCGGGCCAACAGTGTCTGCTTGATGTTTGTTCGTTCCGTTCCTCGGCTTCGTACAGGAATGTTTGCATCATGCCGTTCGTATTCAAAGGAACGAAACCGTTTGGAGGGACACGCGGGGATATGAATCCGTTCCCAGCAGCTGAACCGTTCGTTATCACGAGTTTCAAAACGAACGCCGCAGCGGGCAGCACCTATCAAAAGCATAGCTGCCAAAACTTTGCCGCAGCCCGCGACAGCGTTCAAAAGCTGCTCAAGCGCTGTTGTGTGCCGCCCCCTTCGGGGGAGCGGTAAATGAAAAAATACTCCCACAGCTTGAAGGAGCACCCTATAAGGGGGTTCCACAAGGGGGTCTCCCCCCTTGTGCCGGAGGGTGGATCCATAAGGCGGGGGTTCCGGAGTAACCCCCGCCTTGTGACAAAA
>CANROT010000147.1 GCA_947632285.1 uncultured Clostridia bacterium
TTTTGTTCTATTCCGCCGCCGTCGAATATATCGCATTTCTGCGCAGGCACACCGTCACCGTCTGCTATCCGAAGTTCACGGGCGGCGGCCTTTCGGTGCGCGGGCTTTATGACGCGGCGCTTCTTGCCTCCGGCGCCGAGGACGTCGTGCCCCACACGATCACCTCCCCGAGCGGCGCCCCCGGCATCGTCGTCTGCGGCGCGAACGGCAGCGGGAAAACAACGCTTTTGCGTTCGCTCCTGACCGCGCTTATACTTGCCCAGTCCGGGCTGCCGGTCCCGGCGGAGGCGGCGGACCTCCCCGTCTATACCGCGTTTTACACGCAGTTTGCCGAGGCGGAGCGCGAATTTGAGGCGGGAAACGACGCGGGCCGGTTCGAGCAGGAGGTCCGCGAGCTCTCCCGGATCATAGAACGCGCGCCGTCGGGCTCGCTCGTCGTCTTGAACGAAACGTTTCAGTCAACGTCGTATGACGAGGGGTCGGAAGGGCTCTATCATATCCTCCGCTATCTCGAGCGGAACGGTAGCTCTTATATCATAGCGACGCATATGGAGCCCCTCCGCGATATGCTCCGCGGCAGGGCTCTGTGCCTCCGCATGAACGACCGCCGCGAGCCCGTGAGGGTGGAATAGGGGGGAATATATAATTTTTCGCGGAGGAAAACTTTTCGAAAGAAAAGTTTTCCTCCGCACCTCTTTTCAAATGTTTTTTATGGCTTTATGACAATAAAAAATTTTTATATCGGTATGATGCGTTTTTGGGGCGAACGAGGTATATACGGGTGAAGGGCCCTTCGATATACGAACAGCGAGGTGATGCGGGTGGAAGACCTATATATAATAGAGCGCTTTTTTGACCGGGACGAGCGCGCGATCGAATACTCGGCCAAAAAATACGGCGCATACTGCGCCGCCATCGCACAGCGTATCCTCGGCGACCGCCGGGACGCCGAAGAATGCGTGAACGACACGTGGCTGCGCGCGTGGAACGCGATCCCCCCGGAGCGCCCCGCTTGCCTGCGCGCGTTCTTAGGCAAGCTGGCGCGGAATTGCGCCATCTCAAAGCTGCATGACAAAAATCGCAAAAAGCGCGGCGGCGGGGAGGTGATGCTCGTGCTCGACGAGCTCGCCGACTGCCTCGCGGACGCGGACGGCGTCGAAACGGAGGTCGAGCGCCGCGAGCTTGTGTCCGACATCAACGCGTTTTTGCACACGATCAGCGACCGCGACCGGCTCATATTCGTGCTCCGCTATTTTGACACATTGCCGATACGCAAGGTCGCCGCCATATGCGGCGAGCGCGAGAACTACGTCCGCACGATCCTTTCAAGGACGAGAGAAAAGCTGCGCAAATATCTTTCGGAGGTCTATGAACATGAAAAATAAAGATCTGTACATCGCCATAGGCGATATTGATGAAAAATTCGTCGAGGAGGCCGCAAAAGCGGCGGAAAAGCACCGGCTCAGAATGCGCGCCGCCGCGCTCCGGATAGGTACGGCCGCGGCGTGTATCGCGCTCGCCGCCGTCGCCGTCCCGGTCGCGCTCCGGCTCAGCAAAAATACACCCGAACCGCCCGCCGACATTCACACGGGCGCGCCCGGCACGAACGCGCCGGATACGGACACGCAAGACACGGCCGCGCCGGACTCTGTCGCGCCCGAGCCCGATTTCGTGATAGAAAACGGCGTTTTGTGGAATTACAACGGCGACGACACGGACGTCGTCATTCCGGACGATGTGATAGAGGTCGCGGAGACCGCGTTTGAAAACTCGCCTCAGGTCGAGTCCGTCACGCTCGGCAAGAACACCGAATACGTCGCGCCGAACACGTTTTTTGCCCTTCCCGAGCTCAAAAACGTCTATATCCCCGAGGAAAACACGTTTTACGAGTCCGTCGACGAAAAAACGATAGTAAACAAAGGCGACCTCCTCAATTTCGAGTCGATAAACCCGTATTCAAACCGCCTGCCGGATTATGACCGGGACACCGATTTCAGCAAGGAATTTGATAATTATCTCAGCGAATCAAGGAGCAAAAAGATCGGCATCAACCGTCTCGGAAAATTTTCCGTCGGCGAGGCTGTGTTTGAAACGGAGCTCGTCCCTACGAGCCCGAGTATCACCGATAACGACCTGCTGCTCACGGCTGTCACGGTATACGGGCGCAGGATAGATTTCGACAGATTCCGCGAAATGTACGGCAACGAATACGGAGATGCTAATTTCCATATTTACGGCAACCTATACTTTCAGGCGTTTTGGGCGGGCGACGTTTTCGTCGTCTCATGCTACTCTGGGTCCGGGTTCAGCATAATCGTGACCGAGAACGATTTGTTTGTCTGCACGTGCGGTAAAGAAAGCGACAACGCCAAATATGAAGATATCCCGGAAACGTGCCGCCTTTTCCCCGATTCATACTGCACCCTCATGTTCTATGAAAAGGACGGCGTCCTGCACTACGAAAGAATACCGACAAAATACTCGTCCCGTCAGATCGTCGGCGGCTGGATAAGATACTGCGCGGGCAGAGACGAGCTATATCAAGAAACGGGTCGGGTCATGATCGAAGACGGAACAGTCAAGACCGTGCCAGAAACGAAGGTAACGATATCCGAGGTCATCGACCTTGAAAAGGAATACGCCGACTGGTGCAACACTATCTGCAACGCCGGAGGCCTCGATCCGGAAAAGATATCCCTTGACGAATATCTGTTGCGGAACGGTCCCGACGCGCCGTGGGCGCAAAACAGAAACGACCTCGAGTTCAACTACCTCTTCCAAAAAGAAGAATGAGGGAGTCAAATCAATTGTTTAAAGGGTAGATTCTACCTTTTAAATAAAAATTTAAACAAAAATATGGAGGAAAAGAAAATGACAAATCAAAATGTAACGGCAATTCTGGAAGGGTACAAATACATGTACAACCAAAAGTACTGGAATGACGGAACTGTTGGTGACGAAAATTACAGTGAGGATAATTGGCATGTAACAGTATCAAGTATTGGCACTGACAATAAATATGGCAATGCATCGCAATGCTATGGCTTTTCGCTATTTCTTGCAAAAGTGTTGTTTGGTAAACATTTAACGTATTCTGACGTTAACAAAAGCGGAAACAAAATCGACTTGGGAGACGGCTGGACACTATATAACAGTGATTTTGACAGCATAAAACTTGAACCGGGCGATATTATTCGAAACAACCTCGGTGATTTAAATGGTCATTCCGGCGTTGTTTGGAAGATAGAAAACGGAATTGTAAAGTTTGTTCAATGCCTTGGCCGTCTTAACAGTCTGCTTGATTGGGGTGAATGGGGAGGCGACGAAGGAGGAAATCAAACCGAGCAAGATGTTAAGAACTTTGCCATGTACATTGTTAAAGCTCCAAAAACATCATATGGGACAAATGTTACTGTAACTTTAAAAACGCCTGAAGTTATTGACACAAGAAATGCAATTAGAGGAGAATTCTACGGTGCGCTTCCGCTGCCGAGCCGGACGGGGTACTCATTTGACGGCTGGTGGTATAGTGATACAAACGAGGATCAAGAGGTAAGTATGTATACTATCGTAACTAAGAGCACCTCGCACGATCTTTATGCGCACTGGAGGAAAAGATATAAGATAACGAACGTCGGCGCGAACAAATGCCTGAACATATACGGCGACAATCTGACGGTTCTCCGAGAAAATACAAATGTTACACTGTGGAGCGACAGCGGAACAAAAGAGCAGATTTGGAACGTTTCGAGCTGCACGGGTTACAAAACCATTCGTTCGTCAATAAACAACGCCTTCGGTCTGAACATATACCTTGACGGAACAAATAACTGCGACGTTCATACCATTTCAGGCAATAGAAACGACGCTTCCGTTATCATACCCAAAATGTTCGGAAAGACCAAGATAAAGCACGCTCATTATGACCTTTATCTGACGGCTGTATCTACGGCGGAGGGCGCAAATGTATACTGGGCGCCTTCCTCGAGCAGCGATCTGCAGCTATGGACATTTACCGAGGTTTGATTCTCTTTCCTTAACCATTTTGTTTTACCTCCCGAAAGGTCCCGCTCCGGCGGGGCCTTTCGGGCTTTCGGGCGCTTATGTCCTTAATTTTCCGCAAAATGGCGAGCTTTCTTTTGCGCGGCGATTGAAATCTTTCGCACCGTGTTTTATACTGTATACAGAACCTGCAAAAAAAGGAGGCGCGATATGTTGCGCAGAGTAAGGACCGAAAACGGGTGGGTCCGCGGCATCGAGGCCGCCGACCCGAGAGTGACCGCATTTAAAGGCATTCCTTTCGCCGCCCCGCCGACGGGGCAGAACAGGTGGCGCGCGCCGCAGCCCGCCGAGGATTGGGACGGCGAGCGCGAATGCTTCCGCTTTGCGCCGATATCGGTGCAGGACACGCCCGGCGTCGGCGGCGGCTTCTACGACCGCGAATGGCACGTCGACCCCGAGATTGAGATGAGCGAGGACTGCCTCTACCTGAACGTCTGGACGAACGCGAAAAGCGCGGACGAAAGGCTACCCGTCCTCGTATGGTTCTTCGGCGGCGGCTACCAGTGGGGCTACACCGCCGAGATGGAATTTGACGGGGAGAGGATCGCGCGGCGCGGCATCGTCGTCGTCACCGTCAACTACCGCCTCAACGTCTTCGGGTATCTCGCTCACCCCGAGCTGACGGCGGAGGCGCCCGGAGCACCCGCGAATTTCGGCAGCCTCGACCAGCGCGCCGGAATTTTGTGGACGCGGCGCAACATCGCCGCCTTCGGCGGCGACCCCGACAACATCACTATCGCCGGGCAGTCCGCGGGCGGCGGCAGCGTCCTCTCGCAGATCGCGGCGCCGCAGAACCGCGACCTCTTCCGCCGCGCCATCGTCGAGAGCGGCATGATCCGCAGCCCTTACGCGGGCAGCTCGTTCTCCCGCCCTGCCTCGCTCAGTGACGCGGAGAGGCACGGGGCAGACTTTTTCGCCTTCCTCGGCGTCAAAACGCTCGCGGAGGCGCGCGCGCTCGACGCGCTCTATATCAGGGACAAATACGCCGAATTCGCATCGTCTCACCCGAGGTTTGCCACCGTGTGTGACGACGTCTTCAACGTCGGCGACCCGCTCTCGCTCTACTGCTCCGGCAGGTGCGCCGACGTCGACCTGATGGCGGGCAGCACCGCCGACGAATTCCACGTCTATATCCGTGCGGACGGGGAGGAGGGACTTGCCGCGGAGGCGCGCCGCATTTTCGGCGACGCCGCAGACCGTTTCCTCTCCACCGCGGAGGCGCATATAACGGACGGGCACGGCAGATACGCGTTCGCAAACGAGATCGAATGCACCGCACGCGCGATATTTGAGCGCGCCGACGAGCAATGCTCGCC
>CANROT010000148.1 GCA_947632285.1 uncultured Clostridia bacterium
GCGGAGGCGATATCGACCTCGCCTCCGGAAAACGGCGTGATGAGCGCCGTCGCGGCGCCGCGGAAGATCACGGGCTTGCCGGACGGCAGATATTCCTTATATTCCATATGTTCTCCTTATTCGGGTGCGCCGTGTTGAAAACGCGGCGAATGTGTGGTACAATATGCGGGGCGGATAAGCGTCCCCGCAATTTCATTTTATGATAGGCGCGGCGAGGGCGCCACGGCCCGCACGAACGGAGAACACGATATGGAGACAATAAAAAACGAGCTCCCGGAAACGGAGCTTTTAAAGAGCGATTTCTATTACGAGCTGCCGGAAGAGCTGATCGCGCAGACGCCGGTCGAGCCGCGCGATTCCTCGCGCCTGATGGTGCTCGACAAAAAGACGGGCGAGGTAAGCCACCACATTTTCCGCGACATCGAGGGAATGATAAACGAGGGGGACACACTCGTCATAAACGATTCAAAGGTCATTCCGGCGCGCCTGTACGGCAGGCGGGCGGACGGCGGCTCGGCCGAGGTCGAGGTTTTGCTTTTGCGGCAGCGCGGCGGGGACGAGTGGGAATGCCTTGTTCGCCCGGGAAAGCGCGCGCGCGTCGGCCACAGGCTCGCGTTCGGGAACGTCCTTTCCGGCGAGGTGACGGGAATCGTCGAGGACGGGTGCCGGACTATAAGATTTGACTTTGACCGCGCGCGGTTCGACAACATATTTGCGGCGATAGACGAGGTCGGGGTGATGCCGCTGCCGCCGTACATAAAGGAGCGGCTGCGCGACAAAAACAGGTATCAGACCGTGTATGCGCGGCAGTCCGGCTCGGCGGCGGCACCGACGGCGGGGTTGCACTTCACGCCGGAGCTCATGGCAAAGATAGAGGCGCGCGGGGCGAAGTTCGTGCGCGTCATGCTGCACGTCGGGCTCGGGACGTTCCGCCCCGTCGGCGAGGACAGGATAGACGAGCACGTGATGCACACCGAGTTCATAACGGTGACGGAGGGGGCGGCGAGGACGATAAACGAGCGCCGCGCGGCGGGCGGGCGGACCATATGCGTCGGGACAACGTCGTGCCGGACGCTCGAATCCGCGGCGGACGAGAACGGCGTTGTCCGCGCCGTCACGGGCGACACGGGCATATTCATATATCCGGGCTACAAATTCCGCGCGACGGACGCGCTCATAACGAATTTTCACCTGCCGGAGAGCACGCTCATAATGCTCGTTTCCGCGCTCGCGGGCAGGGAACATACGCTTGCCGCATATGATGCGGCGGTACGGGAACGGTATCGCTTCTTCTCGTTTGGAGATGCCATGTTCATCGTGTGATTTTGTATATTAATTTCATATACATTTCTATATTTTTTATTGACAAACAGCAGTAATTTGCGTATAATAGGAGCAGAAGAGGAAAGGAGGCATTCCTATGGCACAAACCAATATAAACATTCGAATAGATGAGGATACCAAAGTCGCGTTTGATAAATTTTGCCGTGAAATCGGGCTGTCCACCAGCGCAGCGTTCAACATTTTTGCAAGAACGGTCGTGCGCGAACAGAGGATCCCATTTGCGCTGACCACAGAGATTCCGAACGAGGAGACAAAGCAGGCGATGAACAACATTAGACAGGGGAAGAACCTGAGCCGCGGATTCCATACGGTATCCGAGCTTATGGAGGACCTGTATGCTGACGATTAAGTATGAAACGACCTTCAAAAAGGATTTCAAGCGAATCGTCCGGCGCGGTTACGACATTCGACTGCTGGAAAAGACAATTGAAATTTTGGCAAATGGGGATTCCCTGCCGCAGAAATACAAGGATCGTTCACTGACAGGGGATTATGCGGATTTTCGCGAATGTCACATCACGCCGGACTGGCTGCTCATCTATCGAATCAGCAACAACGAGTTGATATTGTATCTGACAAGAACCGGAACGCATAGCGATTTATTTTAGAAAGCTGCCGATCGGTAAAATCTTATAAGCTGTGCGCTTCGGCGACGCCATGTTCATTCGCTAAACGTCGCGATGGCGATAAAAAAGCTCTTGACAATATAGGATTTATCCTATATAATATAAGTGAGGATAAAAATAAGGACATCGAGAAAAATAGACAGTGCAGGAGTTTGAAATCTTTTTTTATGATAAACCGGACGGCAGCGAACCCGTAAAGGAATTTCTTTCCTCCGTCGATACGAAGATGCGGGCAAGAATTCTAAGAATGATCGACCTCTTGGCGCAGAATGGGACGGCGCTGCGAATGCCGTATTCGGAGCATCTTGTTGACGGTATTTTCGAGCTGCGCATCAAAAGCGGGTCAGACATATCGCGGGTCCTGTATTTCTTTGTCATCAGGAGAAGGATCGTTCTGACAAACGGCTTTATCAAAAAAACGGCGAAGACGCCGAAAGGTGAGATCGAAACGGCAAAAAAGTACCGCGATGAATATCTGAGCAGGGAGGACAGAGTGATATGACGAATTACAAGGATTACTTGAATGAACAGCTTAGAGATGAAGATTTTAAGAAGGAATGGGACGCAATTGAACCGGAGTTTGCCATCATTCAGGCGATGATAGATGCAAGAAAATCCGTCGGCATGACGCAAAAGGAGCTGGCGGAAAGAACCGGCATCGCGCAGGGCGACATCAGCAAGCTGGAAACCGGAAGCGCAAACCCGTCCTTGAAGACGCTGCAAAGGCTTGCCGAAGGAATGGGAATGCGTCTGAAATTGGAGTTTGTGCCGGTTGCAAGGTGAGCCGGAAACAGGAGATGCGTGGCTGTGCCTTGCATTTGCACACGCTGTGAATGAAGGCTGCGGCACTTATCGCCACAACGAAAAATGAATATTTAAAGGGAGCGCCTTTTCTTGAAAGGGCGCTCCCTTTGATGTGTTTGTTTGTGCCGTCACGCGGATTGGCCTTTCAGCATTGTGAGGAGCTGGGTGAGGACGTCACCGCCGCCGCAGAGGTTGATGTTTCCGACGTTCTCGCAGATGCGCTCGATATATTCGAGTTCCTTGAGCTTGTAGAGCGTCTCGTTTTCGTCCATCAGCTTTGCCGTGTTGAGCAGCGAACGCGTGGAGGCGACCTCCTCGCGGCGCGTGATGACGTTCGCCTGCGCGCGCTTTTCGGCGATGAGGACGGTGTTCATGATGTCGCGTATCTCGCCCGGGAAGATTATATCCTTGACACCGGCGTCCTCGATCTTGATATAGAGCTCGCCCTCCTTCTCGCGGAGCCGGTCGCGGACGTATTTCGAGATGCCCTCCTTGTCGTCGAGTATCTCGTCGAGCCTGTATCTGCCGACATAGTCGCGGAGCGCGAGCTGGGCCGCGATGTGGAGCTCCGTCTGATAGTCGCCGACCTCGGTCAGTATCTTTACGCAGTCCGCGATGCGGTAGCTGCACGTGAAGTTGATGCGGACCGAAACCTTGTCCTGCGTCAGGATCTCCTGGCCGACGATGGAGGCGGTGGTGAGGCGCATGTCGACGTTTTCGACCGCGACCTCGACGCCGGTGACGTTTTTGCTCCAGAAGTAATATGTACCCGGCTCGAGCACGCGCACGAACCGCCCGCCGAAGAACAGCCGCCCGCGCTCATATGCGGCGACCGTGAACTTTTCGACTGGCCCGCCGAGGGCGAGTATGTCATATATGCGGCGCGGAACGTCGTCCGCGATCTCGGGCGTTCCGATATCCGTCAATATGAGCTCGTGGCGGTTGACGACGTTCCAGAACGCGTACTTGCCCCGCATGAGTGCTGAAGAATATCTCCCGTCCCGGAACAAAAGCCCGAGCTTGCCGTCCGGAATGTCGGCGACGAATACGGCGTCCGCCGCAGCCCTGTCGGCGAGCAGCGTTTCAAGCGGGCACTTTGACGAGGCGAAGACGAATTCGTTTTCCGTCACCTCTATCTCGCGTCCGAACGCGCACAGATATTTTCCCGGCCCGAGCAGACCCATATATTTGCCGTTCCGAAAGAGAAAGCCGTGCTGCTTTTCATTGATTATGACCTTTTTCATATTGCGAAACCTCCATTAAAATAGTTTACGTTTCTCGGTTTGCGTCTCCCCGTGCGGGGGAGCGGACGGGCGCTTGAGCGCACCGGTCGGAGAGCGGAATCACTCGGCGTCTCCTCGCGTATGCGCGATATCCGCGCCCGTGCAGGGCTCCGCCCGCACTCTTTGGGGACTCGCGTTCTTTTTCTGTGGCGCTCCGCTGAAAGCGGCGACGCCGGCTGATCTTGTGCCGTCTTCGACGGCGCCTGATGCCCAATCCACCGGGTGTCGACCTGACGGTTCGTCAGGTCGACAGCAGGATTCGAACCTGCGTTGATCGTGGGGATTTGAACCCCGTCGCAAAAAGCGATTGCCATGCCGCAATTCGCCGGGACCGGAATACGCTTTGGAATATCCTCGCGCACCGCGGTGAGGAAATACACCCGCCCGCCTCCTTGCGAGTATAATTTTACCTCACGCGCCGCGCGCAATCACGGAAAAAAAGCTGCGAGATCTTAGATCCCGCAGCTTTTTTGCGCTGTCAGTCTTTCTTTTATCAGTTCCGCAAAGCTATCCGGCTCTATGACCTTCGCAAACGGCCCGAACGACAGGGTGCGTATCAAAAGCTCCGTTTCGTCGTCGGCGGAGTATCTGACGGTGAGGCGGTATTTGCCGCCGCCGAGCCGTATGACCTCCTTTTCGAAGTGCGCGAAGTGCAAAACAGCGCGGTCGAGCGCCCTTCTTGCGTCCGTTATCTCGAGCACGAGCGTCCGCATCTCGTCCCGCACCTCCGCGCGCGGGTTGAAGGAGCGACCGCCCTCGTATGGGGCGCACCACGTCACGCGGCCGAGGTTGATTATCCTGCCGTACCGGCAGCCGGACGTGTAGAGGCGGAATTTGTCGTCCTTTTCAGAATATTCGAGCCAGCGCGGCATGACGACGGCGCGCACCGAGGCGCCGCGCCTGCTTTTGATGTCAACGGCGAGCGGCGTTTTGCTCTTCAGCGCGCCGAGTATCACGCGGAACCTCTCGATATAGCCGGCGTTGTCATACGGGTCGCCGTCCGCGTATTTGTCGAAGACGTATATGTCCTCCGGCGTGAACAGCGGCTCCGTGTCCTCGAGCCCCGCCGTGTCGAAGTCGAAGAGCTTGACTCTCGGGTCGAGGGAGACGGACTTGAGCCACCGCTTTTCAAGCTCCGTCATCATCTGGGACGGCGGGGATTTTATCGGCGTTGTCCCGTCCGGGCGCAGCAGCCGCCAGCGGCCGCCGTAAAGCGCGGACTCGATGTCGGGCGCGAGCTCGTCAATAAGCTCTGCCTCGACGTTGGGCTGGTGGTCGCCGAAGAAGACTATTATCGTCTTT
>CANROT010000149.1 GCA_947632285.1 uncultured Clostridia bacterium
CCTCGCTGACGGCGGGCGTTTTCGGCTTTGCCTGCGTGCGTGCGGCGGATGCGTCCCCGACCGCGAGCTTTCCCGACAGCTCGAGGATTATGCGCTGCGCCGTCTTCGCGCCGACGCCGGGCGCGCGTGAGATCAGCTTGACGTTCTGCGCCGCGACCGCGTCCGCAAGCGCGGACGGGGAATAGAGCGACAGTATCGACATCGCCGCCTTCGGTCCGACGCCGGAGATGCCGATCAGAAGGCAGAACGTGTCGAGCTCCTCCGTCGTATAAAATCCGTACAGCTCCGCCGAGTCCTCGCGGACCGCGAAATATGTGTAGAGCTTGACCTCGTCCGCGCCGGCGATCGCCGAAAGCGTCGTCGTGCTGACGGTCAGCTTGTAGCCGACGCCGCCGCAGTCAACGACGGCAAAGCCGCCGCCCGCGTGCGCGAGCTTTCCGTGAAGATAATAAAACATGATCTTTTCCTTTTATTTTACTGCTTTTTTGCGGCGCTTACCGTCTATCACGCAGACGGTGACGAACGCTGCCAGCCCGACGGCGGAGACGATCCCGCCGTAGACGACGCAGGCGGGGCGGTACTCCATCGTTAGCGTGTGGTGTCCTGCGGACACCGTGAAGCCTATCAGCGAGTCGAGCACCTCTATCGGCTTGACCTTTACGCCGTCGACCTTGATGACCCAGCCCTCGTCATACGGTATCGTCGTGAAGACGAGCTCGTCGCCCTCCCTGATGTCGATCGTGCCGTAGAAGCTGTCCTCGGTGTAGCGCTCGATGTTGTACGGGCTTTCGGCGAGCTCGGTCATTGATTCGATGAACGCGTCCTCGTCGAAGAAATAGAAATACGTCGGGTCGTTTCTGATATAGAGCTTGTCGTACTCCGTCATGCGGATCTCGACGCGCAGCGCCTCACCCTTTGTGTGAGCGCCGAGGTCGACGATGCGGTAAGTCTCGTTCCCGTAGTACGTGCCGAGCTTTCTGCCGTTCAGGTAGAGGTCGGATTCGCGGATATAGTCGCTCGGGAAGTAGCAGTATATCTCCCCGTCATCGGGCGCGGTGAATGTGTATGTGACGCGGCCCTTCACGTCGCCGGAATTTGATGTGAACGCCTTGTGCCCGGTCGTGTACGACAGCGTGCAGTAGCTCGGGGTCTCCTCGGTTATCTCGATCGGAACGAATATCTCGGATTTCGTGCCGCCGCGCATATCCGTGATTATGTCGTTCATGCGGACGAACGGGGACTCGGCCTTTTCCTTCATGTTCTCGGGGTCGGTTCCCGTCATGAACGTGTAGTCGATGAGCGAGGGATCGACGCCGTATGCTATCGGCAGCGCGTATGGGTTGTAGTACGCGTAAAGCGCGCCCTTATTGCCGCCGTCGCATGTGTATTTCTGCTCGTAGAGGTCGGTGACGTCCGTCCCCGCCTCGGAGATGAGGTATTTGATGCCGAACAGCGAGTCGACAACGGGAGTCGACCCAAGATACTTCGACCAGTGCGATTTTGACGACAGCCCGAGCTGTGCGAGCAGCTTTATCGTTGACGCGTTCAGCGTCGAGGTCGAGTTCGAGAGGCCGCGGAAGCCGAGGGCGAGCGGGTCGTTCGTCTTCCGGTGCATCGTTTTTTCCATGCGGTAGAAGGAGTCGTCGTCAGCCTGCACCATGTCGATGATGGGCTGCACGCGGTCGACGAACGAGCGGTACGACGTCCGCGACGAATATACGACGTCGTCCCCGAGGGCGACAAGGTTCAACAGCCCGCCGACGAACGATTCGAGCACGACTATCGCGGCGACCGCGAGCGCGACGCCCTCCGGCAAGGTCGAGGACATATGGTACCGCAAAAGGATCAGATATCCGGCGAAGAACGCGAACGAGAGCCACACCGTTTCATAGTCGGAGATCCACGTGTACGTGTCGAGCTTCTGGAGTATCAGGAGCAGGACGACCCAGAAGCCGACGACGGTGACTATCGTCTTCATCTCGACTTCTTTTATATGACAGAACGCGCGGTACGCGGCGAATATCATGAAGAAGCAGAGGATAAAGCTGTAGCGGTAGTTCAGCCAGTTCGGGCGCTGGAACCCGTGCCACACGAGGTCAACGGCGGAGATCGTGAACGAAAGGACGAAGAATACCGACATTATGAAGACGGAGATCTTCTCGCGGAACGGTATTTTTTTAATAATGAAGTAAATTGGCAGAAGGATCAGCACGAGCGTGCCGCAGTAGATGAACGGAAGCCCCTCGGGGCGGACCGTGTCATAGCTGCCGATAAAGAGCTTTGAGATGAGGTCGAGCAGGTCGAATTTCTGATCGAGCGTCCACTTCGGGTTCGAGAACGTCGTTTTCCCGAAGGTCAGCGAATAGTACGCGCTCCAGAGAATGACGCAGGACATCGAGAGCACGAGCGCGGCAGAGCCGCCCATGCGCAGGAGCGACTTGCCGAAGTGGCCGGACTCCTCGGAGGGGTTGCGCTCCTCGGGATCCATCGTCGCATACGCGACAAAGAAGTAGAAGAAGACGAAGATGCACATCATGTATCCGATGTAGAAATTGGACATGACGGCGAGCGTTAACGAGATGACAAAGAGGCGGAAGCGGTGATATTTTATCATTCGCTCGATGCCCATGACGATCAGCGGCAGGAAGATGAGGTTGTCTATCCACATCGTGTTGTGCTGCTGGACGACGGCATACGCCGTGAGCGCATATATCGTCGAGAAAATGACGACGGAGACGCGGTTCAGCTCCTCCTTCGGCGTCTTGTACTGGAGGAAAATGCCGAACGTCAGCCCGCAGAGCCCCGTTTTCAAAAGGAACATCACGAGCAGCGCCTCGGTCATCATCTCCTTCGGGAACAGGCACACGAGGAACGAGAACGGGGAGGCGAGATAGTATGCGTAAATGCCCATGAATTCGCCGCCGACCGCTCGGCCGAAGCAGTAGAGGAAGCTCTGCCCGTGGAGCACGATCTCGCGGAGCTGCTCAAAATAATAGATGTACTGTCCGTTCAGGTCGAGGACGAGCACGCTGCCCTCGCCGAACGGGAATGTCCCCATCGCGATGTAGATGAGCCACATCGTCAGCGCCGGGACAAGGAAGGAGAATCCGAGATATTTATATTTTCGGACGCGCTCGTCGCCGAGCAGCCCGGGGAGTCGCGTCTTCTTTTTCTTCTTTTCGGGCTCGTCAAAATCCTCCGGCTCGCCGTCCGGCAGCGCCGCTCCCTCCTCGGGGAGAAGGTCGAATTCGTCAAAGCCGCACTCGTCGCCGTCAACAGCGTCAACAACGTCGTCAACAGCGGCTTCTTCGGTGACGTCAACGTCTGTTTCTTTCGCGGGGACGGCGTCGGCCGTGTCGGGCGCCGTTTCTTCCACCGGCTCCTCGCTGATCCTGTCGTTTTCTTCCATATCCAAAAATCCTTCTTTAAACAGAACTCACGCGCCGGAGCTTTTGCCCGGCGAACGCTTTTTTATCGCGCGTTCGAGCTTTTCGCGCGGCAGCGTCATATCCCTGCCGCAGCCGAGGCACACGACGCGCACGTCCGACCCCGCGCGGACGACGCGAAAATCGGCGCACCCGCACGGGTGCGGCTTTTTCAGCGTCAGGGTGTCCCCGGGGTATAATGGAATGATCTTATCGGCTGCCATATGCCTGCTCGGTAAAAATTGCACAATAATATATCATATTATATCATACACAATGTGCATTTGTAAACCCCCGATGCAAAAAGAGATCGGTCACGGACGAAATAATGACTTCCCGCTTGACATTGACGCTATTTGTGATAAAATAATACGCGAAAAAAGGCACGGAGGCGCATATGGCGTATATGCTTGATATTGATCCCGCGCGCCGGACGCGCGGCGCGGGGACGGAAGGCGGCAACGCCCGCGGGAACAGATCTTAAAAAATAACCTTTTTCGGGGGAAAAATATATGGCATTTCTGAAAGAAGACAAAAGAACACATTACTGCACGGAGCTCACCGAATCCGACATCGGCGCCCGCGTGACGGTGAACGGCTGGTGCGCGAAGCAGCGCAACCTCGGCAGCCTCATCTTCATCGACCTGCGCGACCGCTCCGGCATAATCCAGCTTGCATTCGACGAGAACACGAAGCGCGACGTCTTTGAGACGGCGGCGGCGGTGCGCACGGAGTACGTCCTCACGGCGTCCGGCGTCGTCCGCTCGAGGGGCGCGGACGTCAACGCGAGCCGTGCGACGGGCAAGATCGAGATATACGTCGACACGCTGAAGATACTCTGCGCGGCGGAGACGACGCCGTTCGAGATCGTCGACGACAAGAACATCAGGGGAGACTTGCGCATGCAGTACCGCTATCTCGACCTGCGCCGCCCGTCCATGACGGAAAACGTCATAATGCGCTCGAAAATAACGAAGCTGACGCTCGACTATTTCCACGATCACGGTTTTTTGTATATCGAGACTCCCGACCTCATCAGGCCGACGCCGGAGGGCGCGCGCGACTATCTCGTGCCGAGCCGCGTTTATCCCGGCAGATTCTACGCGCTGCCCCAGTCGCCGCAGCTTTATAAGCAGCTCTTGATGTACGCGGGCTTTGACCGCTATATCCAGCTCGCCCGCTGCTTCCGCGACGAGGACCTGCGCGCCGACAGGCAGCCGGAGTTCACGCAGATCGACCTCGAAATGTCGTTCTCGACCGAGGACGACATAATGGATATAAACGAGGGGTTCCTCAAGTATCTGTTCCGCGAGCTCTTTGACATAGACCTCACCGAGAAGTTTCAGCGCATGACGTGGCGCGAGGCGATGGAGCGGTTCGGCTCGGATAAGCCCGACCTGCGGTTCGGCTTTGAGCTCTGCGACCTGACGGAGCTGTTGCGCGGCACGGCGTTCCGCGTCTTTGCCGGGGCGATTGAGGCGGGCGGCAGCGTCCGCGCGATCAACGTCAAGGGCGGCGCGTCGTTTACGCGCCGCGAGATAGATTCGCTCGGCGAGTTCGCAAAGTCATACCGCGCGAAGGGGCTCGCGTGGGCGAAGAAGGCGAACGGGGAAGTTTCCTCGTCATATGCGAAGTTCCTCACCGAGGCGGAGAATTCGGCGATATACGAAAAGATGGGATTTGAGGACGGAGACTTGATCCTCATCGTCGCGGACAAGAACGCGGTCGTGTTTGACACGCTCGGCGCGCTGCGCCGCGAGTGCGCGAAAAGGCTCGGGCTGCTCGACCCGAAGGATTTCAAATTCCTCTGGGTCACGGAGTTCCCGCTGTTCGAGTACAGCGAGGAGGACGGCAGATTCTACGCGATG
>CANROT010000150.1 GCA_947632285.1 uncultured Clostridia bacterium
GAAGGCACCGTTACGTATGAAGGCGGCGCGGCTAAGTTTGGCGAAAACGCATGGCTTAAGTCTGATCTGGACCTTAAGGGGTTCGAAGAGATTACTGTTGCAGTAAAGGTCAAGATTCCGGAGACAGGGCTTACTGGGACAAACTGGATTTATGACATAAATGATCAGGAGAATCACGCTGCTGAAAACAAGCCGTATTACTTTGGCTTGCATCTGAATACCAGCACTCAGAATGGTCAGGTAAAAGGTGAGACTATGCCGGGCGGCTGGCCGAACGGAAACAACATAGTATATGATCTTTCTGCTGAGGAAGCGGCTGATACGGTGACTGTTGTTTGCACGTTTAAGGAAAAGATATTCACGATGTTTGTAAACGGTAGCAAGATACAGGAGTATACAGTAGACAGTGAGGACGCCGTTCTTTCTAAGATTCTTGGAGAAAACCCTGTACTTCAGATAGGTAAGGCAAACTGGAATGCAGGCGAATATGCTCCCGACATCACTGTTGATGAGATGGTAGTTTACAGCACCGCTCTCACGGCTGAAGAGCTTGCAGAAGCATTCAACCCGTATAATAGTTCTCCCCGCAACGCCTCCGACTGATGATTCTTCCAGCGATGACGATTCTTCCAGCGCCGATGATTCTTCCAGTGCTGACGATTCTTCCAGCGCGGACGATTCTTCCAGCTCTGCCGACACGACCGGCACGACTGACACGACCGGCACGACGGGCTCCGGCTCGGGTTCCGGCGCGGACAGCAGACCGACCTCTCCGCAGACGGGCTTTGTGACGTTTGCTCTGGCGGCTGCCGCTATCGGCTCCGGCGCTTACATCGTTTCGAAGAAGCGCAACAGCTGATAAAAGCTGAAAATAAACCATAATAAAACGACCTCCCATATCGGGAGGTCGTTTTTCACTCCTGCCGCTGACGTGCCGAAAGAGCCGCTTTACTCGCGCGCCTTTTGACAGCACATTTCGCAGCATAATGTGTCGCCGCCAGCATATACGAACCCGCGCGCGGTGTTTCGATATAATACGGCAAAAAGAAACCCGCGCGGACAAATACGTCCTCGCGTGGGCGAAAAAATATATCAGTAAAAGTTTTTGAAACGGGGTCCGGGGAGAAACTTTTTCCAAAAAGTTTCTCCCCGGTAAAGAGCCAAAACTAAAACAGTCAGATCACGGAGTAAAGACGGCGGAGAGAGCGGAGCGGGTGCGGGCGGCAATCTCACCCCATACTTTTGAAGCGATGAGCTTTTCGGTCGCCATGAAGGAACCGCCGACGGCGAGTACGCACGGGAGCGAAGTATACTCGCGCAGATTGTGCATATCGATACCGCCTGTCGGAATGAACGAAACGTCCGCGAACGGCGCGGAGAGCGCCTTGATCGTCGCGGCACCGCCGAAAGCAGATGCCGGGAAGAACTTCACCGTCGTGATCCCGAGCGAGAGCGCCGCCATTATCTCGGACGGCGTGACGCAGCCGGGCGCGACGGGAACGCCGACCTGCTGGCAGCGGCGCACAACGTCTGCATCAAACCCCGGAGAGACAATGAAATCGGCTCCTGCGGCGACCGCCTCGTCCACCTGAGACGCGGAGAGAACGGTCCCGGCGCCGACAAACATGCCCGGGCGCGAATTCTTCATTCTCGAGATCACTTCCGCCGCGCAGTCCGTGCGGAATGTCACCTCCGCAACGGAGAGCCCGCCCGTTATCAGCGCGTCCGCAAGCTGCTCGGAGCTGTCCGGGTCGCTGATCTTTATGACCGGGACGAGCTTTTTGTCGATCAGAGCGGAATACATTGAGTCGTTCGTTTTCATCTTGACCTGCCTCCTTTTCATTGATATTTATTACCATTATTTTATACCACCATTTCATGATTTGTCAATAGGCAGACCCCCTGTCACCGAAATTTCACCCCGCCGACGCACGGGCGGTCATTCTTTAGAACATCTCCACAAAAAGAAGAAAACTTTTTTACAAAAAAGACGCAAAAATGCGATTATTGATCGATTTGTTCACACAACCGTCACATTGGCGCTGTATAATTACAAATACAGTATCAAGACGATACATAACGAGGAGGAAAACATGAAAAAATTTTTATGCCTGCTGCTCATCATCGCGATGGTAGCGGTACCGCTGGTCGCCTGCGGTCCGAAGGAAGGCGTGACCCCCGGCGGCGACGACGGAACGAAACCTGCCGATAAGGTAGTCGAGGGCGTTGACACGCCGAATCTTCCGGACAAGAAGTTCAACGGCGCGGACTTCAACATCATGACCGAAAAAGAAGAAAAGTGGAACTACTACCCGCTCGATATCGACGAGATCGATGAGAACGACGCGTATGCCACGGCTATCCACAACCGCAATATGCTCGTCGAGGACCGTCTCGAGATAAATATCGTCGGTGACGAAAAGGACAGCGCGGGCGCTGTCAACGACCAGTTCCAGACAGACGTTACGTCTCAGGCTTACACGTATCACGCTGTGTTCAACACCGTTCAGCAGGCTATGACCGCGATCGGCGCCGGCAACTGCATGCCGTTCAGCCAGCTGACGTATGTCAACCTTGACAACAACTATTGGAACCATGACTGCACGGAGCAGCTCACGCTCGGCGGCAACTCCTATGTTAACGCCGGCGATATCATGATCTCCGACAAAGAGGACATCTGGGCCGTGTACTTCATCAAGTCCCGCATCAAGGACCAGAAGCTCGAGAGCCCCTACGACCTCGTCAATAACAACGAGTGGACGTGGGATAAGATGATGGAGATGGCAGACGAAGTCGATGAAGACGTCAACAGCGACGACACGATGACGATCAACAGCTCCGATATCTTCGGTCTCTGCACGCACTGGGAAAACTACGCCGCTTCCTGGGAATCCGCGGGCCTCAAGTCCGTTGAGATCGGCGAGGACGGTATGCCTTATCTCGCATGGGGCGAGGACGCGTTCTATGACGTCCATTCCGACATCGTCGACATCATGACAAACAAGGAAGTCGTTTCCGGCGAAAACATCGACTGGATCACGGACGCCATCATGAAGAATAAGACGCTCTTCGGTACGGAGGTCATGTCCTTCGTTCGTAAGTACCGCGAGAGTGAGAACGAGTTCGGTATCGTTCCTTATCCGAAGTACAATTCGAAGGTTCCGAGATATTATTCCTATGTTGCGCTTAACTCCGCCGGCGTCTTTGTCGCTTACAATCACCCGGAAGCTGAATACATAAGCATCGTTCTCGAGACGATGGCTTGGCTCGGCAAGACCAACCTCACCCCCGAGTACTATGACAAGCAGCTGAAGGGCAGATATGCATCTGACCAGGAATCCGCATCAATGCTTGACATCATCTTCGAGTATCGCTGCTACGATATCGGCGTCTTCAAGAGCGATATCGCCGCGAGCACGGCTGTCCTCTCGCAGAGCACGAACAACATCTCCACGCTGTGGGGCAAGGTCGGCAGTAAGTATCAGGACGCTCTCGACAGAATGCTCAACAAGCTGTTAAGCAAGTAAATTTCAGCGATCATAAAGACCGGCGGGCGACCGCCGGTCTTTTTTTCTGAAAAAAGTTTGCTTTTGGGTATTTATTTCTGCGCGCGAATGTGGTACAATACTATCTTGTTGAATTTGTGACAGAGGTGGACTGCCTTGATAAGGGAAGATTTGAGAAATATCGCGATCATCGCGCACGTTGACCACGGGAAAACGACGCTTGTCGATGAGATGCTGAAACAGTGCGGGGAATACCACGAGAAGCAGCAGATAACGGAGCGCGTCATGGACTCCGGCGACCTTGAGCGCGAGCGCGGAATAACGATCCTGGCGAAAAATACGTCGGTCGTTTATAAAGATGTAAAGATAAATATCGTTGACACTCCCGGCCACGCCGATTTCGGCGGCGAGGTCGAGCGCATATTGAAAATGGTGAACGGCGTCCTGCTGCTCGTCGACGCCGCGGAGGGCCCGATGCCGCAGACGCGGTTCGTTCTCGGCCGCGCGATGGAGCTCGGGCACCGCGTCATCGTCGTCATCAACAAGATCGACCGCCCGGACGCGCGCCTCGGCGAGGTCGAGGACGAGATCCTCGAGCTTTTGCTCGAGCTGAATGCGTCCACGGAGCAGTTCGACTCGCCGATGATATATTGCTCGGGGCGCGACGGGACGGCGTCATTCTCGCCGGACGAGCCGGGCACCGATCTGAAGCCGCTGTTTGACACGATACTCAAGTATATGCCCGCGCCGGAGGGCGACCCGGACGGGCCGCTTCAGATGCTAATCTCGAACATCGACTACAACGATTACGTCGGCAGGATCGGCATCGGCAGGATCGAGCGCGGGACGATACGCGTCGGTCAGGAGGTCGGCGTCGTCAATTTCCACGACCCGGAGGCGAAGTCGAAGAAGACGAACGTTGTGTCGCTGTATCAGTTCGACGGGCTGACGCGCGACCCGGTCAATGAGGCGAAGGTCGGCGACATCGTGTGCTTCTCGGGCGCGTCCGACATCACGATCGGCGACACGCTGACCGACCCGCTGACGCCGGAGCCGCTCGAATTCGTCAAGATTAGCGAGCCGACGATCGAGATGACGTTCTCCGTCAACGACAGCCCGTTTGCGGGGCGGGAGGGCAAGTTCGTGACGTCGCGCCAGCTGCGCGCGCGCCTCTACAGGGAGACGCTGCGCGACGTGTCGCTCCACGTTTCGGACGGCGACACGACGGATTGCTTTTACGTCGCGGGCAGGGGCGAGATGCACCTGTCGATACTCATTGAAACGATGCGCCGCGAGGGGTACGAGCTGTGCTGTTCGATGCCGCGCGTCCTTTACCGCGAGATTGACGGCGTTCGCTGCGAGCCGATGGAGCGCGTGTCCATCGACGTTCCGGAGGCGAATGTCGGCGTCGTCATCGAAAAGCTCGGCGCGCGCAAGGGCGAGCTGCTCGAAATGAACCTCACGGGCTCGCGCATGAAGATAGAATATATGATCCCGTCGCGGTGTCTGTTCGGTTACAGGAGCGAATTTTTGACGGACACGTGCGGCGAGGGCATTATAAATTCGCTGTTCGCGGGATATCAGCCGTACAAGGGCGACATTACGCTGCGGTACACGGGCTCACTCGTCGCGTCCGAGTCCGGCGAGGCGACGTCGTATGGACTGTATAACGCGCAGGACCGCGGGGCGCTGTTCATCGGCGTCGGGCACTGGAACGATTGGTTCACTTCGGCCTACTACGTGACCAGTGATCGGCTCATG
>CANROT010000151.1 GCA_947632285.1 uncultured Clostridia bacterium
GGGAGAACACAAAACATCGACGCCGACGCCGCACAACTCGGCAAAGCTCGGCGAGATCGCGAAGACCGTTTTGATGCCCGGCGACCCGCTGCGCGCAAAGATGATCGCCGAGACGTTTCTTGAGGGCGCAAAGCTCGTCAACAACGTGCGCGGCGTGCAGGGCTACACGGGCACGTATGACGGCGTGTCGGTAAGCGTGATGGCGAGCGGCATGGGAATGCCGTCCATGGGGATCTACAGCTATGAGCTCTACAATTTCTATGATGTCGACAACATCATACGCGTCGGCACCGCAGGGAGCTTTCACAAGGACGTGAAGGTCCGGGACGTCGTGCTTGCGGAGGGCGCGTGTACTGATTCGAATTACGCGGCGCAGTACGCGCTGCCCGGTACATTTTCGCCGATAGCGTCATATAAGCTGCTCTCCGCGGCGGTGGATGAGGCGAGGGCGATGGGCGTGCGCTTTCACGTCGGAAACGTCGTCTCGTCCGACAGATTCTATAACGACGTTGAAAACTCGCTCGACTGGGCGAAAATGGGCGTTCTCGCGGTCGAGATGGAGGCGGCGGCGCTTTATATGAACGCCGCGCGCGCCGGGAAGCACGCGCTCGCGATCTGCACCGTGTCCGACCATCTTGTGACGGGAGAGGACACGACTGTTGAGGAAAGACAGAGCTCGTTTACGACGATGATGGAGATCGCGCTGCGGGTCGCCGCTAAAATGGGAAGATGAGGCGCGTATTTCTAATAGTTCTCGACAGCGTGGGCGCGGGGGCGCTGCCGGACGCCGCCGATTTCGGTGACGCGGGCGCGAACACGCTCCTGTCCGTTTCAAAGTCCGGGGAGCTGTCGATACCGAATCTTTTATCGTTCGGGCTCGGAAATATAGACGGGCTCGGGTTTCTCGGACATGTCGAGCTGCCGCTCGCCGCATACGGGAAGGCGGCGGAGAGGTCGCGCGGCAAGGACACGACGGTCGGCCACTGGGAGATGGCGGGCGTCATCTCGGAGCGCCCGTTCCCGACATATCCGGACGGGTTCCCGCCCGAGGTGACAGACGCGCTCAGGCGCGCGACGGGGCGCGATATCATCTGCAATATGCCGTACTCCGGCACGGACGTGATCCGGGACTACGGGCGCGAGCAGCAGAGGACAGGCGCACTGATCGTCTATACGTCGGCGGACAGCGTTTTGCAGATCGCGGCGCATGAGGAGCTGATCCCGCCGGCCGAGCTTTACCGCATCTGCGAGGCGGCAAGAAAAATTATGACCGGGGAGCACGGCGTCGGGCGCGTGATAGCAAGGCCGTTTACGGGCGAATATCCGAATTTTGTACGTACCAAAAACCGACGCGATTTTTCTCTCGAGCCGACGGGTAAAACCGTGCTTGACGCGATAAAGTCTGCGGGGCTCGACGTGATCGCGGTCGGGAAGATAGAAGATATCTTCGCCGGGCGCGGGATCACCGAGGCCGTGCACACGAGCGGGAACGCGGACGGAATGGCTGTGACGTCCGCCGTCACAAAGCGGGATTTTCACGGACTGTGCTTTGTCAACCTCGTCGACTACGATATGCTTTACGGCCACCGGAACGATGCTGTCGGGTATGCGCGGGCGCTTACGGAATTTGACGGCTGGCTCGGCGGCTTTTACCGTGAGCTTTCAAATGACGATGTGCTCATCATCACCGCCGACCACGGCTGTGACCCCGGGGACGTCAGCACGGACCACACGCGCGAATACGTGCCGCTGCTCGTTTACGGCAAAAATCTGAAGCCGTCACCGCTCGGCGTGAGGGCGACGTTTGCTGACACGGCGGCGACGGTCGCCGAGCTTTTGGGCGTTGATTGGAGCGGCGAGGGCGAAAGCTATTCGGAGGTGATATTATGACCGAGTCCGAACTCTTGAAGTGTGCGCTTAACGCATCAAAGCGCGCGTACAGCCCGTACTCGCATTTCTGCGTCGGCGCGGTGCTGCTGACGCGGGGAGGCGCCGTTTACACCGGCTGCAATATCGAGAACGCGTCATACCCGGCGACGGTTTGTGCCGAGCGCGTCGCGATCTCGGCGGCGGTCGCCGCTGGCGAGCGCGAGTTTGAGGCGATAGCGATAGTCGGCGGCAGGGAAGAAGACATTCTTTCCGGAGCCGTTCTGGACGAGTGCCCGCCGTGCGGCATCTGCCGGCAGGTCATGGCGGAATTCTGCGATGAGAATTTCAGAGTCATACTCGGCTCGCCCGATGATTTCGGTGTGTATACGCTCGGGCAGCTTTTGCCGCACGGATTTTGTAAAGGATCAATGTAAAAAACGCGGGAGGAACAAAAATTCCTCCCGCGCTGCATTTCGCGGTCACGGCTTGACCGTGATAATATATCCGCCCATGTTGTCGGGCGAGATGACGGCGGTGCCGTACTCTTCCGGAAGCTGAAGGGAATCGTCGTCCCCCGGCTCCTGCCGCGAGATCAGATATCCGCCGAACTCGTACCATGCGCCGATCTCAAGCGAGCTAATATATCCCTCAAGCGTCAAGCGGTTATTGTATATTATATTTGCATGAGGTTCGCCGACGCAGCGGATATGCCACGGCTCGAACGCGATCCCCGTTTCGGCCTCGCCGTATACGGGGTAGCGGATTATGAATCCGTATTTCCAGCACTCGGAGTCGACAAAGCGCCCGGCCTCCGATTTCAGAAAGCCGTAGCTCGCGTAATACGGCACGTATACGTCGAGGGCAAGCCCCGTTTGATGCTCGCTCGCGCCCGGCACGGTCGCCAATGTCGGCGAGGCGTCGTATTCCTCTTTTTGCTGCTCATATGTCCGATAGTCGCTCGAAACGAGCAGCCGCTCACCGGTCTTCTCGGAGACGGCGGCGGAAAGCGTGGCGTATGCTTCCGTCATGCATGCGTTCATCATGACGCCCGTGTCCCTGTACTCCGCAAGCTCGGGGGAGAATCCGTCCGGCAGCGGATGCTCTTTGTTGACGAGCATGAGGCTCTGATCGAACCGCACGCGCGCGTCACCTTTGAGCTCGTCAAGGCTGACCGGGCGCAGCGAATCCGGCGCGGTCTTTATGACGTCCGCTTTTTTGCAGTTTATGCCGAGGTATTCTCCGGCAGCAAACGTGTACTGCGGGTTCAAAAGCAAAAATATTGTGAGCGCCGCCGCGACGACGGCGACACATACGGATATGATAACTGCCGGACGTAACTTTTTCTTCATTTATTTTCTGTAATACGTATAATATGCGATGACTGTGCGCTCAACGCCGCCGTGCTCTATATCCGGCGCGGTAAGAACGACGCCGTCGCCGGACAGAAGCTGCCAGGCGGCAAGCTCCGGAATATTGCAGCGGAACAGCACTTCAGACCCGGCGTAGACGAGGAACTGATCCTCCTCCGGCTTGACGATCAGCGCGCCGCTCTTGCCGATGACGTCGTCGTTGTCGCCGCGGCGCTCGGTGACGTATTTGATGCTCATTCCGTCAAGCTCGCGGACGAAGTCGCGCCTGTAGCGAGGGCTCTTCGGGTCGCGGCTCTTAGTCCAGACTTTTATGAATTTGAACATATCACATACCGGTCCTTCCGTTATTATCTTCGTTTTTGTCCTGTCTTTTGTCCCGGAGCATTTTGTTGTGTCTCAGGATAAGAAAATCGACGGCGCAGATCATAAATATGACCGCGAGCAGAAACAGCGATTTGAGCGTCCTCTCCGTGGGCAGTATCCTGTCCGTAAATATGACGGCGAGCAGGCCGAACAATCCGCTGACCGCGTACATCACGAAAACGGCGTGCCTCTGTGAGAGCCCGAGCTCTATGAGCCGGTGGTGCAGGTGCTTTTTGTCCGCCGTGAACGGAGCCTGCCCGTGCGCGATCCTGCGAAAAAAAGCGAAGATCGTGTCGATAAGCGGCAGGGCAAAGATGAGCACCGGCAAGAGAAACGATATCACGGCGCTTATCTTAAAGACCCCGTTGATCGAGATGACGGCGAGGACGAATCCGAGAAAATACGCCCCCGTATTGCCTATAAATATGCGCGCCGGAAAGAAGTTGTAGGGAAGAAAGCCCGTACACGCGCCGAAAAGGACGGCGGCAACGAGCGCAGACTGCACGTTTCCGTAAAGGATCGCAACGAACGCGAGCGACACGCACGATATCGCGCACACGCCGGAGGACAGCCCGTCAAGCCCGTCTATGAGATTGAAGGCGTTGACGAGGACGACGATCCAAAGGATCGTCACCGGGGCAGAGAGCCGCCCCAAGTCTACATAGCGGGAAAAGATATAGACCTCACGAATGACGACGCCCTGATATATCGCGCATACGGCGGCGGCGACCTGTACCGCTAACTTTATCCACGGCCCGAGGTCAAAGATGTCGTCAAGGATCCCGAGAATTATGAGTATCGTCCCGCCCGTCCAGATCGCGTATATCTCCGAATCGATTTCGGCGAACAGAAACGTCGTCACCGAAAAGCTGATGAAGACCGCGAGTCCGCCGATAAGCGGGATCGATCTGTCGTGCATGCGCCTGCCGTCTTTCGGCAGGTCGACAGCGCCGAGCTTATATGCGAGCGCCCGGACGGCTGGGGTGAGAAGGTACGATAAAAGAAATGCACAAACTACGGCGGATACGCCGTAGACGAGGACTTGTCCGTTCATTGAAAAATGGTTACAGTGTTACGAATCCGAGCTTTCGCTTTACCTTTGAAACAGTCTTTCTTGCCGTGTAAGACGCCTTTTCGGCTCCGTCGCGCATGACGGATTCGAGATACGCCTTGTCCGCCATGAGCTCGGTGAATCTCTTCTGCACGGGCGCAAGCCCGTCTGCGGTAACTTCACCGACGGCGGTTTTGAAGTCGCCGTAGCCCTTGCCCTCAAATTCGCGTTCGATCTCCGCGTAGTCTTTCCCGGTGAAGCAGGAATAGATGGTCATCAGGTTCTTGATCCCGTCCTTGCCGTCGGCAAAGCGGATCGAGGTGTCCGAGTCGGTAACGGCGCGCCTGAATTTGCGGATTATGGTGTCGCGGTCGTCGAGGATCCTTATGACGGCGTTCTCGTTCGTGTCAGACTTGCTCATCTTTTTCGTGGGCTCGGCGAGCGACATGATGTTTGCGCCGACCTTGGGGATATACGGCTCGGGAACGGTGAATGTCGGCGAGAAAACGCCGTTGAACCGCTCCGCGATGTCCCGCGCCAATTCAAGGTGCTGTTTCTGATCCTGCCCGATCGGTATCACGTCAG
>CANROT010000152.1 GCA_947632285.1 uncultured Clostridia bacterium
GTTCGGCTGCTGGGAACGGATTCATATCCCGCGTGTTCTTCAAAGCGGTTTCGTCCCCTTGAATACGAACGGCATGATGCAAACATTCATGTACAAGCCCGAGGAACGGGACGAAAAAAATTCCGGCATACACTGTTGGCTTTTCGCGGGAGCGGCAAATAAAAAAATCCTCCTACGCGAACGCATGAGCGCTCGGGGAGGATTCACAAGGAGGGGGTCTTATCCCCCTCCTTGGGCCGGCAGGTGGATCCATAAGGAGGAGGGTCCGGAGTACCCTCCTCCTTATGACAAAAAACTTTTGCGATAAAGAAGAAAATTTTTGTAAAGAAGGAAAAGGATCCGCCTGCGGCGCAGTTTCGGCGGCGATGGGGCGGGGATTTTCCATATATTGCTTGAAAAGCTGATTGTTACTTTCGATAAATATTGCGCTTGATCTCGCGGAGCTCTTGACAATCGCGCGGGGCGATGATAAAATAACATTGGATATTTATATCTTCCGTGAAAACCTCGGCAATTATGCCGGGGGCGCGGAATGGCCTGCACGAAGGTGCCGGCGCGGGAATTTCGCGTTCGGCGCTGCGGGACCGGAGATATGCAAAAATCGGAAAGGAGATACCTCTTATGAAAACTGCACAAATTCTCAAAAACCTCTCGGGGGGGGGGTATCTGCACGCCCTTTTAGGCAGATCGACGGGCTGCAACGAGGTCAGAATGAAGTCATAGACGCTCCCGATTTTGACGGCGTTATTCGGGGCGCGTCTCCACCCCGGAACGCCGGAAAAATCAAACAGAGGAGTGTAAAATGAAACACACGAAAAAAGCGCTGCTCGCGAGCGTGATCTCCATGCTGCTGTGCTGCTCGATGCTTATCGGCTCCACCTTCGCATGGTTCACCGATTCCGTGACGAGCGGCAAAAATCAGATCGTCGCGGGCAATCTCGACGTTGAGCTCGAGTACAAGCTCGCCAAAGTCGATGAAGACGGTCACATCTCTCCGACCGGGGACTGGCAGAAGGTCGATGAGGACACCGATCTGTTCAGCTCGGTCGAGGGCGCGGCGAAAAAGGGCCTTTGGGAGCCGGGCCACACCGAGGTCGTGTATCTGCGCGTCCGCAACGCCGGTTCGCTCGCACTGAAGTACAGGCTTTCGGCGGCATCATACGGCAACGCGGAAGGAACGATGATGGAAAAGACGTACACCGGCACGGAGGTCGGAGCGGACGGGAAATATAAGCCGTTCCGCCTGTCCGATTACATCGTTTTCAACGTCATTGACGGCGAGGAGTCATACGCCGGCAGAGGCGACCTCTGGATAGCGGACGCGGACGAGGAAAAGAGCGCGATCGGCAATATGGCCGGGATCTTCGGCGGCGAAACGGTGCTGATGCCGAAGGACGCGGAGGGCGACGATCCTTCCGAGAAGATCTTCACGCTGGCGGCGTATATGCCGACGTGGGTCGGGAACGTAGCGAATCAGCTCACGTCTGCGAGAGCAGAAGAGGGCGAGCCGACCGTTTATTTCGGGCTGAATCTGTCCGCGACGCAGGCAACGGTGGAGAGCGACAGCTTCGGCAGCGATTATGATGCGGACGCCGTGATCAAGGTCATCGACGAGGGCGGACTGAGAGACGCGCTCGCGAACCTGAGCGCGGGCTCGACCACCGTCTTCCAGATGGAAAATACGACGAATCTCGACAGCAAGACGCCGCTTGAAATCCCCGAAGACTGCGAGGTCGTGCTCGATCTGAACGGGAACAACTTCAATGTGGCGGAGAGCGACGACCGCACCGGTATAACGGTCGGCGCAGGCTCCACGCTGACAATAACCGATACCGCCGAAGACAGCGACGGTGTGCTCGATCTGCATGCGACCCCCGTTTACGACTTTGAATACGATGAGGACGGCAATATTATATACTTCGATGATGAAGGCAAGCTGATACATTATCCGCGCAAAGGTGCGGACAGGGAACGCTACGGTATACTTCTCTCGGGAGAGGAAGATAACAAGGCCGTTCTCAACATCGTCGATGTCACCGTCAAAATGGACAAGAGCGCCGAGAGCACCGCATTTATATATGCCGACAACGCAGAGGTGAATATCGGTGATGGCGCCGAGATCTACTCCTCGTCATACGGGATCACGCTGACGAACGGCTCGGTTGCAAACGTCATGGGTGATGCGAAATTCCACCTCGACACGGACGGATCCGTGTTTATCGCGGGTCAGAATTATGCGGGCGCCGGAGAAGAGAGGCCCGAAGCAGACAGCGTCGTTAATTTTAACTCCGGCACGGTCACCGTTACGTATGCCGATCAGTCTCAGGTGTTCCAGGTGTGCACGGACGGCGTGATCAACATGAACGGCGGCACGATCGAGTTTGTAGGCGATTTGGGAGGAAGATACTGGACACAGGCGTTTATAAGCAACGGCGGCGGCGTCATCAACATGAACGGCGGCACGATAAACGCAAGCCAGACAAAAGGTACTGTATATGTAGTCAGCATCGGTGCGGGAGATTCTTTCGCGGCTTATGCCTACATAAACGAGGGCGCGACGATAAATCTTAACTCTGAAGGACCCTCTTATGCCTTTGTTGCACAGAATGGCAGCGTCATTACAGTAAAAAAGAGCGCGAACGTCACCGTCACCGGCAGCAATCAGCTCAGTCTGACAGGCACCGGCGGTAAGGTCGATTTCGTAGATTAACATGCTTTTGCCTCATTACTTCGGTCTGTGACGGCTGCCCCGAGAGATTTGCCGGGGACCGATAAATAAAATTGCGCGTGCGGGGGAAAATTTTTCCCCCCGCATATGGACAACGGTCATCTCAAACGGTATAATTTTGTTGAGCACAACAAAATGCCGAATGAGATGACCGTTATCCTTTGAACGGGCGTTCATTGATTCGGGAACGAAAACAAAATTTTGACTGATGGGACGGTGGCTTTATGAAACGATTCCTTTGCATCATTCTCGGGGGCGCGCTTTTGCTGCCGTGTCTTGCTTGTCTTACTTGTCTCGCTGCGTGCGCGCGCGGGGGCGATACGGGCGAGGCGACGGACACGGGCGAGGCGACCGGGAGCGCGGCGGCGACGGAAACGTCGGCGACGGACGTCGACGACGGGCCGCGCGGATTCGTTCACCCGGGGCTGCTCCACACCGAGGAGGCGCTGGCGCGCACGGCGGACGCGATCGCGTCCGGCGACCGCGTCGTCTCGCGGTCGTTCGAGCTTTTGCGGCGGAGCGAATTCTGCGCCGTTGCCGCTCCGCGCGCGACGGCGACGGTAAATCGCGGCGGCGACGGGGACAACTGCGCCGTCCTCTACCGCGACATGGCGCGGGCGTATCAGTGCGCGCTCTATTGGCGGCTCACGGGCGACACAAAATTTGGCGACTGCGCGCGCGACATTCTGAACGCGTGGAGCGCGACGCTCAAGACCGTCGGCGGGAATGCCGACCGTTACCTCGCCTCCGGGCTGTACGGCTACCAATTGGCGAACGCCGCCGAGCTCATGCGCGATTACCCCGGATTTGAGCTTGAACGTATGCAGGATATGCTCATCAACGTATTCTATAAGCCGCTGTGCGAGCGGTTCCTCGTTTCAAATGAGTTCGGTGCGGACCACAATGACGCGTGCATCACGAATTATTGGGCGAACTGGGACCTTTGCAACATGGCGGCGGCGATCGCGATCGGCGTCTTCTGCGACAGGCGCGACATTTACGACACGGGCGTCCGCTACTTCATGTACGGGCTCGGGAACGGGTCGGTGTACAACGCGATACCGTACCTCTACGAGGACGAAGGGCTTGCACAGTGGCAGGAGTCCGGGCGCGATCAGGGGCACGCGACGCTCGGCATCGGGCTGATGGCGGCGTGCTGCGAGATGGCGTACAGTCAGGGGGACGACCTCTACGGCTGGGCGGGGCAGCGGTTCTATTACGCCGCCGAGTACGTGGCGCGGTACAACAGCGGCGGCGACGTGCCGTTTTCGCGGTACGAGTGGGCGTCGGGGCAGCGCGGCGACTGGCAGGCGCAGGACGCTGTCTCGGACGCGAGCCGAGGGCACACGCGTCCGATCTGGGCGATGATATACAATCACTACCACAACAGGCTCGGGCTGGAGGCGCCGAATATCGCGCTCGCGCTCAAGCGGCAGCCGTATGAGGGCGGGCCCGGCGGGCACGCGTCGACGTTTGATCAGACGGGGTTCGGCACGCTGTTATACAATGACCCCGAGGGCAGCGGTGTCAATGCCGCGCTGCCGGGCGGCGACGTTGCGGACGGCGTATACGTCATCGCCTGCGGCGACGGCTCGGGCGTGTTGACGGCCTCGGGCGGCGACGCGGTGGCGGTGAAGGCCGCCGACGGGTCGGAGGAGCAGAAATGGCGCGTCACGCACGTTGGCGGCGGTATGTACACGGTGGTGAACGTCGGCACGGGGCTGACGCTCGGCGTCAGGAACGGGTCGTATATCGCGAATGCGCGGGTCGTCGTCGGCGCCGACGGCGGCGAGGCGTGGCAGCGGTTTGTGTTCGCGCCCGCGAAGGCGGAGGGGCAATATCGCATTTTCGCGGCGCATGCGTCGCTCGCCGTTTCGGCGTTGGCGAATGGCGTCGCGCATAGGCGGTATGAGGGCACATCTTCGCAGATGTGGGTGCTGCAAGGGGGGTGACCCCCCTTGCGGGATCTCCCGTATTGGAGTTTACCTCCGGGCGGGAAAATCGTTCCTTTTCTTCATTTGCAAAAAATTCCTTCTTTATCGCAAAAGTTTTTTGTCACAAGGAGGAGGGTACTCCGGACCCTCCTCCTTATGGATCCACCTGCCGGCACAAGGGGGGAGACCCCCTTGTGGAACCCCCTTATAGGGTGCTCCTTCAAGCGGTGGGGCAGCGTCGCAATTTTCCGCTCCCCCGAAGGGGCGGCACACAACAGCGCTTGAGAAGTTTTTGAACGCTGTCGCGGGCTGCGGCGGAGTTTTGGAAGCTATGCGGCGATGGGCGCGATCCGGCGGCGGTATTTATATTGCTTTCCTGCCGACAGCCGTGTTCCTTTTCTTTCTTTGGAAAAATTTGTTTCTTTATCGCAAAAGTATTTTGTCACAAGGCGGGGGTTACTCCGGAACCCCCGCCTTATGGATCCACCCTCCGGCACAAGGGGGGA
>CANROT010000153.1 GCA_947632285.1 uncultured Clostridia bacterium
TCCGCCTCGTACACGGTCACCGGCGGCAGCTCGGAGAGCCGCCTGCCGATGAGGTCGACGAGCTCCTTCATGTTGTGGCCCGTCGCCGCGGATATATATATGAGCTCCCAGCCGTGGTCGGAAACGTATTTTTCGAACCGCTCCCGGTCAAACGTCGCCTCGTCCACGGCGTCATATTTGTTCGCCGCGATGAGCATCGGGCGCGCCTCGAGCTCCGGCGAATATGCGAAGAGCTCGCCGTTTATCGCCTCGATATCGTCTACCGGGTCGCGCCCCTCGACGGAGGCGACGTCAACGACGTGAACGAGCAGGCGGCAGCGGTCGATGTGGCGCAGAAACTCATGTCCGAGCCCTGCCCCGTCGGCGGCACCCTCGATCAGTCCCGGAATGTCGGCGACGACGTACCCGTCCTCGCCGTAGGCGACGACGCCGAGGATCGGCGACAGCGTCGTGAAGTGGTATTCCGCGATCTTCGGCCTCGCCGCGGATATCGCCGCTAATATGGACGATTTGCCGACGCTCGGCATACCGACGAGCCCGACGTCCGCGATCATCTTCAGTTCGAGCAGGACGTCCCGCTCCTCGCCCTTCGTCCCGTTCTTTGCAAATCTCGGGATCTGGCGCGTCGGCGTCGCGAAATGGCGGTTGCCCCAGCCGCCTCTGCCTCCGCGGCAGAGCACGAACGGCTCGCCGCCCGTCATGTCGTGTATTATTCTACCCGTTTCGGCGTCGCGCAGAAGCGTCCCCTCCGGGACGCGGACGACGAGGTCGTCCGCCGACCGCCCGTGCATCTTCCCGGACTTGCCGCCCTCGCCGTTCTCCGCGATGAACTTTTTTTTGTACCGGAAATCGAGCAGCGTGTTCGCCCCCTTGTCCGTGACGAAAACGATATTTCCGCCCCTGCCTCCGTCGCCGCCGTCGGGACCGCCCTTTGCGACGTATTTTTCGCGGTGGAACGAGATCGCGCCGTCGCCGCCGTCTCCCGCTTTTACGTGTATTTTTACCTTGTCAACAAACATTTTCGTGCCCTCTCTCGCCTGTTTGTCACCCTGCCGCGTGCTCCCGGCGCGACTGCTCGCGCGCCTCGAACGTGCGGCGGTCGATATAAAAATCGGTGACGCCCTGATATTTTCCGTCTGCCTTCGGGAACGTGCCGCGGCAGAGGAGCCTTGCCTCCGCGTGACCCGCGCCGTCATATTCTATCTCCGCGAACGCGTAGCCGACGTTCTGCCCCGCCTCGGTGAACACGACCTTGACGTATGACAGCTCCGGCGTTTCCCCGTCCTCGGACGGCCTCCAATTGAAGGTCTCGAGCTCCGAGAGCTTATGCTCCGGCTTGTCGAATTCACTGAAAACAAGCTCCGCCTCGGTCTCGACTATGTTCCCGTTGTCGGGGATCCCGTCGTAGGGGTCCACGTCTTCGAATGTGCTGTCGAAGTATTCGCCGCGGTAGAGGAATACATACCCGACCGAGCCGCCGTCCGTTTCAATGCGGCACACGGTCTCGTCTCTCCCATCGTCCGCTATGACTGCGAACTGTATCTCCGCCCCGCTGTCCGCATCATAAACGGAGCTCGAAAGCGCGAGCGACGGCAGATCCGTTATGTCCGCCTCAACAAACGGCTTCTCCTCGGTCACGTCGGTGTCCTCCGACGGCTCCGGCGCCTCGGTGCAGCCGGCGAGAACGAGTATCAGCACGGCGAGAGTCGCCGTAAATATGTGTTTCACTCACCCGTCACCTCCGTTTTCGCGTCCGTGAGCGCACTCACTATCCCGTCAAGCCGCCCGTTCACGTATTCCTCGGTCACGTCCTGATACGTCCCGTCGACGAGCGGAAAATACGTCTCAAACGACTTCTCCGCCGAAAGATCCTCTATCGTGTAGAGCGCGAAACCGATAATATGATCGCCGCGCATGTATATGACGCGCATGTAAACGGCCCCGCCGTCGCTGCCCGGGTACCACACGGCGCTTTTGCGCTCCGTGCCTTCATAACCGACGACGGCGGACGTCCCGCCGCCCTCGAATTCGCCGCCCGAAACGGTGAGCGAGCAATTGACCATGCCGCTTGCGGTCGAGAACGTGATGCTCTTTTCCTTCGCCCTCGGCGGGCTCGCCAGCGCGTGCAATTCCACCTCTCTATGCGGGAACAGCTCGCCCGCCTCGTATTGGTCGATCACCCTGCCGATGCAGGCGTCCGCGTATTCCTTATCCGCCCCGCCGTGCCGCGTGAGCTCGTCTTCCGTGAAGACGTGCTGATATAATATATATGTCTCATAATGGCTCTGTATAGACGAGGAAAGTACCGTCAACCCGCATTCGCACACCGCATAGCCGATGACATCTTCGCCCCTGTAAAAATACGCGCGGACGTAGTGTTTCTTTTGCCAATCCTCGGGCCGGTCGGGCTGTATGTCCGGTTTTACCGTTACGGCGCCGGGGCCCGCGTTCGCGATCTCGCAGTCGTCCGAGTCATAGGCGCACGTGATGTCCTCGTCGCCGAGGATATAGAGCTTTGCCAAATTGTCGCTCGTGCCGTCTCTCGTGATATAAAGGCGCACGGCGGCGGCGACAGGTTCCTCAACGACGGTCGGCGCCTTTGGCGTCTCGGTCACCTTTTCGGTGCACGAAAGGAGCGCCGCCGCAAGTGCGAGCGCGAGCACCGATATTATAAACCTTTTCACGGTCCTTCGCCTTTCAAAGAAATCTCTATTTTAAATTATACTACTTTCCGGCGCGCTTGTCAAATCCGGCGCGGGACAAAAAAGCGCGGAGCGTCCGTTCGCTCTGCGCTTTTATATCGGTCAGACGAGCAGCTCGTAGTTTTCGATGTCCCAAAACGCGCCGTGCTTTATTCCCGCCTCGCGTATCGTGCCGCAGAACGTAAACCCGAATTTTTCGTGCAGCCTGCGGCTCGCCTCGTTCCCCGCCGTGATGACGGAGACTATCGCGTGCGTTCTCTCGTCCGCGCGCGCCGCATCTATTATCCGCGCGAGCAGCGCCGAGGCGACGCCGCGGCAGCGATAGCGCTCGTCGACATAGACGGAGAGCTCGACCGTCGAGCGGAAAGCTCCCCTTTCGCGGTACGGCGACAGGCACGCGTACCCGGCGAGCTCCCCATCAAGCTCGGCGACGAGCAGCGGGTGATTTTCCCTGTTGTGCCGTGCATACCATTCGCGCCACTCGTCCATGCTCTTCGGATACAGATCGAACGTCGCGACGCCCGTTTCGACCTCATGATTATATATCGCAAGCGTCGCCACGATGTCGCGCGCCTCGGCTATGCGGACCGTAACTTCCCCGCTCATGTGATGTAGCCCGCGCGGCGCAGCGAATCCTGCACCGTCATGACGAGGTCGTCCTCGGCGCCCCATGAGAACGATAGGAACGCCCCGTTCCCGGCACCCGATCCGACGGCGTCAACGGCGACGTCGCCGCCCGCGCCCGACAGAGTCACGGTCAGGGACGCCCTGTTCCCGACGCGCGCCATATATTTATCGAACACGAGCGTGATGACGCGGACCTCGCCCCACGTCCTGTCGGAGCTGCCCGCCAGCTCGCAGGACAAGCCGCTGTTCATAAATCCGTCATATACCGTGTCCGCGACGGCCTTGACATCTCCCCGTACAACAGCTGAAAAACTTGACATGATCCCTGCCTCCTTTTATTTATACTTCCTGCCTCTTGTCCGCGAACAGCGGCAAGAGCTCGTAAACGCTCCTTATCGGCATGACCTCGATCCCCTCCGGCAGAGAGGCGATGTCCATACCGCGCTTCGGCACGACCATGCGCGAAAATCCGAGGCGCGCCGCCTCGCGGACGCGCAGCGCCAGATTCGTTATCCCGCGCACCTCCCCCGCGAGCCCGAGCTCGCCGACGACGGCGAGGTCGAACGGAACGGGGACGTCCCGCAGCGCCGAGATTAGCGCCGCCGCGACCGCAAGGTCGCACGCGGGCTCGTCCAGCCGCAGCCCGCCGACGACGTTCAGGTAAACGTCGAGGTCGGAGAACCGCAGCCCGAGCCGCTTTTCGAGCACGGCGATGAGCAGGCAGAGCCTGCCGTAATCAAAGCCGTCCGCGGCGCGCTTCGGCGAGGGAAACGACGTCTTGACCGTGAGCGCCTGTATCTCGGCGATGACGGGGCGCGTCCCCTCCATGCAGCAGACGGTGGCGCTGCCGGAGACGCCGCGCGGCCGCCCGGCGAGCAGCATTGCGGACGGGTTTTCGACCTCAAAGAGCCCCTTGTCCGTCATCTCGAAGACGCCGATCTCGTTTGTCGCGCCGTATCTGTTCTTGACGGCGCGGATCACGCGGAAGTTCTGGTGGCGCTCGCCCTCAAAGTATAGGACCGCGTCCACCATGTGCTCGAGGACCTTCGGCCCGGCGATTCCGCCCTCTTTGTTGACGTGGCCGACGATGATGACGGAGATGCCGCGGTTCTTCGCGAGCGCACCGAGCGCGGCGGCACATTCCCTTACCTGGGAGACGCTCCCCGGCGAGGACTGCGTGCTGTCGCAGGACAGCGTCTGTATCGAGTCGGCGACGACGATGTCCGGCGACAGCCGCTCGCATTCGCCGACGATCCTGTCGACGTCGGTTTCGGTATATATGTAGAGCTCGTCCGACGAGACGCCGAGGCGCTCGGCGCGGAGCTTGAGCTGGCATCCGGATTCCTCGCCGGAGACGTAGAGGACGCGGCGCGTCTTCGCGAGCACGCCGGATATTTGGAGCAGTATCGTGGATTTTCCGATGCCCGGCTCGCCGGACAGGAGCACGACGGAGCCGTTCACAAGGCCGCCGCCGAGCACGCGGTCGAGCTCGCCATAGCCGGTGGCGCAGCGCGGGCTGTCCTTGGCGGAGAGCTCCGCGATCCGGACGGCGCCCCCGCCGGTGAGACCGCCTCGGCGCTGTGTCTTTCCGCCCGCCGCGGGCTCCGGCGCGTCCTCGTATTTTTCCTCGACAAAGGAGCCGAACGCGCCGCACTGTGGGCAGCGCCCGAGGAGTTTAGGGTATTGATAATCGCATTTCGTGCAGACGTAGACAGTTCGCTGTTTCATCTCGGGTTTTATACTCCGTATGGATTTATACTCCGT
>CANROT010000154.1 GCA_947632285.1 uncultured Clostridia bacterium
AGATGCGCTACAGAAACGGGAGCCGGGTGCTGTTTTTCGAAAAAACGGGGAATTTTGACCTGACCGAGCAGGTCTTGGAGCTTTATCGGGAGCTCTCCCTCGGCGCGGCGGCGAGCAATATCATGCTGAAAAGCTATCTTTTGCTCTTCTTCGGGAATTTGCTCAGGCATTATAGGATCGGCTCGGGTGAAGACAAAGCAGGAGACAGGGCGGACACGCGCCTGCGGGATATACTGCGGTACATGAGCGAGCACAAGGACACGGTCACGCTGCCGGAGCTTGCTGCGCAATTCCACTTCAGCGAGGGGTATCTGAGCCGGTATCTGCACAAAGAGGCAGGGCAGCCGTTCTCATCGCTTTTAAAAGAAATACGGATCGAACACGCTGCGGCGATGCTCCAGAACTCGGATTTTTCAATAGAGGAAGTCAGCCGCGCCGTAGGGTATTCCGACTTGAGCCGGTTTTACAGAAACTTCAAGGAGCGATACGGCATGACGCCGGCACAGTTCCGCAGCATCAACACGATTATTTAAAAAAAGGTCATATAAAGCAAATAATACCGAACGAACCGAACAGTGACAAAGCTCTCCGCCTTATGATATATTATTTCGTGAGGATATATGCGCGTTTAAACGCGCTGAAAAAGGCGACGGATAACGGGGGAAAAAATGAAAAGAATGACGGCGGCGCTGAGGCTCGTGAGCTGTCTTCTGCTTGCGTCCTTAATTATCGGAATGTTCGGGTGCAGCAAAAACGGCGACGGGGAAGAGAGCGAAACTTCAAAAGAAACCATGAACGACACGGAGGGGAGCGGGAGCATGATAATATCGGATCTGCGCACGCAAAATCTCCGTGACCCGCTCGGGATCGCGTCAAAAACGCCGACTTTGAGCTGGCGCCTCACGTCCGATGAGCGGGGACAGCGGCAGACGGCATACCGCATTGTCGCCTCGTCGACGGCGAAAAAGCTCTCGGACGGCGAGTACGACATGTGGGACTCGGGCAAGGTCGATTCTCCCGACAATTACGGCGTCAAATACGGCGGGGAAGCGCTTTCGTCCATGCAGGGCGTTTATTGGAGCGTCAAGGTCTGGGATAAGAACGGTGAAGAGAGCGCGTTTTCCGAACCGGCTTATTTCGAGGTCGGCCTGCTCGGCGGCGGAGACTGGCAGGCAAAGTGGATAGGCGCAGGAGAAGAAAGCGTTCTGTCTAAGCTGATGCCCGACAAGGTGAAAGATAATACGGCTGCCGGATATGTCCTCGCCGACAAGATCGGAGAGACGACCGCCGAATATCTGAGGATAAACGTGACCGAATCCGGCCCCGCGGCGATAGGTGAATATAACGACGGCGCGCTCGGCGGCGTCATATACCGCGTGCAGATAATGGAGCTTGAGCTGTATCTGAACGGCAAAAAAGTCGCCCTGCCGGGGAAAACGACCGTCACGGCGCCGAACACGTTTTCATACGGCGGCCAGTGGGGCAAGGACAAGCTGATAGACGGCAGCGGTATGAACGGGTACACGTCGAATACGGCCGCGAGCCCCGTTTACGGCTCGCCCGTCACGGTCACGCTCAATTTCGGTGAGGCGGTAACGTATGACGAGATAAGGCTCGTTTGCAGGACGGACAGCGCCTCGACGGACGGCGATGTCTGCCCAAACTATCCGAAGAAATATTATTATGAGATATCGGACGACGGCAAGACCTTCTCGGCGCTCGGAGAGCGCGTTGAAATAAAGAACGCGCCGACGATCTCCGGCAGCTCCGGCGGCGTGACGAACGCGCCGATACTCTCGAAGGAATTCGAGACGGACGGCGAAAAAACCGTCGCCTCCGCAAGGCTGTACGTCAGCGGCCTCGGGCTGTTTGAGGCTCATATGAACGGGAAAACGCTCGGGGAGGGCACGTTCTTCAATCCGGGCGAGTCTGACGCCAGAGATACCGTCTACTATTGCACCTACGACATAACGGATATACTGAACGACGGCAAAAACGCCGTCTCGCTCTTGCTCGGAAACGGACAGTACGCAAATTACAGGATCCACCGACAGTTCGGAAGATATTATAAAACGGACGACGCGAGAGGCAGCGACGAGGTCGCGGGAATGTTCGGCACGCCGAAGGGGATCGCACAGGTCGTCGTGACATACACGGACGGCAGCCGCGACATCATCGGGACAGATGAAAGCTGGGCATATGTCGAGAGCCCGATCACGGAGAACAGCTGGTACGGCGGGGAAGATTACGATGCCACGCTCGAAATATCGGGCTGGGACGACATAGACCCCGAGATATCGCGCGACAAATGGGGGAGCGCCGCGCTCGTCCCGGAGGACGAGATACCGTCCGGCGAGCTTGTCGGGCGGGAATTCGAGCCGATAGCGATACAGACGGCCGACACGATAGGGCCGAATGATATCAAGGTCGAGAAAAAGTCCGAAAAGGACGGAGTCACGACATATCTTGTAGACATGGGGCGCAACGGCGCGGGATTCCCGGAGATAACCGTCGATACGGATAAGGCGGGGCAGACGATACGCATTTATCCGGCAGAAGTCGACACGTTCAACGGGTATGCCGGGCACATAAATCAGGCGTCCTGCACGCAGAGCGCGAGCAATAACGGCGACCTCATATACGACACGTACATCACGAAGGGCGCGGGCAGCGAAAGCTGGCACCCTACGTTCTGCTATCACGGGTACAGATATCTTGAGGTCGCGGTCCCGTCCGAAATAGAGCTCACGAGCGACAATTTCAAGGGCTATATCCTCAGAACGGACAATGAAAAGAACGGCTCGTTCGTTTCTTCTGATGAAATACTCAATATGATAAATACGCTGACCGAACGCTCCATCGAGAGCAATATGTACAGCACCTTCACGGACTGCCCGCAGATAGAAAAGCTCGGCTGGCTCGAAACGCCGGGGCTCATGTTCGATTCGATGGCGCAGACATACGACATCAGTTCATGGATCCCGAAGCTTATCCGCGACATGACGGATTCACAGTACGGTGACGGACGCATAGCCGCCATCGCGCCGGAATATTTCAAAATTAACGGGCTTTACGAGGACCTCAACTGGAACGGCTCCGTTATCTTCACCGCATGGCAGTATTATGAGACATACGGCGTCCGCGACGTGTTCTCAGATGACAATTACGGCGCGATGAAGAGCTACATGGACTACCTTGAGAAAAAGGTCGCAAGGGGTGATCTCATCACCACGGGGCAGATGGGCGAATGGGGAGAAATGACATCATATGGCACGACCCCGACGGTCCTCGTCGAGACGACCGCATACTACCGAATGGCGGTGACAATGGAAAAGATCGCCGATGTCCGCGGCGACGCTGCCGACGCCGAGCATTATTCGGAGCTTGCAGAGGCGATAAAGGAGGCGTTCCACAAAAACAGCGAATGCTATAACGAGAAATATCTCTACGGGAACGGAACGCAGTCCGGCTACGGGTGCGTCCTATACAGCGGCATAGTCCTTGATGAGAACAGAGACGAGGCAGTCGAGCGGCTTGTCGAGGCGATAGAAAAGGCAGACTATCACCTGACCTCGGGCGAGGTCGGCCTGCGTCAGGTCTTCTCATCGCTCGCGGAAGCCGGCAGGAGCGACATCATATATAAGATGGTAGAAAACGATACCATGCCGAGCTACAAGTATTTTGTCGACAAGGGGCTGACGACGCTGCCGGAATACTGGAACTTTGAAGAGCTCTGGTACGGGCTTGCCCGCTCGCGCAATCACGCGATGATGGGCCACGTCAAAGAGTGGTTCACGAAGTATCTCGGCGGCATCAGCGCGGCGGAGACCGGGTACGACGTTATAAATATTAAGCCCTCGATGGTCGACGGGCTTACGAGCGTGTCCTGCACGGTCGATTCGGTCCACGGAAATATCACGTCCGAATGGAAGTACGACGCGTCAGGGAAGTTCACGCTGACGCTGACGGTGCCTGTTGGCGTCACGGCGAATGTATATATTCCTGTTTTGGGCGACGGACAGACGGTGACGCTTGACGGAGAAAACGTTTCGGCAGAAGCAGCGGAAGACGGCGGGTATATGCTCGTCTCATCATCTGTCGGCTCCGGCACATATGTGTTCGAAGCGTCGGTGAAATAAAATATTCAAGTGTGCCGTTTCGGAGCGTTCTCCCGGAACGGCACACTTTTTTTGTGGCCGACTAAGCTGTCATATCTTGATTATATTTTCTTCATCGTTTATAATTATAAAAAAGGCGGGAGGAAGGTTATGGAAAGGATAAGTATCACACGGGAGCTTTTAACCGACGGCGCGAAAATAATCAACAGCGGCGCCGACGGGGATATGCTGCGGCTGTCAAAGGACGGCGCCGGGATCGTTTTGCCCGGGATCGCCGACTGCGTTGAACGGTATCTGACGTTTCGGGTCTTTGTCGACGAGGATCACTCCGTTCCGATGCACTTTCTCGTGTATGTTCACGGGCAAAAGGAGCCGGCGTTCACCGTCAGGTTCGGGCTTTTGCCGCGCGTTCGCGCGACCGTCTGTATCAGCCTTGAATGGATAGACGCGGGAAAGCTGTTTCCGGAGTCGCTGCCGGGAATGCTGAAGATCGTCTGCCATGGGAGGCGCGTGCACAGGGACGAGATCGAGCGCGTCGTTTTGTCGTCGCTGCCGTCATATCACGACATAACGCTGACCCTCGGCGAGATCACGCTTACGGACGAATATCCCGAAAACGTCGAGCTGCCGGACGTAAAGCTCGTTGACCGCTTCGGGCAGAGCAAGTGGAAGAGCTGGCAGGGCAAAACGGAGAGCGAAGACGAGCTCCGTGAAGCGCTGCTGAGGCAGGCGGACGAGGCGCTGGGAGGCTATCCGTTTGAGGACTGGTCACAATACGGCGGGTGGAAAGAAAAGAGGCTTTCGGACGGGTCCGGGTTCTTCACAAAATGCCAAAAGGACGGCAGATGGTGGCTCGTCGACCCCTTGGGGTACGCATTTTTCAGCATGGGGCCGGACTGCGTCGGCGCGGGGAGCGACTGCCGCATAGACGGAGTTGAAAAATGGCTTGACTGGCTCCCGG
>CANROT010000155.1 GCA_947632285.1 uncultured Clostridia bacterium
ACGAACGCTCAAAGCGCAAATAAAAATTAGATAAATATTGCCGGGGGAGAAAACTTTCGAGAAAGTTTTCTCCCCCGGTCCCCCTCTTTCAAAGCTTTTTAAAATAATTTTTTGTAAAAATTTCCGAAATGTATTGACATACGGCAAAGGCACGTGGTAGAATAAAAAACGCCGACGGGATTGTGCGGCGAAATTTTATGCAAAGGAGGAATATAGCCATGAAAAACTCATATTTTTCGGACGTCTGCCTCCTTGCTTTTGTAAAGCGGTAAGAGAGCGTATATAAAGTGCGGTTCGCGTCCGAATTCGGGCGCGTTTTTTGTTTTCTGAAAGCAGCTCGCCCGAGGGGCGTTCTTTTTTTGCCGCGCACTGTAAAAATATGAGTAAAAAGCAAAATAATGTAAAAAGGGAAAAGAAAGAGCAGAAAATATACTTTGAGAGACAGGGGGTGATAATGATGAAACGGCTTAAATATTATTTACACAATATCAATAGCGATACCGCGGCTCGTGAGTAGCGGCTAAACCGGCGGTTGAGGTCGGGTAAACGAATAAGTTATTGATAAAATCGACTGAAACTGATAAAATCGAAAAACGAAAGGACCGGTAAAAAAATATGGATCACAAAGGACTGAAAAAATATTTTACACCGAAAAACATGATCCCGCAGATCATCGGAGCCGTGATATGCGCTTTCGGCGTATTTGTCGCCGTCGTGGACTGGGTATATTTCGGCGCGCCGATAATAATCGTCGGCGTCTGCGTGATACTCTTCACGCGCGATTCGCGCGTCTCAGACGAGGAGGTGGACAGGACGGTCGCGTCCAAAATAAAAGACCTCGACGAGCGCACGCGTGCCGACATCGGTGTCCGCGAGCGCGAGATGCGCGGCTTTATGCCGGAGAGCTTTTCGGGGTACGAGTTTGCGGAAGACGTCGCTGTCGCAAGAGGGCGCGACCTCAAGCTGCGCTCGGACAGATACGCGGCGGCGGAGCTCGTCTTCACGCAGGAGTGCATACACGCATACGTATACAGGTTCTGCCTCACGAAGGACGAGGACTCCGAGCGGCGCGCTACTATAAAATACGGGGATATCGGGGACGCCGCCGTCACGGAGCGGACGGTCGCCGTCCGCGTTTCCAATGTGTCAAAGGGGGAGCAGGCGGAGGTGACCGTACATACGCTCGAGATCCTTGACGGCGCGGGCGAACCGATCATCTCGATCCCGGTCGGCGATGGCGCCGACGTTGACAGAGTCGTCACGAACATAAAGCGGCTCGCCGAAAGAGAAAAGGCAAAAAGCGATACGTGACAGCGGCAAAACCGCCGATATGCCGGTGAGAATTGGATTTTTATCGTAAAAACTCTGCGTTTTTCGCCTTTATTGTTGCTCCCGACCGTTGATTTTCACTTAATATTAGTGTATAATTTACATATAGGTTCGACTTTGTGGGGAGGGATCATGAGATGAAGCCGAGAATACTCGCGATAAGTCCGACCGATATGGAATTTGTGCAGCGCACGGAGGTTTTCCCCGAGGCGGGAGAAACGGTTATCGGCAGCTCGTATGACAACATTCCCGGCGGCGAGGGCGCGGAATTCGCGGTCACGCTGACGATGCTGGGCGCGGAATGCATACTCTGCTCGCGCGTCGGTGCGGACAGCAACGGGCAGCGTCTTCGCGCGCAGTTCCGCGAGATGGGAATAGACACGCGCTTCATGAGCATGGACCGCCGCGCCGCGACGGGGCTCGTCTCCGCGATATCGGACGCGACGGGCGCTGTGCGCCGCGTCTCCTTCCCGGGCGCGAATCTTCTGATCTCGGCAGCCGACACCGAGGACGCGTTCACCTCCATTCCGGACGCGGCGATGATCTCGCTGCGCTCGCCGGACAAGATAGTGACGTCCGTCTCCGAATATGCGGCGCGGAAAAAGATACCGCTGATGATAGACGGCGGGCCAAAGAGTCCCGATTTTCAGCTCAACAGGCTGTTCCCCTGCGAGATATTCACGCCGGACGAGGAGGAGCTTTTGGCGTTCACCGGCATCGCCCCGTCGAACACCGAAAACTGCCTGCGCTCCGTCATAAGGCTGTCATCGCTCGTTAAGGCGAAGTATTATATCATAAAAATGGGCGACCGCGGCGCTTTCCTCTACGACGGAAAATATTATAACGTTGTCCTGCCGATAAACGTCGACGCGGTGGACACCGCCTGCGCCGGCAGCGTGTTCGATGCGGCGCTTTTGACGGAATATGTGCGCTCCGGGGACATCATGCGCTCCGTGCACTATGCGAACGCGGCGGCGGCGCTGACGGTCTCGCGCCACGGCAGCCTCGATTCGATCCCGACGGGGGAGGAGCTCTCGTCGTTCATCGAAGAGCGCGGCATACAGCTTTAAAGATCGAAGATGAAGAAGCGAATACTCGGCGTCGACTACGGCGACGCGAGGACGGGTATGGCGGTATCGGACGCGACCGGGCTCATCGCTACGGGCGTCGGCGTCATAAAGTCGTCCGGAATGAGAAAAACGGCGGCGGCGGTAGCCGAGGCCGTCAGAAAATACGGGGCGGAGCTCGTCGTCATCGGGTGCCCGTACAATATGGACGGCAGCGAGGGCGCGCGGGCGGAAAAAGCGAGGGCGTTTGCCGATATGGTGAAAGATCTTTCCGGTGTGCCCGTCGAAATATATGACGAAAGGCTGACGACCGTTGAGGCATACGAGATCATGGACAGGACGGGGACGCACGGCAAAAAGCGGCGCGACCGCGTCGACGAGCTTGCGGCGGAGATAATACTTCAGGACTATCTCGACGAGCAGAGACGGGGAAGTTAGTCACGCGCATAAAACCTGAATTTGCAGGTAATATAAGCAAAAATCAGACGAGCCGATGCTCCGCGTAAACGGAGCATCGGCTCTCTTTTTCATGTGCTGAAATTAAGTTATACAGACGCCTTAAATCTGCTTCAGTTTTTCGGCAAGTGTCTGCATATCCGTCAGCATATCCTCTTTCTTGCGTGGATCGCGCAGGAGCGCCGAGGGGTGATAGAACGCGGACATCTCGAACCTGCCGCGCTTGAACCAGACGCCGTGCTCCTGTGTGATCTTGAAGTCCGGCTTGATGAGCCGCATCGCGGCGATGCGCCCGAGGCAGACGATGATCTTCGGCTCGATGATGCGGACCTGCTCGCGCAGATAGGGCATGCAGGCGTCCTCCTCATCGGGGAGCGGGTCGCGGTTCTTCGGCGGGCGGCATTTCAGAATGTTCGCTATGTAGACCGAGCCGCGGTCAATGCCGACGGCGGCAAGGTACGAGTCGAGGAGCTTTCCCGCACGCCCGACGAAGGGCGTGCCGGAGAGGTCCTCCTGCTCGCCGGGCGCCTCCCCGACGAACATGAGGTCGGCGGACTCATTCCCGACGCCGAAGACGATATTCGTCCGGGTCGGGGCGAGCCTGCATTTATCGCACGCGGCGCAGCTCTGCCGCAGAGTTTCAATATCCATAAACGTCACCGCCTTTTTTAGATGGTACGTATATTGTACCATATTCGGGCGGATTTGTCGCGCTTTTTTCAAAAAATGATCTTATCTGCTTTTCAGGTATCGCAGCGCGTCCGAGAGGCTGCCGATCTCGTCTATGAGTCCGCACGCGACCGCCTCGCCGCCGTCGATGATCGTGCCGACGTCGTTGGCGAGCTCGTCCGTATTGAGCATAAGGCGGCGGAGGTCGTCGGCGCTGATGCGCGAATGCGCGGTGATAAAGCCGATGATGCGCTCCTGCATGCGGCGCAGGTATGCGTATGTCTGCGGTACGCCGATGACGGTTCCGTTCATGCGGACGGGGTGCAGCGTCATCGTCGCGGACGGAACGATAAACGAGCGGTCCGCGGCGACCGCGAGCGGCACGCCGATGCTGTGTCCGCCGCCGAGAACGACAGATGCCGTCGGCTTTGAGAGCCCGGCGATGAGTTCCGAGATCGCGAGCCCCGCCTCAACGTCGCCGCCCATCGTATTTATGAGCAGGAGTATCCCGGCGATCTTGGGGTCGTCCTCGGCGTCGGCGATTATCGGGATCACGTGCTCGTATTTCGTCGCCTTCTGTCCCTCGCCGAGCGCGTAGTGCCCCTCGATCTGTCCGATTATCGTCATTACGCGTATGTGTCCGCCGTCGGCGGTCGTCGTGCCGAAGTCCTCGACATCGCCGCGCTTGTCCTCGCTCATCGCGTCATTTTTTTCTTCTTCCATGCTTATGCGTCCCCTTTAAAAAACAACATATCCGTGACATATTATTCCGTCGGCACTTGTTTTTTATGCGCGGGTGTGATATACTTATGGGAGAAAAAAGAAAGGTTCGGTATTTATAAATGGCAAAAAAAGTTTTGGTCGAAACGTCCGCCCGCCACGTCCATCTGACGGTTGAGGACATCGAAACGCTGTTCGGCAAGGGGCATGAGCTCACCGTCAAGAAGATGCTCTCCCAGCCCGGTCAGTTCGCATGCGAAGAAAAGGTGACTGTCGTTGGCCCGAAGAAGTCGATAGAGAGAGTCAGCATACTCGGGCCGGCACGCTCCGCGTCTCAGGTCGAGGTATCCCTCACGGACGCGAGAACGCTCGGGGTGGACGCTCCCGTCCGCGAGAGCGGCGATCTTGCAGGCAGCGCGCCGTGCAAGCTCATTGGCCCGTGCGGTGAGGTCGAGCTCTCCGAGGGCGTCATCGCCGCGAAGCGCCACATACATTTCACGCCCGAAGATGCCGAGGAGTTCGGCATAAAGGACAAGGATATCGTCAAGGTGAAGATCGACTCGAACGGCCGCTCCCTCGTGTTTGACGACGTCATCTGCCGCGTCAGCAAGTCATATGCGCTCGCAATGCACATCGACACCGACGAGGCGAACGCCGCCTGCGCTTTCGGCGAGTGCTACGGCGAGATAGTGAAATAAGAAGGTTATATAACGCGAGGGGAAACTTTCAAGAGAAAGTTTCCCCTCGCGCCAGATTGTCGAAAAAGTACAGTCGAAAGGCTGTGCTTTTTTGCGTATATATGGTAAAATAGAGGAGGAATAAAAGAG
>CANROT010000156.1 GCA_947632285.1 uncultured Clostridia bacterium
CCCTCGCTCTTTCGCGACGTTCATGCTGCCGCATTCGCGGAGCGCGTCAAACCCGACGATCTCGGCTCGGATAAAGCCGCGCTCAAAATCACTGTGTATTTTGCCTGCGGCTCCGGGCGCCTTTGTGCCTTTCTTTATCGTCCACGCGCGGACCTCCTTCGGTCCTGCCGTAAGAAAGCTGATGAGGCCGAGAAGGGCATAGCTCTTTTTTATAAGGCGTGAAAGCCCGCTTTCCTCGATCCCGAGGTCAGAGAGGAACATTTCGCGGTCCTCTTTGTCAAGTCCCGCGATCTCCGCCTCTATTTCGGCGCATATCGGTATGATCTCCGAGTGCTCCGCCTCGGCAATTTCCGCGAGCTTGCGATATCCCTCATTTTCGAGATATCCGCCGCCGACCGAGTCTTCATCTATATTTGCGGCGTATATGACCGGCTTTGATGTGAGAAGGGAAATGTCCGAGAGTATTTCGCGCTCTTCGTCTGTCATCTCCATCGAGCGTGCGGTCTTCCCGTCGGAGAGGTGGGCGCGCAGGCGCTCAAGAAAGCTGACTTCCGCCTCAAGCGATTTATTGCCTTTCGCAAGCTTGCGTGAACGGTCAAGGCGGTGATCGAGCGTTTCGATATCCGCAAGGACGAGCTCTAAATTGATCGTTTCAAGATCGCGGACCGGGTCGACAGAGCCCTCAACGTGAACGATATCGTCATTCACAAAGCAGCGAACGACATGGATTATCGCGTCACATTCCCGAATGTGTGAGAGAAACTTATTTCCGAGTCCCTCGCCGCGTGATGCGCCGCGTACAAGCCCGGCTATGTCGACAAATTCGATCGTTGCCGGAGTATACAGCTTCGGTTCGTAAAGCTGTGCGAGCCAGTCGAGCCGCTCGTCCGGGACGGGGACGACGCCGACGTTCGGTTCTATCGTGCAGAACGGATAATTCGCGGATTCCGCCCCGGCTGATGTAAGTGCGTTAAAAAGCGTACTTTTGCCGACATTCGGCAGACCGACGATTCCAAGTTTCATTTTAAATGTTGTACCTGACCTTCTTTGATTCTGTCCTGTTTATTATACTTAAAAAATATCGTATTGGCAAGCGTTTGCGCGTGATTTTATGTTCTGCCGCGATTTTTTTTGGAAAAAGTGTAACATTTATGCCCCATTTCGCGTCTATATAGATGGAAAAAAGCGACGACCCGCGCAAATATGTGTTTACACTTTCGTTTTGTCGTGGTATAATTAATATACAGAGTTACAGCGTTGCTCCGCAAACTCGATATTGACGATTGAAAAAATTAGCTGCTGCCCGCGGCAGTTTTTACGGTATTATAATTCAGAAACAGAAAAGATACGTTAAAAAAGGAGGAAAAACTATGGATAACGGATCAGAGATCGATACCGGGACGAAGATACTTGTAGTTGATGACGATGTTAATATATGTGATCTTCTCAGGCTCTATTTTGAAAACGAAGGCTACGAGGTAAAAACGGCAAACGACGGCAACGAGGGCATCGCGCTCTTTCACGAATATGACCCCGACCTCGTTCTGCTCGACATAATGCTGCCGCGCAAGGACGGCTGGCAGGTTTGCCGCGAGATCCGCGAGGAATCGAACAAGCCGGTCATCATGATAACTGCTAAGGGCGAGGTGTTCGACAAAGTCCTCGGCCTTGAGCTCGGCGCGGACGATTTCGTTGTCAAGCCCTTTGACATGAAGGAGCTTGCCGCGCGCGTAAAGGCGGTCCTCCGCCGCACGGCGCACAGCGAATCGCCGACGGAGAGCGCGGTTGTCAAGTTCGACAACCTTGAGATCAACATCGAGACGTTCGAGATGAAGCTGTGCGGAAAATATGTGGACATTCCGCGCAAGGAGCTTGAGCTCTTGTATTTCCTCGCGCTGAACGTGAACCATGTCTTCACGCGCGATCAGCTCCTCGACAAGGTGTGGGGCTTCGACTATCTCGGAGACTCGCGCACGGTGGACGTCCATATAAAGCGCCTGCGTGAAAAGATAGACGGCGCGTCCGACAAATGGTGCCTCAAGACCGTGTGGAGCGTCGGCTACAAGTTTGAATGTCTTTGACTGAACCCGAATAAGGGGGACAGCTCCGCGGCCGTCCCCCATTTTCATTTGGAGATCATTTATGTTCAGATCCCTGTTTACAAAATACATAACCGTTTTCATGCTGATAATCATCATCAGCTTCATAATCCAGATAACGATCATCTCCACTCTGATCGGCAGCTATTCCGATACTTCGAAGGAGATGTCCCTTTCGCGCGCATCGAGTTCGATCACCGAGTTTATCAACGATGATTTCGGCGGGGCGGAGTGGACTTCTTTCAGGCAGTACGTCGGGCAGAACAGCCAGTCCATTGTCGGCACGTTCAAGATGATGATGACGTACGCGGGCGATATGTCCGTCGTCATCACGAATGAGACGGGAGACGTGCTTTTGACGATAGGAGACGACGTTCCGAAGCTTCCGGACGATATCGACACCGGGTTTAACGTCGGCGAGGATATAATGTCCGATATTCTGTCCGGCAGCGACAACACGTTTATTTCGGACGAAAACGATGAGGCGACCGGAATTTTCGAAAACGTCATATATGTGTACGGCTCGGCAATACGCAGGGGCGGCGAGGTCGTCGGCGCGGTCTTCACCTGTTCGTCGGACTCGAACACGGATATCCTGCTCGATTCGCTGATAAACAGCTCGATCCTTTCGAGCCTGTGGATCCTGTTAGCGGCGCTGATTGCCGTCTATTTCATAAGCGACCGCGTCAGCAGCCCGATCAAAAACATGAGCGTCGCGGCGAAGAGCTTTGCGGCAGGCAATTTTGATACGCGTGTCGTCGTGACCGGGCACGATGAGGTGACGGAGCTCGCCGTCGCGTTCAACAATATGGCGAGCTCGCTTGCGAACCTTGAAGAGACGCGGCGGACGTTCCTTGCAAACGTCTCGCACGATATGCGCACCCCGATGACGACGATATCCGGGTTTGTCGACGGCATACTCGACGGAACGATCCCACCGGAAAAGCAGTCCCACTACCTGAAGATCGTCAGCGCCGAGATCAAGCGCCTGTCGCGCCTCGTCATATCTCTGCTCGACATCACGCGGATCGAGGCGGGCGAGCGCAAATTCAATATGACGCGCTTCGACATCTGCGAGATGGCAAGGGAGATCATAATCTCGCTTGAAAAGCGCCTCGAAGAAAACAATCTGTCGGTCGAGTTCAACTGCGACAACGACAACATATACGTGCTCGCGGACCGGGACGCGGTCTATCAGATATTTTATAACCTGTGTGATAACGGCGTCAAGTTCTCGCGGGAGGGCGGCAGGTACCGCGTGAGCATATCGCACCGCGGCAAAAAAGTACACGTCTACGTCTACAACGAGGGAGTAGGTATAGCGCCCGAGGAGCTCCCGCTTGTGTTTGACCGGTTTTATAAGACGGACAAGAGCCGCGGCCTTGACAGAACGGGCGTCGGGCTCGGGCTGTACATCGCGAAAACGATCATCGACGCGCACGGCGAGACGATCGATGTCAGGAGCGAATACGGCAAATTCTGCGAATTCCACTTCACGCTCACGGCAAATTAACGGCAAAAAACTCGGGGAAAGGAACTTTTGCAAAAGTTCCTTTCCCCGAACCCCTATCTTCAAAACCTTTTATTATATGCGGCTTTTATTGCTGCGCCGCCTCGCGGAGGCGCTTTATCGCGCCCGGAATATCGGGCTCGCCGAAAACGGCGCTGCCGGTAACGATCACGTTTGCTCCGGCGTCTACGGCGGATTTGATGTTTTCGGCGCGTATGCCGCCGTCGACCTCTATCTTGTACCCGCGCAGGCCGCGCCTTTCCGTTTCCTCGCGCAGGCATGTGACCTTTTCAAGCGTTTCGGGAATTATGTGCTGCCCGCCGAAGCCCGGCTCGACCGTCATTATAAGTATCATGTCGGCGTAGTTTATGTAGGGAAAAACGGATTGGACCGGAGTTTTCGGGCTGATGGTAAGGGAAGGGTGAGCGCCGAGCGCACGTATTTTTTGCAGCGTTTTCTTCGGGTCGGCGAGCCGCTCGATGTGGACGGTCAAAAAATCCGCGCCCGATGTACACGCGAGCTCAACGTACCTGTCGGGATCATCTATCATAAGGTGAACGTCCAGCGGTATGCTGAAATGCGCGCTCAACGATTTGATGATTGGAAAGCCGAAGCTGATGTTCGGAACGAAAACGCCGTCCATAACGTCGACATGGATCATGTTCGCGCCGCCTGCCTGCGCCGCAGCGACCTGTTCGCCGAGTATTGCAAAGTTTGATGCGAGGATAGACGGAGAAATGTAGATCATAAGCGCTCCTTTACTTCCGCGTGACGCGATGAAAAAAATATTTCGATTCGGAATGATGCTTTTCCGGGCAAACATGACCGCACTCCCGGAAAAACGCGCCCTCTGTGCTGGGCGGCGCGGACACGCGTTGTTGGCAGCTTTCACGGGAAGCCATATCATATTACGGGAAGGTGATTTCCCGCATTAAAACACGCGCGGCGTGCGTGCACCGGACGTTTGAAAATCAAAGATGTGCAGCTTTATATGCGCGATCTCGCCGCGCTTTATATAAATTCGATCAGGGCGACCGCGTGGGCGGCGATGCCAAGCCTTGCTCCGGTAAATCCGAGCCCCTCCTCGGTCGTTGCCTTGATGTTGACCTGCGAGATGTCGACCCCGAGCGCGCCTGCCAAGGTCTGCCTCATTTTTTTGATGTGAGGCGACAGCTTTGGCGCCTCGGCGATGACCGTTGCGTCCACATTGACCACGCGGAAGCCCTTATCTGCAAGCATCTGCGCGACGCTTGATGTCAGCTTCATGCTGTCGGCGCCGCGGTACGTCTCGTCTGTATCGGGGAATAGGTGACCTATATCGGGCAGCCCTGCCGCTCCGAGCAGCGCGTCCATGACGGCGTGCGCAAGCACGTCCGCATCAGAGTGGCCGAGAAGGCCGGGGGA
>CANROT010000157.1 GCA_947632285.1 uncultured Clostridia bacterium
TGTTCTCGACCTGCTGGGATTCCTTGTCCTTGACGTCGATGCTCACCATCTTCGTCAGCCCGTCCACAAGCTCCGCGACCGTCGGGCCGAAGCGCGACGAGATCTCGCCGATGCTCGTCTTGTCGCCGCAGTCCTCGATCGTGTCGTGCAGCAGCGACGCTACGATAGCGTCGTTGTCAAGCCCGAGTGACGCCGCGATCTTCGCGACGGCGACCGGGTGGACGATATACGGCTCGCCGGAGCGGCGGCGCTGCCCCTCGTGCAGCATCTTCGCGTATTCGTATGCCTCGGAGATGCGCTCCATATTATACGGTTTTCCGGTCGCGGCAAGATCGGCGAGAAGCCCTTCCCGCAGCTCGTCTACCGCCCCGCCTTCGACCGTTTTTTCGGTATTGAGATCGTCAGTCATGTGTTGCCTCCGAAATACTGACAGTGGATAAAAAAGTCACCTTGAATATTTCCGTCTGAGCGCGCCGAGTATCTCCGAGCGCTCGAGATCGACCTTCTTTTTTGACGTCGGCAGCGAAATTTCAAGCCTGCCGTTTCTTTTCGCCTTTAATGAAAGTATATCCATCTCCGCGAAAATGTCAAGAGAAAGTTTTGTTTTGACGGGTCCGCGCGAATTTTTTCCGAACGCCGAAAGCGATATTTCCTTCGCCGTGTGCTCGCGCCTGCCCGCCGCGTCCTCCGCGCGGACCGCCCTGTAAACGGCGGCAAGGTCTTCGCGCGTCGGTATATACGTATCGTATTCGCCTGCGGGGTCAGCCGTTCCGCTCCGGAGAGATGCGTATATCCGCTCGTCCTCCGCGTCGCGCGCCCTGTCCCCGGCGCATTCGCGTATGCCCCGGATCAAAAGCTGCGCCGATCTTTCGCCGCGAAACTCGTTTATGTCAAGATTATACGCCGCGTCTATTTTGTCGCCGGGAGATATGCCGAGCTGCTCCGGCGAAACGGAGAAACACATTCCGGTGACGGCGCTGTTCCCCGCCAGGAGCGACAGTTTCGTGTGCTTGTCAGAGCCGACGCCCGTGACAGAGGCGACCGTCATGTCCTCGGTGATGAACAGCGGCGTCGGATTTCCGCTGCCGAACGGCTCGAGCATGCGTATCTCCTCCGCAAAGCCGACCGTCAGCTCGTCCCCCTTGAGTATGTCGTCCGCTGCGGCGGCGGGCGCACACCCCGTATGCGACAACTTTTCGCGCGCGATCTCGTTTATGCGCCGGGCGAATTCTCCGAGCTGCCCGCGCTCTATCGTGAGCCCCGCGGCGGCGCCGTGGCCGCCCGACTTGACGAGGCAGTCGCCGCACTCGGCGAGCGCCTCCGCAAGGTTCAGCCCGGGGACGCTGCGGCCGGAGCCCTTGCCGATGTCGTGCTCCCCGCCGTCTCCCTCAAATGAGATGAGGATCGACGGCATACCATATTTTTCGGTGACGCGCGAGGAGACGATCCCGATTATGCCCTGGTGCCAGCCGTCCTCCGAGACGACTATAACGGGGTCGCGCTCAAAATCGTGCGTCGCCTCGATCTTCTCAACGGCCTCGGCGGCGATAATGTTTTCAAGCCTCTGCCGCTCCCGGTTTATCTCGCATAGCTTGCCCGCAAGGTATGCGGCACGCGTCTTGTCTTCAGTGAGGAACAGTTCTGCGGCGAGCGACGCGTCGCCGAGGCGGCCCGCCGCGTTTATGCGCGGCGCGAGCGTGAAGCTTATGTAGCCCGTGCCGATCCGGGGCTTTTTCTTTACCCGTTCGCCGTCGTCCGCTTCCATCAGCATAAGCATGCCCGGGCGCGTCCCCGCGCCTATCATGCGCAGCCCTCCCCTGACGATGACTCTGTTCTCGTCGAGCAGCGGCATCACGTCCGCGACCGTGCCGACGGCGACAAGGTCGATATATTTCCGGCTGACGCGGACCGTCGCCTCCGCGACCGATATTTTATTTATGACCGATTCGAGCGCGCAGACGAGCTTGTAAACGACGCCGACCCCGGCAAGCCCGGAAAACGGGTATATGTTGTCCTGCCTCCGCGGATTCACGACCGCCTCCGCCACCGGAAGGGTCGATGTGCATTCGTGGTGGTCCGTCACGACGACCTTCATGCCGAGGGAGTACGCGTGCGCGACCTCCGCCGTCGCCGTCGTCCCCGTATCAACTGTGATTATCAGCTCGACCCCGGCGGCTGCGAGCTCGTCTATCGCGCCGAATGACATGCCGTACCCCTCGCTGCGCTTCGGAATGCGGTAGGAAACGTCCGCACCGAGCCCCGATAAAAAAAGGTAAAGGACGCTGACGGAGGTTATGCCGTCAGCGTCATAGTCGCCGTAAATGGCAATTTTTTTGTGCTCCCGAACCGCCGAGGCGACCGCCTCGACCGCGCGGCGCATATCGGGTAGGAGGAACGGATCGTGTATCGCGCCGTTCTCTATATTTATAAACGCGCGCGCCTCATCTGCGCTCCGGCAGCCGCGCCTGTAGAGCAGCCTTCCCATCGCCGCCGAGACGCCGAGCTCCGTCGACACGGCGGCAGCCGCCGCCGTATCGACGGGCGCGGGCGCGCCCCAGCCGTCCGGATCATTTATCCTGAATCCTGCCATTGTCCGTTCCTTATTCAGTCGCTTCGGTATTTATCATGACGTCAACATAATATTCGCCCAGCTCATAAACCGTCTTCGTGTCCGTGAACCTGAACGTGACCGGAATGCGCGTCCGCCCGGACTGCGCGCCGGAATAGGATTGGAGGTCGATCTCGGCGGTAATATTCTGCGCCGAAACGAGGTACAGCTCACCCGGGTCTCCGCGCAATGTAACGGTAAGCGACGTCTGCAAAAGTTCATATGACGTGTCGCCCGCGTTTTTGATGTTTTCGTCGTCTATCGGGATAACGATGCTGCGCTTCTCCGTCCCCTTGTGTCGGAGCGTTATATTGACCTCGTCGAAGTCCTCGAGCTTTTCGACACCGTCCGGCAGCGTCAGCTTGACCTTGAAGCTCGTGTCGTCCGGGTACAGCTTTTCGTCTATCGTCGTGATGACGAGCCGGTCGAGCTTGCTTATGACGTCGGCGGCGCCGCGGACGTCTATCGACTGCCTGTCAAGCGTTATCTCCACGTTGTCGCTGTTGAAGAAGCCGTATCTGTATTCGACGGTGAGCGGTATCGTCTTGTGCGCGTAGATCGGTATGTCGACGCTTATCTCGGAGATCGACAGCGTAACGTAAGGATTCGAGACGGTGCCGCCGTCGCCGTCGACGAGCGTGACCGAACCGTACGCCTTGACGGAGCTCGTTATCCTTCCGAGATCGGGAATGAGGACCTCCGCGTGGTCGATGCTCGACAGATACCGCGACGGACCCGTGACCGTGACCGTCGGTGACGAGAGCACCGGCTCCCCCTGTATATACCCGTCCTCTATCACAAGGCCGCTGTACTTCGGAATTATATCCACCGTCTTGCGCTCGCGCTTGTCAACGAGCACGGTGACGGACTCAACGGACGATTCCACAAGCTCCGAATCGTTAGGCACGCTGACCGAGATCGGCAGCGTGTATTCGCCAGGCTCGGATATCTCGGAGACGTCCGCCGTCGCCTTAATGTCGTCGGCGGTGATGTTCGAGAGCTGGTTGCGGCGGCCGCGGAGCGTTATCTCGACCGTCGCCGAGTAACCGCCGTATATCGTCAGGTCGTGGTCGATCTCGATCTCGTCCGTATTGACGAGTTCGACCGGGATATCGCCTATCGTTTCCTCCCAGTCGGGATTCTCGACCTCCATGACGTACACCCAGAGGATCAGCGCCAAAAGGAGACAGACGATCTTCGCGATGAAGTCATGGTGCCTGACGCTGCCTTCGGTCGATGTGATTTCTGCCATACCGTCCACCTCACCTTTCCTTTTTGTCCTTGTCCGTCATGATCCGGCCCGTCACGTTTTTGACGGTGCGGCGTATCGTGTGCTTTTTTCCGTCGTCGTCGCCGACAAGCTCGGAGCGGAGCTGCGCCTTCAGCATCGTCGGGGTGTAGTTCCGCGATATCTCGCCGCCCTCGACGAATGAGATCGTGCCGGTCTCCTCGCTGCAAACGATCACGATGGCGTCGCTGTTCTCGGAGAGCCCTATCGCCGCGCGGTGGCGCATTCCGAGCTCCTTTATGAGGTCGGTGCGCGTCGTCAGCGGCAAAAGACACCCGGCGGCGTGGATCCTGTTGCCGCGTATTATCATCGCGCCGTCATGCATCGGCGCTTTGTTGAAGAATATGTTCTTTATGAGCTCTTTTTCCACGTTCGCGTTGATGACCGTGCCGGTTATGATATGGTCGCCGAGCAGCGTCGTGCGCTCGATGACGATGAGCGCCCCCGTCTTTGACTCGGACATATCCGCGACTGCGTCTGCCACGACGTCTATCATCGCCGTCGTCTCCGAGACGTCGCGCGAGCGCTTGAACGGCGCCATGACCGTCTCCCCGCCGATGACCTCAAGCGCGGAGCGGAGCTCCGGCTGGAACACGACGATAACGGTCACGAGCCCGATCTGAACGACGTTCCCGAGCAAAAACTGCGCGGCGTGCATCTCGAGCGCCTGCGTCACCGCGAGGATCAAGAGGAACACCGCAACGCCTATCGCCAGCTTCCCGGCGCGGCGGCTGCGAATAAATTTAAAAACGAAGTAAAGGAGGACGGCTACGAACAGGATATCGATTATGTTTACGAGCGAATCTACGAACGAATCCTGAAAAGTCAACAGCGAGAGCGTCCTGAGAATATTTTTCCCGAAGTCCCTCAGCCATTCCATAATAGCATTCATGCGGTTTCCTCCGCCTAAAAAATACTGTCGATGTCATACATATCTATTGTATCATAAAAGCGCCGACAATTCAAATATATTATGCTTAAAAAGTACGGTTTTTTTGATCCGTTTCCGCATCGTGCGCGCCGTTTACGAAATTTTCGCGCAG
>CANROT010000158.1 GCA_947632285.1 uncultured Clostridia bacterium
CTTTCCCTCCTCCTCGAGGACCGCTGACTCGAGGATCTTTATATAGAGATCGTAGCCGACGGCGTCGAGGTGGCCGTGCTGGCGCGCCCCGAGCAAATCTCCCGTCCCGCGTATCTCCATGTCCCGGAGCGCGACGCGGAAGCCCGCGCCGAACTCCGTGTACTCGCGGATCGCCTCGAGCCGCTTCGTGCCGATCTCGGAGAGCGCCTTGCCGCGCCTGTACGTGAAATACGCATACGCGCGCCTGCCGGACCTGCCGACCCTGCCCCGTATCTGGTGGAGCTGTGCGAGCCCGAGCCGGTCCGCGTCTTCGATTATGAGCGTGTTCGCGTTCGGGACGTCAACGCCCGTCTCGATTATCGTCGTGCAGACGAGGACGTCTATGTCCCCGTCGAGCAGGGACTGCCATATCTCTTCAAGCTGTTCGCGCTCCATCTGCCCGTGCGCGACCGTGACCGTCTTGTCCGGGAACGATTTCGCTATCCTTGCGGCAACGAGGTGTATGCCCTCGACGCGGTTGTAGAGGTAGAACACCTGCCCCTGCCGCGAGAGCTCGCGCCTTATCGCCTCGTTTATCATCACGTCGTCGTGCTCGAGCACGTATGTCTGCACCGGGAGCCTGTTCCCCGGGGATTCGTCGAGCAGCGACATATCGCGAATGCCGTTCATCGCCATATTGAGCGTGCGCGGTATCGGCGTCGCCGTCAGCGTCAGAACATCGACGCCGACGGCCATTTTTTTGAGCTTTTCCTTCTGCGCGACGCCGAAGCGCTGTTCCTCGTCGACGATGAGGAGCCCGAGGTCGTGAAATTTTATGTCCTCGGAAATGATCCTGTGCGTGCCGACGATCATGTCTATCTCGCCGCGCCGCAGCCGCCGGAGTATCTCCGCCTGCTGCTCCTTCGTGCGGAAACGGGACAGCATCTCGACCGTCACCGGGTACGGGCGCATGCGCGCCGTCGCGGTGTTGTAGTGCTGGAGGGCGAGGATCGTCGTCGGGACGAGGAGTGCCACCTGCTTTCCGGCGAGTATCGCCTTGAACGCCGCGCGGAGCGCGACCTCCGTTTTCCCGTATCCGACGTCCCCGCACAAAAGGCGGTCCATCGGGTAAGGCTTTTCCATGTCGCGCTTGATGTCCTCCGCCGCCGCTAACTGCGCGTCCGTCTCCTCGTATTCAAACGATTCCTCGAACCCGCGCTGGTAGTCGTCGTCCGGCGGGAACGCGAATCCCGCCGTCCTTTGGCGCGCGGCATAGAGCGCGATCAGCTCCTTTGCCATGTCCTTCGCCGCGGACTTTGCGCGCGACTTTGCGCGGACCCATTCAGCGCCGCCCATCTTCGAGAGCTTGACGTCCCCGTCCTCCCCGTGCGCGCCGATATATTTTGAGACGAGGTCGAGCTGGTCCGTCGGCAGGTATAAGAGGTCCGTGCCCGCATACCTGATCTTGACGTAGTCGCGCGCCACCCCGTCGACGACGAGGTTTTCGAGCCCCATGTACTGCCCTATCCCGTATGATGCGTGGACGACGTAGTCCCCGACCTTCAAATCTCCGTATGAAAGTATCTTTTCTGTATTGCTCTTCTGCCGCTTGTCGCGGACGGGGCGCTTTTTCTTCGCCGTGTCCGGCTCGGAGGTGAACGATAAGAGCGCCAGCTTCTGCGTCGGCAGCTCGTACCCCTCGCTGTCGTAGCCCCAGCTCACGTATACGACGCCGGGCTTCATCTCGCGCGGCGCGATGTCCTCCGCCTTGACGGCGGGTAGCCCCTCTCCGCCTATCGCGGAGACGGTCAGCGCCGCCGACGCCTCGGACGCGCACAGCACGCCGATCCTGTAGCTGCCGCGGATCAGCGTGATTATATCCTCTATCAGCAGCTTTATGTTCCCGTTGTACGAAACGCCGCGGCGGGACGAAAAGCCGTATATCCCGGCGACCGCTCTGCCGGAGAGCCCCGCCGTCCCGAACGCGCTCGACAGTATCTGCGCGTTCCTAATTCTGTATGCGTCGAGCGTGTCCGCCCTGCACGTGTAGTCCGCGAGCGCGGGGGAGATCATACCCTCCGCGAGCATACCCTTAACTTCCTCGTCGAGCACCGCAAAATACCCGTCGAGGCGAGATGAGACGTTGTTGTTTTCGATCACGAGCACGGCGCGCGCGCCGTCCGTGTAGTCGAGGAGGCACGTTTTGCCGCTCCTTATGAGCGGGAGATATTTGTCCGCGAAATCCATCGGCAGCCCCGCCTCGGCGGCCTCGGCCTCGCCGCGCAGGATCCCGCGCGAGTTTTCGCTTTTTGCGCGGGCGGCGAGCTTTCGCGCCGCGTCCGCGATGCGGAGGCGGGCGTCCGCGTCCGCGACGAATTCGCGCGCCGGGAGCACCGTCGCGTCCTCCATCGGCTCGGACATTCGCTGCGTCTCCGGGTCGAACGTGCAGAGCCTGTTCACCTCGTCGCCGAAAAATTCGATGCGCAAGGGCTCCCGGAACGACGGCGGAAAGATGTCGACGATGTCGCCGCGAACCGAATACTGCCCCACGCCCTCGACCATATCGACGCGGGCATATCCCGCCGAAAACAGCCTTTTCGCGATCTCGTTCTCGGAAACCTCGTCCCCGACCGAGACGCGCAGCGTCCGCGACGAGAGTTCGTTCTTCGATATCGTATATCCGAGCGCGGCGTCCGGCGTCGTTATGACGGCGTCCGGGTCGCCGTTCAGTATCTCATAAAGCACCGAGAGCCGCTCGTGTTCGCTCTCGTGTGAGGCGGTTATGTTGTGGAAAACGAGCTCGCGCGGCGGATAGTAGAGCGCCCGCTTCCCGACCGATTCGAAAAACGACCGCAGCCGCGCCCCCTCCCCGTCGTCGGCGACGAGTATGAGCGGCGCGCGACCAGAGTACCGCTTTGCATCTTCCGAGACGGAGACGTAAAACGCGTATGCCGCGCCCGCCGAAAGCCCCGAGACGACTATCGGTTTCGGCGCCCCGGTGTCGGCTGCTGCAAGCTGTTCCTTCAGCGTCGCGGTCAGCGCCGCGTAATCGCGCTCCGCCCGAATGCTGTCTATCATAAATTTCATTTAATGTTTCAAGCCCTCCGGGTTCAGCCGTTGTAGCGGCTCTGTGCGGCGGCGAAATCGCCCTTCAGGAGCAGCGGCAGCGCCTCATATGCGCGGCCGAACGCCGCCGTCATGAGCTCGCGGTCGTGCGCGTCAAACGTCGAGAGCACCCAGTCCGCAAGGTCCCATTCGGGCGCGGGCTTGTCGCCGACGCCGAGCTTTATGCGAGGGAATTCCTCGGTCCCGAGCGCCTCGATTATGCTGCGGAGCCCCTTTTGCCCGCCGGAGCTCCCCTTCGCGCGTATGCGCACCGTCCCGACCGGGAGGCTCACATCGTCACACAGGACGAAGACGCGCTCCGGCGGGAGCTTATAAAATGAGGCCGCCGCGCCGACGGCGTCGCCGGAGCGGTTCATGTACGTCTGCGGTTTTAAGAGGAGCACGCGCTCCCCGCCGAGCGCCGCCTCGCGCACGAGCGCATTGAATTTTGCTCGGTCGACGCTGACGCCTATGTGCGCCGCGATATAGTCTATCGCGAGAAAGCCCGAGTTGTGGCGCGTGAACGTATATTCCCGCCCGGGATTGCCGAGCCCGGCGACTATCGCCGTTATCGGGCCGCCCGCCGTCTCCCTCTCCGATTCGATCCTGCGGAACAAATCGAATATGTTTGATGCTTTCGCCATGCGCCGTTCTTCGTCCTTTCGTGATGTTATACTTACTTATTATATAACAACCGCCGCGGATTTACAAGCGGTAAAAATAAAAATGTGCCAGAGTCGGAGCATTCGGCGCCGAAACGGTGATTTTTCGTATAAAATCTTCAAAAAGGGGTAGTCAAGCGAGGAAAAATATGTTACAATATTTGTGTGCGGCATTCGCCGCCCGGAGCAAAGGAAAACAAAACAACTCATACTACGGAGGAATTCCATGAGCAAGAAGTACGTTTATCTATTCAGTGAAGGCAACGCGGACATGCGCGAGCTGCTCGGCGGCAAGGGTGCGAACCTCGCCGAGATGACCCACATCGGTCTTCCCGTCCCTCAGGGTTTCACCATCACGACCGAGGCCTGCACTCAGTATTATGAGGACGGCCGCCGCATCAATGACGAGATCATGGCGGAGATCATGCAGTACGTCGCGAAGATGGAGGAGATCAACGGCAAGAAGTTCGGCGACCTCGAAAACCCGCTGCTCGTTTCGGTCCGTTCCGGCGCGCGCGCCTCGATGCCCGGCATGATGGACACGATCCTCAACCTCGGCCTCAACGACGACGTCGTCGAGGCGATGATCAAGGGCAACCCCGACCCCAAGTTCGAAAGATTCGTTTATGACTCCTATCGCCGCTTTATCCAGATGTTCTCGGACGTCGTCATGGAAGTCGGCAAGAAGTATTTTGAGCAGCTCATCGACGAGATGAAGGAAAAGAAGGGCGTCAAGTACGACGTCGACCTCACGGCAGCAGATCTCAAGGAGCTCGCTGCGGAGTTCAAGGCGGAGTACAAGGAAAAGATCGGTGAGGACTTCCCCTCCGACCCGAAGGTACAGCTCTATGAGGCGATCAAGGCGGTCTTCCGCTCATGGGATAACCCCCGCGCGAACGTTTACAGGCGCGACAACGATATCCCGTACAGCTGGGGCACGGCGGTCAACGTCATGCCCATGGTATTCGGCAACCTGAATGAGAATTCCGGCACAGGCGTCGCGTTCACGCGCGACCCCGCGACGGGCGAAAAGAAGCTGATGGGCGAGTTCCTCGTGAACGCGCAGGGCGAGGACGTCGTCGCCGGTATCCGCACGCCTATGCCGATAGCGCAGATGGCGGAAAAGTTCCCGGAAGCTTACGAGCAGTTCAAGAACGTCTGCAAGACGCTCGAGGACCACTACCGCGAC
>CANROT010000159.1 GCA_947632285.1 uncultured Clostridia bacterium
ATGATATACGACAGCCGGGTGTCCTTCGCCGCTTTTACGAGTCTCTGATATTCCTCCTTTGTCAGCTCCCTCTCCTCACGGCAGAACATTTGCCGCTGTATTTTCAGCAGCTTTACGCACATATCCTCCCTGCCGATAAAGCGCAGAAACCGGTTCATTGCCGTCAGCATGGAATTGACGCTTGCCGGCGCGTACCGCTTTGCCAAATATTCCTTGTATGCCATTGTCTGCTCCTTGCTCGGCCTTTTCTTCGGTGACTCCGACAGAAAGGCGAGAAACCGGCGCACGTCCCGCATATATTTTTCCACCGTAGCGCCGCTTTTTTCTTCGTTGCGAAGACAGTTTTCAAACATTGTGAGCTGTTTTTGTGTCATTATAGTTTCCTCCATGGTTTTCTTTTTAGGTTTTCCGCGTTTACATTGTACTATACTTTTTTTGATATGGATCACGTTCGCCGAGCCTGGAAGTCGGGCTTGGGTTCGGATATAAAACCGATACGCTCGGCGCCGCAGATCTCTGCGGCGCGTTTTTTATAAGCCTGCACGGCCGGGGAAAATCGCGCATATAATGAACCCGTGAAAAAAATAAGCGCGGAGCACCTCCGCGCGGAGGAGAGGTACTTTTATGTGCGGCATTGCGGGGTTCTGCAATTTCAATGAAGACTATATATACAGCCGGGCGAGATGGGCGGGCGTGCTCGTCGACATGAGAAAGGCGATAGCGCACCGAGGACACGATCAGACGGGGGAATATCTCGACCGCCACGTCGGGCTTTCGCATACGCGGCTGTCGATCCGCGACATTTCCGGGGGAATACAGCCGATGCGCAGATTTGTCGGCGGGTACGAATACGTGATCGTATATAACGGGGAGATATATAATACCGACGAGCTTTTGCCGGAGCTCGAGCGCAGAGGATACGTTTTCGAAACGACGTGCGACACCGAGGTCATTCTCTGCGCCTATATCGAATACGGCACGGACTGCGCCGAAATGCTGAACGGGATATATTCGTTCGCCGTCTGGGACGGAAAGCTCGAAAGGCTTATGCTCTGCCGCGACAGGGTCGGCGTCAAGCCGCTGTTTTATGCCGAGCGAGGCGGAGGGCTCGTCTTCGGCTCGGAGCCGAAGGCGCTCTTCGCGCACCCGGACGTTTTGCCCGAGGCAGATGACGACAGCTTTCGCGAGATATTCGCGATAGGCCCGGCGAGGACGCCGGGGGTCGGCGTCTTCCGCGGAGTCAAGGAGGTCGTGCCGGGGCACTTCGTTCTCTTCGACCGGAGCGGGCTTTTGACAAGGACGTATTGGACGCTCAGGGCGCGCCCGCACGAGGACAGCTACGAGACGACCGTTCAGAAAACCGGCGCTCTCGTCCGTGACGCGATACGGCGGCAGATGGTGTCAGACGTGCCGGTTTGCAGCTTTCTTTCGGGCGGGCTCGATTCGAGCATAATCACCGCCGTCGCCTCGCGCTGTATGCGGGAGAGCGGCGCGCTGCTGCACACTTTTTCGTTCGACTTTACCGAGAACGATACCTTTTTCGAGGCAAACAGCTTTCAACCGACGCGCGACAGGCCGTTTGTCGATATGCTCCTGCCCCTGCTCGGGGTGGATCATACTTATCTTTACTGCACGGACGGGGAGCTTGCGGATATGCTGCCGCTTGCCGTGCGCGCGAAGGACCTGCCCGGAATGACGGACGTGGACGCCTCGCTCCTTTATTTCTGCGGGCTCGTGAGCGAGCACAACAAGGTCGCCCTGACCGGGGAGTGCGCAGATGAAATATTCGGCGGCTATCCGTGGTTTTACCGTCCCGAGCTTTTGTATGCGGACGGGTTCCCCTGGTCGCACGACATGGACGCGAGATGCGCGCTTCTGCGGGACGACGTTCGGGAGCGCCTTAAACTGGACGAATACGCGCGCTCCCGGTATTCGGACGCCCTCTCCCGCGTGCCGCGGCTGCCGGGCGAAGATGCTGAGAATGCGCGCCGCCGCGAGGTGAGCTGCCTCAATCAGCGCTGGTTCATGCAGACGCTGCTCGACAGAATGGACCGCACGAGCATGGCGCACGGGCTGGAGGTGCGCGTCCCGTTCGCGGATCACAGGATAGTCGAATATCTGTACAATGTCCCGTGGAGCATGAAATTCCGTGAGGGCTCCGAAAAGGCGCTTTTGCGCGACGCGTGCGAGGGGCTCTTGCCGCCGCCCGTACTGCGGCGCAAAAAGAGCGCGTATCCCAAGACGTACAGCCCCGGATATGAAAAAATACTTGCGGGGCGGCTCCGCCGCCTGCTCGACGACAAGGGCGCGCCGATCAATGAGTTCATAGACAGGGAAAAGACGGAGCGCTTCCTCTCCTCGCCGAAGGATTACGGCAAGCCGTGGTTCGGTCAGCTCATGGCGTGGCCTCAGTCCATCGCGTATATCCTCCAGGTGAACGACTGGATTGAGCTTTACGGCATATCTTGACGGGAGCGCCGTTTCGAGGTATACTTATACCATGAAAACGGCGAACAGAAATAAAAAGATAGTCACAGCCGCCGTGCTCACGGCGGCTGTGACCGCATTTATAATATGGATATGGTGGGGAAACGTCTCCGTCGCGGTCGACGTTTTTTCCGTACCCGGCGCGCCCCGGCAGTTTGACGGATTTCGGATAGCGCAGGTCTCCGACCTTCACAACGCGGAATTCGGGGTCGGGAATGAGGTGCTGCTCCGCCTCATCAGTGAGGCGGAGCCCGATATAATTGCCGTGACCGGGGACCTTGTCGATTCGAACAGGACCGATATCGGCACCGCACTTTCCTTTATCCGCGCGGCTGTAAAGCTCGCGCCCGTGTACTTTGTGAGCGGGAACCACGAGGCGATGATATCGGACGGCGAATATAAGTCGCTCTTGTCCGGGCTCGCGGACGCGGGCGTCACGGTCCTTGACGGCGCCTCTGAGGATATAGTCGTCGGTGACGGAAAAATAAGGCTTGTCGGTGTGCGCGACCCCGCATTCGGGCCATTGACTCTGCCGAATGAATTGAAGGACGACGGCGTTTATACGGTCGTACTTGCGCACCGGCCGGAGTTTTTTGCGGAATATGCGGCGGCGGGCGCAGATATCATTCTTTCGGGGCACACGCACGGCGGCCAGTTCCGCCTGCCGTTTGTCGGCGGCGTCATCGCGCCGGGGCAGGGGTGGTTCCCGAAATACGACGCGGGGCTTTTTGAGGAGAACGGGACGCGTATGATCGTCAGCCGCGGGCTCGGCAACAGCATTATACCGGTGAGGATAAACGACCGCCCGGAGCTTGTCATCGTTGAGCTGAACGCAGCATAAGACCGGGCGGAAATTTACGGATCAGGAGCAGATTTGATGTACAGAGTTTTCATAGTTGAAGATGACAGGGGCATAGCGGAGGCGATAGAGGCGCAGCTCTCGTCGTGGGGGCTCGACGTCATATCGGCGGTCGATCTCCGCGACGTGATGAAGGAATTCGCCGCGGCGGACCCGCAGCTCGTGCTGCTCGACATCGCGCTTCCTTTTTACAACGGCTATCATTGGTGCTCGGAGATCCGCCGCATCTCAAAGGTGCCCATAATTTTTATCTCGTCCGCGTCGGACAGCATGAATATCGTCATGGCGATGAACATGGGAGCCGACGATTTTATAGCAAAGCCGTTTGACGGGAGCGTCCTCACCGCGAAGGTGCAGGCGCTTTTGCGCCGCGCATACGATTTCGGCGCGAACGCGACGATGATCGAGCACCGCGGCGCGATCCTCAACACTTCAGACTGCACGCTGACGTTCAACGGGGAGCGCGTCGAGCTGTCGAAGAACGAATACAGAATACTTTCAACGCTGATGGAGTCAAAGGGGCGCGTCGTCAGCCGTGAGCGGCTGATGGAGCGGCTGTGGGAAACGGACTCGTTTGTAGACGAGAACACGCTCACCGTCAACATAAACCGCCTGCGCCGCAAGCTGTCGGACGCGGGGCTCAACGGCTTTATCTCCACAAAGGTCGGCGTCGGCTATATCGTTGAGTAACGGGAGGGGGAAATGTTTTTTCTGCGCTTTTTGAGGGACAGGCTCGGGATCATCGCTTTGTTTCTGAGCTTTTCTTTGATATTTGCCGCGGTGTTCGCGCTCTATTCTCTGCCGCTCGCCGCGGTCGCATACCCGGCGGCGCTTTGCGCGCTTTTTGGAATCATATATATGGGCGTTGACTTTTACCGCGCCCGGCGGCGGCACGCCGCGCTCTCGCTCACGGTCGAAGACATAGACTGCGCCCCTTCGCTTTTGCCGCCTGCGGAAACGGTGACGGAGGAGGACTACCGGCGGCTTATATCGCTTGTCGCGGAGGCGAATGCAAAGATCGTCTCCGAGGTCGAGGCGAAATACGCCGATATGCTCGAATACTACACCGTCTGGGCGCACGAGATAAAGACGCCGATCGCCTCGATGCGGCTCTCGCTCGACGGCGAGGACAGCGAGCGCTCGCGCAGGCTTTCCGAGGACCTTCAGCGGATCGAGGAATATGTCGGCATGGTGATGACGTTTCTGCGGCTTGATTCGGACGCGACCGACTACGTCTTCCGCAAATGCCCGCTCGACGAAATAATAAGATCGGCGATAAGAAAATACAGAACGATGTTTATTCGCAGGCATCTGACGATAGATTATGTACCGACGGACGCCGTCATCGTTACTGATGAAAAGTGGCTCTCGTTTGTGATAGAGCAGCTCATCTCGAACGCCATAAAATATACGCGCGAGGGCGGCGTGACGGTCACGGTCGGGGACGCGGACGGGGAGGTGACGCTCACGGTCGGCGACACCGGCATCGGAATCGCGCCGGAGGACCTTCCTCGCATATTCGAGCGCGGGTACACTGGCTATAACGGCAGGACCGATAAAAAGGCAAGCGGGATCGGG
>CANROT010000160.1 GCA_947632285.1 uncultured Clostridia bacterium
GGGCAGCACGCGGGAGGCGTGAAAGTCGTCGAACAGCTTGCCTCCGAACTCGAGGTAGAGCTTGCCGCCGAAGGAGGCGATGCGCTCCCTTATCCGCGCCGACTGGAGCCGTATGTACTCGGTGTTGTCAAATCCGATCTTGTGTTTTGCCGTCATGTTTTTTCTCCTGCATGGTTTCTGATTTGAGACGTATGTATATCTTCGGCGTCTGTAAAACAATATTATACGATTGCATAATATGCGTGGACGCACGATTTATTTGCAGTCATACCACGAGGCGCCGCGGCTGACCTCGACCGTCAGCGGGACGGGGAGCGAGGCGGCGGACTGCATTTCTTTCCGCAGTATCTCCGAGACCGCGTCCGCGTCCTCGGTGCGGCACTCGACGATGAGCTCGTCGTGGATCTGGAGAATGAGATGCGCGTCAAGCCCCGAATCGCGGAGCGCGCGGGCGACGCCGATCATCGCCAGCTTGATGATGTCGGCGGCGGCGCCCTGTATCGGCGAATTCATCGCGACGCGCTCTCCGAAGGCGCGCGTCATCTTGTTCGACGCCGTGATCTCCGGAATATAGCGGCGCCTGCCGTACATCGTTGCGACATATCCGCGCTCGCGCGCGCGGGCGACCGTGTCCTTCAGGTATTTGTCAACGCCCTTGTATGTCGAGAGGTAGTCCTCGATATATTTTGCCGCGGTCTTGCGCGTCGTGCCGATGTCGCGGGAGAGGGAATAGTCGCCGATGCCGTAGACGATGCCGAAATTGACCGCCTTTGCGCGCGAGCGCAGCTCGCGCGTCACCGCCTCCTCCGGCACGCCGAAGACCTCGGCGGCGGTCGAGGCGTGTATATCCGCGCCGCGCAGAAACGCGGCGGACATCACGGGGTCGCCCGAGATGTTCGCGAGCAGGCGCAGCTCTATCTGCGAGTAGTCCGCGTCGACGAGGACGCGGCCCTCCTGCGCGACGAAAAAGCGGCGCAGCTCGCGCCCGAGCTCGGTGCGGACCGGAATGTTCTGCAAATTCGGGTCGGTCGAGGAGAGGCGCCCGGTCGCCGTGACCGTCTGGCGGAAGCTCGTGTGTATGCGGCCGCGCGCGTCTGCGGCGTCGGCGAGCGCGTCCCCGTATGTGCTGCGGAGCTTTGAGATTTGCCGGTGCGCGAGGACGCGGTCGACGATCTCGTAATCGCGGAGCGCCTCGAGCGTTTCGGCATCTGTCGAATACCCGCGGTGGTTCTTTTTCCCGGCGGGCAGTCCGAGCTCGACGAACAGCACCTCGCCGAGCTGTTTCGGCGAATTGATGTTGAACGTGTGCCCGGCGAGCATATATATCTGCTCCGCGAGCGCCGATTCGGATTCGGCGAGCATCGCCGCGTACCGGCGGACGCCGTCCGTGTCGATGCCGACGCCGACGGCCTCCATTCCCGCGAGCACGGGCACGAGCGGCAGCTCGATGTCATATAGCACCGAGGACGCGGGGCGCTCGCCTGCCGCCTCCGCCTCCGCGTCGACGCGGGCGAATTCCGCTTTCATCGCCGAGGCGAGGCGGGAGATGAGGGAAACGGCGGCCTCGCCCGTCTCCGGCTCGGCGTTCTCGCCGAGGTACGTCATCGAGACGCGCGAGAGCGCGTATGAGGTGTCGCCGGGGCGCAGCACGTATGCGGCGAGCATCGTGTCAAACGCGCACGCGAGGCGCACGTCCGGGGAAAAGAGCGCGCAGAGCGATTTATAGTCGTGGCAGATAATGGAAGTTTTCTCTAAGATCGAACGGAGCGCGCCGTCCGACGGTGCGGCGCGGTACACGGCGCCGCCGGAAAGGATAAACGCGTCCCCGCCGAAGAGCGCGAGCGCCGGTGTGTCGCCGCCCTCGGCGGCGGCAATAATGCGGGAGGCGGCCTCGCCGTCGAGCACGGCTGCCTCGGGGAGCGGCTCCCGGGCGGCGGCTGCGGACGGGGCTGCGGCCTGCGTCGTGATGCCGAAGCGTTCGGCCAGTTTATAGAATTCGAGCTCGGAGAAGAGCGCCGCGAGGCTGTCCCTGTCGGGGCCCTTGTATTCGAGGTCGGAGAGGGTCACCTCCGTCGGCGCGTCCCGCCGGATCGTCGCGAGGTCGTATGACATATACGCGGAATCGCGGCCGGCGGAGAGTTTTTCGCGCAGCTTGTCCGAGATCGTGAGCGAGGGGAGATTTTTGTATATTCCGTCGAGGCTGCCCGCCTCGGCGAGCAGCTTTTTCGCCGTCTTTTCGCCGACGCCGGGGACGCCGGGAATGTTGTCTGACGAGTCGCCCATCAGCGCCTTCAGGTCGACGAGGCGCGGCGGTTCCGTGCCGTAGTCGCGGAAGAATTCGTCCCGCCCGTAGTCGACGGTTTCCTTCCCGGTGATGAAGCAGAGGCGCGTTTTGTCCGTGATGAGCTGGAGCGAGTCGCGGTCGCCGGTGAGAATGCGGACGTCGAGGTCCGCCGCCTCGCCGAGGCGCGCGAGCGTGCCGAGCAGGTCGTCCGCCTCATAGCCCGGAAGGTCGGCGACGTGCGCGCCGAGCGCGTCCGCCGCGCGGCGGACGAACGGGAGCTGCTCCGCGAGCTCGGGCGGCATCTTCTGCCGCGTGCCCTTGTAGTCCGCGAAGCGGAGGTGGCGGAACGTCGGCTCCGGCAGGTCGAAGGCGACGGCGACATAGTCGGGGCGGAGTGCCTCGATCCGCGCGGACAGCGTCGTTATCATGCCGTAGACGGCGTTTGTGTGCAGCCCGCTCTTCGTCGTGAACGGGCGTATCCCGTAAAACGAGCGAAACATTATATTCGAGCCGTCGACGAGCAAAAGCATTGACATTTTATGCGGGCACCTTTCTTTTTTACATATTATGCGGCTGTATAAAATAGTTATACATATGACTAAAATTGTCGAAAATACGCTGTCGGGGGCAGTTTTGCACGCTGCCCCGGATACCATTATATAACGAGCGGCGGGGTGTGTCAAGTGGACGGTGGGAGTTTTGTTATTCAGCGGAATTTTTCGAAAATTTTGCATTAGGTATTGACAAAACGGCCGAAATGGTGTATTATATCGAAAGCCCGGTTCCCGGGACGTGTGCCCCATTAGCTCAGTTGGCAGAGCACTTGACTTTTAATCAAGGTGTCCCGAGTTCGAATCTCGGATGGAGCAAAAGGAAAAATCCCCCGGATTTCCTTGTATTTCAAGGATTTTCGGGGGATTTTTATTTTCGGCTGCGATGCCGCAAAAAGGGCAAAATCGGGTATTTTTACGCTGTTGAATAGGAACCGGCATAGGGACATGATTATAATTGCCGGGGCGGCTGCCCGGCAGATAGGCGCTTTGTGAGGATAATATGAAACTTGAGAAAATGGACGATTTTTTTGCCGCACGGCTGGACGGATATGACGAGCACATGATGACGGAAATTGAGGGTGCGAAGGAATTTTATCCGTATACGGCTGCCTTGCTGCCAACGGAGCATGATGCAAATGTACTCGATCTCGGCTGCGGCACGGGGCTTGAGCTTGAATATTACTTTGCCCGGAACGGCGAGGCGCATGTGGTGGGGGTCGATATGTCGGCGGATATGTTGGCGGCGCTCGAGCGGAAATTTTCCGGCCGCAGGATCAGGCCGATCTGCGGGTCTTATTTTGACGTCCCTCTCGGCGAGAGCTGCTTTGACGCCGCCGTGTCGGTCGAATCGCTCCATCACTTCACCGCCGAGCAAAAGCTGCGGCTGTATAAAAAGCTGAAAGCCGCGCTGAAAGATAACGGATATTTCGTTCTGACGGATTATTTCGCGGAGTCGGAGGAGGCGGAGCGCTTTTACTTTTCCGAATCGGAAAGGCTCAAAAGCGAGCAGGGGCTCGTTCCGACATCATTTTATCACTACGACACGCCGCTGACGGCGGAGCATGAAACCGAGGTCTTGAAGAAAGCCGGCTTTTCGAATGTGCGGATCATGCGAAACTGGAAAGCCACGTACACAATATTTGCGCGCCGATGATTTCGTTTGTTGAGACGATGCAGCTGATTTTGGAACCGAAAAAAACCGCACGTGCACCGATTTAACGGTGAAAAAGCGAGCGGCTTTTTATTTTGCGGCCGTCCCGGTTGGGGGTGGCTTTTTTGTTGCGGCGGGCGAATTTAGATGCTAAAAATACAGCAAATATTAAGTGAATTACACTTTATTTAGCGGATACTTATCGTTAAAATGACGGTAATGCTAAAATATGAGTTTCGGCACTTGACAGCGGATCAAAAAAAGGGTATAATCAATACGAACATATGTTCTTATACCTTTGAGGCAGTTGAGAGCTGTGTTTTTTGGACTCCGGAAAGCTTTCGATTGTGGGAAACTTTTACCGCTGTGGGAAACTTTTTTTGCCGGTGGAAAACTTTTTTCGAGGGCAAATTTGAAGCCGCGGCTTTTCCGCAAAAACGCAAAAAGAAAAAGAAAAAAGAAAAAGTAGCAAAAAGAAATAAAGAAAAAGAAAAACGAGAAGAGAAAGACGAAGAAGAAGATGAAGATGAAGAAGAAGACGAAGACGAAGATGAAGACGGAGAAATATACAGACTCGGACAACTTAAATTATTTTTATTTAACAACACGTGTGCGCACGCGTGAGCGCGCAAGCGCGCGAGAGACGGTGATTTTGAGCTTGGGTGAGAGGTTGTTTTTCTCGGAAAGTTGTTTTGAGGGTTGATCCGGCTTTGAAAGTCGAATGAGATATCGGCTTTTTGCGGGTGCTGCGCTTGGGACGGCGCAGTTCAGAGTCGGGTGCGATGTTGTTTTTCGGAATGTTAGTTTGAGGGGTAGCGATGATTTGAGCGAAATAGAGGACTAAAAAAATCGTAGCAAGAAAAAACGGGACGACAAAAGCCTCCCGAAGAGGGAGGGAAAAATCGCTCGAAAAAGACGATCAGGCGGAGCG
>CANROT010000161.1 GCA_947632285.1 uncultured Clostridia bacterium
GCAGAACTTTGCCGATCTTCGCGAGCCCGTCCGTGTCCTTGTAGACGAAGAAGCTGTTCTTCATGCTGTCCCAGTTCATCGCGATCTCGCAGAAGATGAAGTTTTTGACGAGGCTGTCCATGTCGAAGAGATCGGAATAGTGCTTGCCGCTGTTCTCGGGGCAGCTGAAGCCGGTGGGGTTATACGTGCGGTTCCAACTGTACTTGTTCCAGTCCGAGGGGGCATAGTGTGTGTCGGTGTCGCGGTAGAAGAAGTCGTCGCTGTGGAGCGCGTATTCGAACGACTGTATGTAGTTATACGTGTACGAGAAGAGCGGCGTCGAGCGGAACGAGTTCAGCGAGCTTATGCCGACGGGCTCGGGCGTGTTGAAGTAGAGGGGCTGCGCATACGAGGTGAAGACCGTTGCAAGGTCGCTCCTGCCGTATGCGTAGAAATCCATTTCGAGCAGGAAGCCGCCCGTCTGCGGCGGGAGCGCGTCAAGCCCGAGGTCGCTGACAAAATTGTATGTCTTTCCGTTGTATTTGACGGAGCCGGACGACAGCCACGACCAGTCTGTGAGCATCTGCCCCTCGACCTCGTCCGCGATCTTGCTTGCATTCGCGCCGGAGGCGAGCTTTTTGCCGAGCGCTTTTCCGACGTCCTCGGCATATTCTTCCCAGTCGAAGATGTCGACGCGCGTATCGCCCACGCGGACGTGCTCCGCCAGCTCGTAGACGCCGCAGTATTCGCCGTTGTATATCAGCACGACGTTTTCGGAGCAGATGTGCGGGCCGCTGCCGATGGCGCCGGCGAAATCCATGAGCAGCTTGTTGCGCATCAGCGTCGGGTCCTTCGCGTTCGCGAGCAGGCACCAGTGCTTGCTCGGGCCCTCGCTGTCGATGCCGAGCAGATTTGCCTTTTTATCGAGTTTCAGCTTGAAGGGGCGCTTCGGCATCGTGGCTGTCGAGTTGCCGCGGACGCGGATCTCGGTCTTCCCGTTATAGCTGCCCTCCGCGTCGCTGCCGACGACGCGCAGCGTGGCGTCAATGTACTCCATCGGTATGTTGTAGAAGCTGCGGGTGCTGTCGAGATAGACGACGGGCAGGTCGCTGCAATAGATGACGATCGGGACGTAACCGGAGACCGAAACGGTGATGAGACTTTCGGAGTCATTTTTCGTGAGCGTGAGCGACGGCTCGTTCGTTTTTTCCGTGCGGGACGTTTTGTCTGCCTTGTTTTCGATCGTCCATGTGTATGTACCGGAGGCGGGACCGCCGCCGACCTCGACCGTCTCGCCGGGCTTCACCCGCTCTTTGACGAAGTAGAGGCTGTTGATCTCCTGCGGCGGCTTCGGTGTCGTATCCGGCGGCGCCGACGTCGTATCTGACGGCTTCGGCGTCGTCTCGGAAGGTGTCGGCGACGATGTCGAAGGCGCGCCGCCGTCGGCGGACGTGGACGCGGTCGTGCCGGCGGGCTCGACCCCGAGCACGCGGACGACGATCTCGCCCGTTCCCGAGCCGTAGCTGACGGTCAGCCTGACGTTCACGTTATCCCCCTCGGGGCGGGTGACCTCCGCTGCCGTGCCGGATATCTTTATCACCGATCCGTTGTCCGACGACCATGTAAACTTCTGGCCGAACACGGACGACGGGAGCGTGAATGAGCGCGTGACGCTTTCGATACTGTCGCCCGAGGCGAATTCAATATTCGTAAATTCGAGCAGGCTGAAGTTGCTGCGGGAGGTGAGGGACGTGAGCAGAGGGTACATACCCTCGGCGACGTTCCACGCGGAGGAGAACTTCAGCGCCCCGCCGGCAAGCGTTTCTTCGCTGACCGCCTCGCCGATACCGTCGCGCGAGCGGCCGGAGGACTCAAGGAAATAGATGTGACGCATTATGACTGCCGAGCTGTCGCCGCCGACTATGGGAGCGGCGGCGCCCTCGGAGCTTGTCGGACCGATGAGAACGATGTCGGAGAGGGTGCCGAGCGAGGAATCGCGTATCCTGCCGATCAGCCCGGCGCCCGTGTCCCAGCCGTTGTTGCTCGAGGTGACGGACAGATCGCTGAATATGTCGAAGATCTCGATGCCTTCGTTTGATGCGCCCTCCGAGCGGTCGGTGCGGCACTGACCTATGAGACCGGCGCAGCCGAGGCTGCCGCTGCCGCTGTATTGGACCGAGCCGGACAAGAGCGAGATATTGCTCACCTCGGCGCAGCCGTTGACCTGCCCGGCAAGCGCGCCGACGGCAGAGTCTGTATTTGACGAGAGCCGCACGGAGACGTTTTTGAGCGTGAGGTTCGTTATGACGGCGGGGTCGCCCTCGTCGGCGCTGCCGACGGTGCCGAACAGGCCGTAATATGACGAGGTCGTGATGCCGGAAGCGGCGATCGTCAGCCCGTCGATGATGTGGCCGCGCCCGTCAAACGTCCCGGAGAAGACGCCGTCACCGGAGTATGCGCCGCTCCTGCCGGCGGCGCCGCCGATCGGGGTCCAGTTCTTGTTCCCCGAGAGATCGAGGTCGATGACGAGATAGTAGTCGCCGTCGAGCGGGAAGGCGGGGTCTCTGCCGATCCTGGCGAGGTCCTCGGCGGAGCCGATCGTTATTCCGTCGAGCGAGTCGGCGTCACCGTCGACGGTCGGGACGTACAGCGTTTCGCCGGGCCCCGTCGTGCCGTTCGCTTCGCTGCCGCTGTCATTGCCGTCGCCGCTGCCCTTGTGGCAGGCGGTGATCAGAAGACAGAGAAGCAGAAAAACCGCGGCGGTGACGGCCCTTATATGGGTCCGGTTCGGTTCAGACATAGTGGATCTCCGTTTTGTGAGATTAGAGTGTCGACTCCATTATACACTTTTGAACGAGATATTTCAACAAAAATTTCATTTTTTGTCATCACAAACATAAAAATAAACGAAGTCGCAAAGTCCGGCAGAAACTTGCCGCGGCACGCATCTGCGGATATCGGGCGGACCCGAAAATAATATAGGCGGGGAAGGCTTTTCCCCGCCGTTTAGCGGAGCTCGATCGGGGGTTATACTCGATCGGCGCGTCCGCTTAATATTTGAAGCTGATGTAGTTTGAGACGGGCACGGAATAGTTGCCGGGCTCGCTCGCGCCCTCGTTTATGATGTATTTGCCGCCGGCGTCCTTCGCGTTGGCGACGATGCAGTTCCAGCCGCCCTCCTCAAGGGCGGATCTCTTGAACGTCGCGGTCGCGGTGCCGCCGGAGACGGCAGCCTCAACGATGGTTTTGCCGTTGATCTGGAACGAGACGGTCTTTATTTTCGAGTCCTTCACGTTGCAGCTGACCTTCACGGTGTCGCCCGAAACGGAGTATTCGGGGGCGCCGATCTTGTCGGGGGAGGCGGCGTACATTCCGAGGGAGCCGACGAGCGAGTCGACGCTTCTGAACTGCCTGTCGAGCCAATCCATGCGCGTCGAGACGAATTCGTCCATGCGGTCGAATTCCTCGTCGAACGTCGTGCTGTACGATTCGCCTGAGTAGCTCGGGATCATCGACATTTCAAACGACCAGCGATAATCGTTCGCGAGCGCGGCACGGCGAATGTAGGAATAATATGAATCTATCTTTCCGCCCTCGCTGACGAGCGCTTCGATCTCGGTGCCGCGCAGCGCCTGCCACGCCTCATATACCTTTGTGAGAAAGTACGGGTCGCGAATGAGCATTCGGTTCCACTGTTCCTCCTGATAGTATTGCTCGATCATGAAGTTATCGCACGTCGTGTGCCATGCTTCCGGCTCCCACGTTGCACGGTTCCAGAGGACGTTGCCCCACGCCCAGTCGAAGTCCCACTGGGGGCCGATCTTCGCGAGCCCGTCCGTGTCCTTGTAGACGAAGAAGCTGTTCTTCATGCTGTCCCAGTTCATCGCGACCTCGCAGAAGATGAAGTTCCTGACGAGGCTGTCCATGTCGAAGAGCTCCGAATAGTGCTTGCCGCTGTTCTTCGGATCCTTGTAATCGACGGGGTTATATGTGCGGTTACGGCCGTACTTGCTCCAGTCGTCCGGCGCATAGTGCGTGTCCTTGTCGCGATAGAAGAAGTCGTCGCTGTGGAGCGCGTATTCGAACGACTGTATGTAGTTATACGTGTACGAGTAAAGCTTTGTACCGTAGAACGCATCGAGCGAGGCGCCCGGCTCGGGACCGGGGGTGTTGAAGTAGAGGGGCTGGGCGTAAGCCGTGAAGAGGGACGCGATATCCCAGTTGTTGTAGGCGTAGAAATCCATTTCGAGCATGAAGCCGCCCGTCTGCGGCGGGGGCGCGTCAAGCCCGAGGTCGCCGACCAGGCTGTATTTCCTGCCGTTGTAGTTGACGGCTCCGGACGACATCCACGACCAGTCGGTGAGCATCTGCCCCTCGACCTCGTCTGCGATCCTCTCCGCCTCGGCGCCGGACGCGAGCAGCTCGCCGAGCGCCTGCCCGGCGTCCTCGGCGTACTCTTCCCAGTCAAAGATATCGACGCGCGCGTCGTCGACGCGAATGTGCTCGGTCAGCTCATAGACGCCGCAGTATTCGCCGTTATATATGAGCACGACGTTTTCGGAGCCCATCGCGGCCTCGGTGCCGATGGAGCGGGAGAAGTCGAGGAGGAGCTTGTTGCGCATCAGCGTCGGATCCTTCGAGTTCGCGAGCAGACACCAGTGCTTGCTCTTGCCGTTTCCCGTTTTGCCGATGCCGAGCAGGTTCGTCTTTTTGTCGAGCTTCAGCTTGAAGGGGCGCTTCGGCATTGTCGCCGTCGAGTTGCCCCGGACGTGGATCTCGGCCTTGCCGACGTAGTTTTCGTCGGCGTTGCCGCTGCCGGTAAGGCGCATATCGACTTCGGTATCGTAATCTTTGATGACGGCGGTGTAGTCCGTCTCG
>CANROT010000162.1 GCA_947632285.1 uncultured Clostridia bacterium
ATGTGTCGTTTCATCTGCCGACACTGCTGCGGCGCCGGACGTTTCATCGGCGCCGCCTGTGGTATTGCTGCCGCCCCCTGTCTCCTCGCCGCCCCGCGCCGGTGCGCGCATACACGACGCTGCAAAGGCGACCGCCAGCACGGCGACCGTGGCGAGCAGCACGGCAATATAAAAATGCTTGTTTTTGCTCATTTAGTCGGCTCTTACATCTCCCTACGCCCTTCGATGGCGCGGTTGAGGGTGACCTCGTCGGCGTACTCGAGATCGCCGCCGACGGGTATGCCGTAGGCGAGGCGCGACGTTTTGATCCCGAGGGGGGAGAGCAGCTTTGATATATACATCGCCGTCGTCTCGCCCTCGACGGTCGGGTTCGTCGCGATTATCACTTCCTTCACGGTCCCGTCCGAAACGCGGCGGAGCAGCATGTCTATCGTCAGGTCTGACGGCGCTACGCCCGCGAGCGGAGATATCACGCCGCCGAGCACATGATAGAGCCCGTTATATTCGCGGACGCGCTCGAGCGCGATAACGTCCCGCGAATCCTCAACAACGCATATGACGGAGCGGTCGCGGTCATCGTCGCGGCAGACGGCGCAGATGTCGCCGTCCGTCATGTTGCCGCAGACGGAGCAGAGGCGGACGCTGCGCTTTGCCTCAAGGATCGCGTCGGAAAACGACTTTGCGTCTTCCTCGGGCAGATCGAGCACGGCGAACGCCATTCTGACTGCCGATTTTTTTCCGACCCCGGGCAGGCGGCGGAACTGCTCCGCGAGCCGCTCGATAGGCTCGATATATTCGGACATCGTTTAAAACATTCCGCCGGGCAGCCCGAGCCCGCCGGTGATCTTCTGCATCTCGGAGGCGTTCGTTTCCTCGACCTGCTTTATCGCCTGATTCACCGCGGCGGTGATTATATCCGCGAGCGTCTCAACATCGTCGGGGTCGACGATCTCGGGGGATATCTCAAGGGCGGAGACGACCTTCTGTCCGTTTATCTTCAGCTTTACCATGCCGCCGCCCGCCGAAATTTCATATTCGCGCGCGTCGAGGTCTGCCTGGAGAGCCTCCATCTGTTCCTGCATCTTCTGAGCCTGACGGATCATCTGGTTCATGTTGGCGGCGCCGCCGCCCGCGTTCGGTATTCTTGCTTTCATGTTCGTTTACCTTTCGTTTTGTATATCAAAATGTATCGAGACTTACGGGTTCATGGCGTCCGCCGCCTGTTTTCGGCACGATCTTCACTTCGCTCTCCGACACGACGCGCCCCTCAAATATGGTGAAAAGGTCGGTCAGCATCGCCTTGTTGTCAAGGCATATCTTTTCCGTGAACGGATTGTCGCACTCGATGATGAACATGCCGTCCTCGCGCCTGCCCGAAATAAACTGGCGGAACCCCTCAATAAAGCTGTTTTTCTCCGCGGCGCGCGAGATGAGCTCACCGAAGTAGGGAATAGGCTCGCTTGAATTCTCGACCGGTGCGGGATCTTCACCGGCGCCGACATTTTCGGCATCATGCACGGTGGAAGACTGTGCCTTCTCCGGTTCCTTTTTTGCCTTTTTCGCTCTGTCCTCCGTTGGCGTGACCCCGGCGGCGAGGAGCGCGACCTTATCCTCAAGCTGCGCCATTCTCGAAAGGATTGCGTCCGTTTCAACGGAAAGGGAGGGGTCGCACATACGGATCAGCGCAAGCTCCGCGGACAGCCGTTTCGAGCCGGTCTTCTTCGCGATATCGGAGGCGGCGTTGTCAATCAGGCGGCTCTCGTAGAGCAGGTCGGCGAGCGTGAACAGCTTTGCCGTGTCGCGCAGCGTCTGCATCGACGACTCGGATATATCGAGAAAACGCTCCGGCGTTTTGGTCGTCTTTATTATCAGCATGTCGCGATAGAACGACGACAGCTCGTCCCAGAATACGCTGATGTCGCGGCCCGCCGACGTAAGCTCGCTTATAACGGAAAAAACAGCGTCATAATCGCGCTCCGCAACGGCGCGCGCCGCCGAGGCGACCCTTTCGTACCCGAGCTTGCCGAAAACGTCGGAAACGAGCGCCTCATCAATGTCCTGCCGGCGGCCGGCGCAGAGCTCTAAATTCGATATCGCGTCTCTCATGCCGCCGTTTGAGATGCGGGCGAGCTCGTCGAGCGCACCGCGCGTCGCCTTCATTCCTTCGGCATCGGCGATCTTTGACAGCCTGTCCGATATCTCGGGGACGGTCAGCCTGTGAAATTCGAACCGCTGGCAGCGGGATATGACAGTCTCCGGCAGCTTATACAGCTCCGTCGTCGCAAGTATGAATATGACGTGCGCCGGGGGCTCCTCAAGCGTTTTGAGCAGCGCGTTGAAGGCGGAGGGGGAGAGCATATGGACCTCGTCGACGATGTAGACGCGGTAGCGTAGCTCCGCCGGCGTAAACACGACCTCGTCGCGTATGTCGCGGATGTTGTCGACGCCGTTGTTGCTCGCGGCGTCCATCTCGACAACGTCGACGGCGGAGCCGGACAGAATACTTCTGCAAGCCGGACATTCGTTGCACGGATTCCCGTTTATCGGGTGCTCGCAGTTGACGGCGCGGGAAAGTATCTTCGCGCACGAGGTCTTTCCCGTGCCTCGCGGGCCGGAAAAAAGATACGCGTGCGAGATCATTCCGTTTGCGACCTCGTATTTAAGCGTCGTTGTAACGTGCTCCTGGCCGGAAACGTCGTCAAAATTGACGGAGCGCCATTTGCGGTATAAGGCGAGATGCATCCCGAAAACCTCCGTTTTTGAAAATAAAGGGGCCGCACTGTAAGACCATACACCCGAAATTCGAGAAACCCCCATGCGTGTTAACCGCAAAGCCCGCTCGGGAAAGGCACGCCCGCGGCACATCAGGTAAACCGCTTAATGCTGCTTGGTTCCCCACCTGACATGATTCACGGCCCCCGATTGCGCGGGACCCATCCTTCAACACGGACCTTTGCGGCGCAAGCCGCACGGGTGTGACCCTCAATTCCGGGAATCTGCCCCTGCATATAGCGGATTTCAGGTACAAGGCACCGCTAACTCCCCGGTTCGTATGGCCTTACAATACGGCCCACTTGGAATTATAACATATCTTAAATAAAAAATCAATACCCGAACCGGTTCATTTTACAGCGCATTTGACAAATTATCGGTCTACTCTACTTGACTTTTCCGTCAAATCAAATTATAATTGCTTTGTATGAACTTTTTCGATATTCCCGAGGTGGAATAATGAACAACAACACGATGAGTATGATAAAGGCGGGAATGAGCGATATGTCCAAGGGACAGCGCAGGATCTCCGAATACATACTCAACCACTACGAGAAGGCGGCGTACATGACCGCCTCAAAGCTCGGAGAGGCCGCAGGCGTCTCCGAATCAACGGTCGTTCGCTTTGCGAGCGATCTCGGGTACGAGGGGTACCCCGAGTTCCTTTCCGCGCTCCGCGAATCCGTCCGGTCCATGCTCACGTCCGTACAGCGGATAGAGATGACAAATGAAATGATCGGCGACGGGGACGCGCTGGAACGCACGCTTGCGGCGGATATGTCGCGCATCAAGGCAACGATCGAGTGCAACAGGACGGAGGATTTTGACGCCGCGGTCAACAGCATCGTCACCGCCGAAAAGATCTATATCGCCGGAGCGGGCACGTCGTCCATGCTCGCCGACATGCTCGCGCACAACCTGACTCTCGTATTTGACAACGTCCGGCACGCGGATTCGTCCTCCGAGAGCAGAGTGCTCGAGCAGCTCCTCCGCATCGGTCCCGGGGACGTGCTCGTCGCCATCACCTTCCCGAGGTATTCAAAGCGCATCGTCAAAGCCGTTTCGTTCGCTAAGGACAGGGGCGCGACGATCGTAGGGATCACGGACGGGAAGACCTCCCCGATAGTTCCGATGGCGGACAGGCTCCTGTTCGCAAAGAGCGATATGGCGTCATTCGTCGATTCTCTCGTCGCGCCGCTCTCGCTCATCAACGCTCTGATCGTCGGCATCAGCCGCAAAAAGTCTGACGAGCTCGCGGAAACATTCGACCGGCTCGAGCGGGTCTGGGACGAATACGACATCTACAGCAAGGACTCCGACAATGCCTGACGCTGTGAGCGTCGCCGTTATAGGCGGCGGGGCGTCCGGCATGATGGCGGCGGGGACTGCGGCGGGGAGCGGCGCCGCAGTCACGCTGTTCGAGCGGAACGAGCGCGTCGGCAGAAAGCTCGCGATAACGGGCAAGGGAAGGTGCAACCTGACAAACAACTGCGATGTCAACGAATTTCTCAGCCACGTCCCGCGCAATCCGCGGTTTTTGTACGCATCGCTGACCGCGTTTTCACCCGCCGATACGATGGCTTTTTTCGAATCTCTCGGCGTCCCGCTTAAAACGGAGCGCGGGCGCCGAGTGTTTCCCGTCTCCGACAAGGCATACGACATAGTGGACGCGCTGCGCGCATACTGTCTCAGGGGCGGGGTGCGCATTGTGCGCGAACGAATAAGCGACGTCACGGCAGATGGCGGGAACGTCACCGGCATCGTCACGGAGGACGGCAGGGCTGTGAGATTTGACCGCGTCATCGTTGCGACCGGGGGGCTTTCATATCCTTTGACCGGGTCCAGCGGTGACGGCCTCGACTTTGCCCGGCGGCTCGGCATCAAAGTGACTGATACGTCCCCGTCGCTCGTGCCGCTCGACGCGGGCGAGCCCTGCGCCTCTCTCTCCGGGCTGACGCTGAAAAATATCCGGCTCACGGTA
>CANROT010000163.1 GCA_947632285.1 uncultured Clostridia bacterium
ATCGCGTCAAGAGATACCATCGGCAGCTCGGGGCAGTTTTTCTTTATCCATGTATCCTTGCCGGTCCCGGGCAGTCCCGACATCAGTATGACCCTCCCCCATGTGTCGTCATAGAGCGGATAATCCGGCCGAACATTTCGCCCGGACATATACGCATAAGCCGTATGCGCGGACGGGAACGGATACGGCGCCTCATAGCACATCGTGTCCTTTGCGAATTCTCTGCAAAGCTCGATGCGCTCGAGAAGCTCGTCCCTGTCCCGACATATTCTGCCGCGCACGTCAGCCTCGGCAAGCGTACACAAAAGGCGGATCGTAAATTTCGGCATCAGCTCGCCCCCCGAGGCGACGCTGATGAGCCGACGCTCCGCATACGCGTTATCGTCCTCGACGATATTCGGCGGCATGCCGTGGTAAATGACAAGGGCGCATACGGATTCGCGGAAGCGCTGCTTTTCCGGCGTGCCGCAAAGGCCGTATTTTTGCCACAATATCCTTCGCGCGATCTGTGCGCCGATGCGTGAATGGCCCCGCGACGTCAGCACGCCGTCCGAATACCTGGTCGAATATATTTTTCCGACATCGTGGAACATCGCGCCAAGATACAGCAAAAACTGTGACGTCTCGTCGTATTCATTGAACTCTTTTAGGTTTTTCAGCTCTTCGCAAACGAGCTTTGTGTGCGCGAGTACGTCTCCCTCGCCGTGCCAGCGTTCGTTCTGGGGCGTGTTCGCCATCTGCGCCGACAGCACGTCGAGCAGTTTGTCGCATGATTTAAAATCGGCCTCGGTCATGGCTCAATATCTTCCCGTTCCGGCGCGCTCGGGTCCCGGTCCCGTTGCAAGAGTCTGTTTGGCACGATAGGACGGTTCAGCCAGTGAGTCGATGACTCCTCCACCGACTGAAGGAATGTCGCTCTCACGTATTTCATGCGGTCAACGACCCGACCGTTTTCCTCTACCTTTATATATAGCCCCTCCATCAGGTCGGACGCGTCTGTCTCCCGGCACTGGCGGTCCGGGTCGAGCCCGAGCTTTTCCGCCGTTTTTCTCAGATTTGCTATGTGGTCATCGCTGATGTAGTTGGAATGTGTGAGCAGAGAGATGAGGCTTTTTTTATCGGTGAAGCACCCCTCAGACAGAACGGGAACGGAAAAAACGGGGAGCGCCCTGAGCATTTCGTGCCGCCGGTGCGTATCGAGAAAGATCCCCTCGTCCCGATCGAAAATGTCGAACTCGAGGAAATAAGACGGCAGCATATCATAATAGATCGCGTGCTTTGCGTACAGCCATTCGCCGTACATGATATATCGTGTCCCGAGCACATCGAAAAATTCGTTTTCGCATGATCTCGCCCACTGTTTCATTAAATTATAGTGGCGTTCTCGCCAGCCACCCGTCAGATAATGGCCGCGGCTTTGCAGAAGCAAATTGCCGTCGGCGTCAAACGATACCGCCGAATTTGCGCCGTCGACCTTTTCCTCCACAACGATATGCCGCCCCGCAATGGTAGAAAACGGCACCTGTGACAGATCTTCGTCGCCCGCTTGCAGTCTCGATCCCTCAATATGCGGTGTTCGCGGGTATTTGATTATCTTTGTGGGTTCCATAGTACGCTCCTTCCGTATGATCTGCCGCGCCGCCTTTACATTGATTGCGGTGTCAGCTTTAAAGCTGCGGATATATGTATTTGCAGCCTCGTATAGATCCGCAGCTCCGTCTCAATTATATATTATTTCGGATATATTGTCAACGAATCAGGCAGCATATACATGCCCTCGGTTTCCAATTTGTGTTAGGCAAGTGACAAAACCCGCCTCGCGCTGCCGGCGGGACGCCGCAAGCCGCGATCAAAAAGGAGGCCTGAAACAAAAGCCCCGCTCCGACAGCTAACCGGCTTTAGGAAGCGCGGCAAATTTTTCCCCGCAAAAAAGAAAAAGCCCTGAAGATCAGGGCTTTTTTCGCGCAGCTGCTAATCAGAATCGAACTGATGACCTCATCCTTACCAAGGATGTGCTCTACCGACTGAGCCATAGCAGCATCGGAACGGTATATATTATAACAGATGAGCTCCCTGTTGTCAATATAAATTTCGTACCGATTTTTGCGGTTTTGAGCGTTTTTTTACCGCGCTTTACCGCGCCGCCGTATATTTCGCCGCGCGGTCGATGCTTCCGGCGCCCATGATGATGAGCGTGTCGCCTTCGCCGACCCTTTCGGCGGCAAATCTGCCGACGCGCTCGAATTCATTCTCTCCCGGAATATCGCCGGAATAGACGGCCGCGCCGCCCGCAGCATTCACGGCGTCGGCGAGCATGCGCGAGTTGACGCCGTATATATCGTCTTCGCGCGCGGCGAAGACGTCCGCGATGACGACCTCGTCCGGAATCGAAAGCGCGCGCGCAAACTCGTCAAACAGCGCTTTCGTCCGCGTGTAGGTGTGCGGCTGGAAGATGACCTCGAGCCTGCCGCCGAGCATTCGCGCGGTCTCGAGCGTCGCCGTTATCTCCGTCGGATGATGCGCGTAATCGAGATAAACGTCGGCGCCGGACATCGTTTTTCCGATCAGCTCCATGCGGCGGACGGCGCCTCTGAATGAGGAAAGCCCCACCTCGACGTCCTCCGGACGGATCCCGGCGGAGAGCGTGAGCGCCGCCGCAGCGACCGCGTCGCGGACGTTGTGGATACCGGGCTCGGCAAGCGATATACGGAGCGTCCCGCCGTTTTTGAGGTGAAGCGAAAAATCGGAACCGTGCGGGGTGAGCTTTATTTCGTCGGCAAATATGTCATATTCGCCGCGCGGACGCGCGTCCTCGTCGAGCGCCGTACCGAAGCGGACGAGCTTTTCCTCATGTCCCGCGGCGACCTCACGAACGTTGGCGTCGCTCCAGTTGACGACGGCGATATCCTCAATGAGCGAAAGGTAGCGTGAGAACGAGCTTTTTACCTGTTCGAGATCGCGGAAATAGTCCGGGTGGTCCATGTCGATGTTGAGTATTGCCGCGTGCGTTGGATAGAAGGAGAGGAACGAGTCCTTGTATTCGCACGCTTCAAAGAGAAAATATTTGTCTCCTCCCGCGCGATACGTGCAGCCGAGCTCTCTGACGACGGCGCCGGACGATATCGTCGGGTCGCTGTCGGCGGCGAGCAGTATCGAGGCGCACATTCCCGTCGCGGTGCTCTTGCCGTGCATACCGGAAACGCCCATGCGAACGCGGTCGCGGCTCATGAGCCAGCCGAGAAAATCGGCGCGCGAGATGCGCGGGATCCCGAGCTCGCCCGCGCGGACGTATTCGGGATTGTCCGTCGGCACGGAAACCGTATATATGAGCGCGTCAGCGCCTTCGACGTTTTCCGCCGCGTGCGTGTGGTATACTTTTATCCCGTGCGAGGAAAGGTCGTCCGTCACGGACGAGGAAGACTTGTCCGAGCCCGTGACCTCGTATCCGCGCGAGGCGGATATCGCCGCGAGCGAGCTCATATTTATGCCGCCGATGCCGACAAAGAAGAGCTTTTTCGCGTTTTTGAGCAGCTCGTCTATCCTGTCTTTCCCGTATCTTGTGTTCATTGTGTTCATATAAGTAAAATTGCTCCTTTCAATGGGAAATGGGCCAAAAGTATGTCTTGCCGTGAAAGTATGTATTTTTACGTCAAATATTAACAATCATGTTAAAATGACGTCATTTTTTTCTTATCTTTCAAAAACAGGTCTAAAAAGACACAAATTGTTCACACAAAAGCCAAAATTGATTCACACTTTCGGGCTAAAAAGGGTGTATAATGTGTTTGAACACACAAAAAAGAGTGTGTCTAACGTTCCTGATTGAGGCGCAGCCCCCGTCCTTTTCTTCCCCGTTTATGCCGCTTCATGCAACGGTGTATACTATAAACGATATAGATATAAAAATTCACGTCGTATATACGGCAGGGGGAGGAAGAGCATGACAGTCACAGACGTAAGGATTCGGAAGCTGTTTGAGAACGGTCCAATGAAGGCAATTGCGTCAGTCACCTTTGACGGCGCGTTTGCCGTCCACGACATCAAGGTCATCAGCGCCTCGGGTAGAAATTTCATCGTTATGCCGTCAAGAAAAAATCCTGACGGAACAAGCCGTGACGTCTGTCATCCGATAGTCTCCGATTTTCGCGAGGAGATCGAGACGAGGGTGATGGAAGCGTATCACAGAGCGGTTGAATCGGCGCAAAATGACGCAATGAGTGTCGAGGGAGATAACATCACCGAGTGATCGAAGATAGCAAAAGCCCGAACGTGTCGGGGGCGAGAGCCCCCGACATTCCTTTTTCATTACATGATATTATATACCGCGTCAGGCAGTTTTGCCAAGCGTGCGAGCGGGAGTTTTTGTCATATCTTCCGCAAATTGCATATGATTTATACGGTATAGATACGCACCATTCAGTATACCATAAAAAGAGCATAAATGCACCGTGTTTTGCAATTTTTTTGTTTTTGAAACGTAAAAAATCGCAAAATCCGTATAAAACGACGGAAAAAAAGAGGAAAAAAGTATTGCAAAACGTGTGGCGGTGTGTTATAATGCGGTATGGCTCCCAAAAGGGGGCTATGTAGGGGTATAGCTCAGCTGGTAGAGTACCGGTCTCCAAAACCGTGGGTCGCGGGTTCGAATCCTC
>CANROT010000164.1 GCA_947632285.1 uncultured Clostridia bacterium
TCACCACGTCCGCGCAGGTTCCGATCGCCGCCATGGCAAGCACCGTATTGTCCCTTACCGGATCAGGCTCAAGACCGAAGCTTTCGTACAGCCTGTATGCCAGACCCGCCGTGCAGTACTGGGCGGGAGATTCCTCGCCGAGCGTCTGCGGATTGAATACGTGCGGGACGTCTGCCGGAGGGGCGGCGGGGATGTGGTGGTCGATGATTACCGCGTCGCGCCCGAAGCGCCCGCCTATTTCCTTCTGTTCGTTTGTTCCCATGTCGAGCACGATGTATGAGGCGTCCTCGCGGGGCACATGATCCATAAGCCCCATGACGCCGTAGCCGTAAGCCCTGTCGTTGCAGGTGACTTTTACGTCTTCAAAGCCCAAGGCGTCAAGAGCCTTCTGCATTATGTAGCCGGAGGTGATGCCGTCGGCGTCATAGTCGGTAAGCACCCTTACGGGTCTTTTCCTGTCCATCGCCGATATCCTTTCCGCTGCGGCGTCCAGAGCGGAAACAAAAGCTCCGCTTTCCGCCGTAACGTCCTCGATCTGCCGTACCTTCTCCTGTATTTCGCTTATTTTTACTGCCTTCATTTCTCTGTCCTTTCCGTTTTGATTTTTTCGGGTTTTTCGAAGCATTCCCTGAACGGCTTTGTGAGCGCCCATGCGTCCGCATCCGCTTTATACATGCCGTCCATTCGTCCGTCCGGACCTGCCGCCCTGCGGAGGGCGCCTCCCTTTACCTCCCTGATGTATACGGCGTCGGGGCTGCCCTCTGCGGTAAACGTCAGGTAAACGCTTCTGCCGTCCTTATAATCTCCCCTGATATACGTGCTTTCCGCCCTGTCCTCCGCGCGTCCGCCGATGAGGCTTATCTTTACGCCGTTAGGGGTTTCGCCGTTGATCCGGTTTGCATACGCTTCCGTTTTCGGCAGGCATTCGGGCTTTACCCTGTCCCATGCCTTGCGCCTTAATTTATCCGTTTTAGTCACGCCGTTGTATGCAAGGAATCCCGCAGCCAGAGGGTTTTCCGTTACCGTCCTTGCGACATAGGGAGCGGGGCTGCCCGTCAGTTCCGCCTTTATGACGCCGTTTTCCTCCTTCCAGCCTCCGACTACGGCCGGACTGCCGTCCCTGCCGTCGGCATAGGCGGCCGTAATGGTCCTGTCCGTCTTTTTAAGCTCTACCACATTGTCCTCCGTCTTGTCATACAGCGTGATGGTGGCGTTTTCCTTGTCATACACGCAGTTCCACAAATCGTCGTCCTTTTCAAAGCTGTCCGAAAAAACGCTCATGCCTCTCTTTTCAAGCTCTGCCTCGATGTCATGCTGCTGCCTGCGCAGAAACACGCCCCTTCCTTCGCAGAGGGTATTTAATATCCTAGTCCCTGCCGTCCATGCGTCCGCATTTTCCGGTACGGGGATAGGGCAGAAGCCGTCGGGGATCTCCTTTAGCGGGCTTACGGAGGCGCGGAGCTTTCCGTCCTCCGTTTTTTCCAGAACGAAACGCTTGAGCCTGCCTCCGCTCTCCATGATTACGGAACCGTCCTGTCCCGCATAGAGCTTTCCGTCCGCATTCCAAGAAGCGCTTACCGCATCGGCTATGTCCGGGTACTCGGCAACTCCCTTCGCAGTGTACTCCCTCGAAAGCCTTGATATCTCGGCGCTTGTTTCGCGGAGCGCTTCGCTTAGCCTGTCGTCGGGAACCGACAGGCATCCCTCGGCCATGCCCGTGACTTTTTCAAGGGCTTTCATCGCATCGCTGTCGGCGGGAGCTATGTCCGAAAGGTAGGCGATGGCGTCCTGAATCTCCTCGATGTCTTCCTTAAGGGCCTCGTACCTGCCGCCCCTTCTCAGAAAGAGCTTCCTTATGGCTTCCATTAAGCGCTTTAACAGGTTTTTCTTTTCTTCTTCGCTGCCGGCGTCCGCCGCCGCAGGCGTAAATGCCTTATCTTCCATATCCGTTCTCCTTTTCCCTGAATTTTTTTAACGCCTCCCTTGCCTTATCGATCGCGTCCCCGTAAGGATCTCCTTCCGTGAGGAACTCCTTTTTCATGAGCAGGGGCTTAATGTCCTCCACGCAGAAGGCAACCCTGCCGCAGACCGCAAGCATGTCCCCCTTGTCGCTTCCCCTGACCGCTATGCTTGACGCGTATTCGCATCCGTCGGCCGTTCCCTTTACGTCAATGGAGGACCGCTCCCTGTTATACCTGACGGAAGACGGCGCATACGGCAGCGGGGACCGCCTGATAAACTCCTTCACGGCGCCGTATATCCCGTACAGGTCTTTCGGACGGCGGGGGCAGAACATGGCGTTGACGTATGCCGACTTATCGTTGCACAGGGGGTCGGCGTCCGCCGGTATGACCGCATCGCAGTAAGCGCTGCAGGCGGAGTATATGGCGTCCGTCGTCTTGCCGCCGTACTCCGGGAGCCCCCGCACAAGTTCGGGCGTGATTTCCGGAAGCCGCGCGTGAGGGACGGTCCTTGAGATCTCCGCGAATCTGACGGGACCGGTAAGGCGGAAGGCGACGGGAGTTCCGTCATAAACGCAGTACTCCGTAACCGCAAAAACCGCCAATACCTCATACGGCTGCGGGGGAAAGCCGATTAAGGCGCCTGCGTCAGCCGCATCCCTTGCCTCGTCCCCGTTTCTGCACCTGCGCCTTACAAGCATGCAGTGCGTGATCCTGCAGGAGCCTTCCTCCGCACAGAGGACGGGTATGCCGGCCTTTTTAAGCAGCGCGGACAAAAGCTCCCTGTCCGATAAGTCCTTATCGGGCGTCTTTACGGTGAGGACGTTTCCTGCGGTTACGTTGCCCCTGCTGTCAATGTTGTAAGCAATCATATTCCTTCTCCTTTGTTTTCGCTTTCCTGATTTTTTCCGATATCTCCCTTATGCGGTTCAGACCGTCCGAAGCCCTCGCAAGATCCTCCGCCGCGCCGCAGAGCAGGAGGAAGCTTACGCATTTTTCCTGCTGTTTCTGCGACAGGGTTATGCGCTGCGGCTTTTCTATCCCGAACTCGTCCGCAATCCTTTCAAGCATCTTTTCCTCGGACGCGCTGGCGCGCTTTATATCGACGATCCTGTCAACATTGGCCCTGCCGTCCGGACTGCGCTCAAAGCTGCCGACCCTGTTCCGAAGCTCCGTTATATAGGCGTTCCGGCATCCCTTCCACGCATCGTATATTTTTTCGGCGCTGTCCCAGTACGCCTCGCCGTGCATGGCGTACATGTCGGTCATCTGCCGGCCGCATGCCTCCGCAAGCGCCTCCGCATTCTTCAGGCTTTCGCCGCACTTGCCGTCAAGCAGTTCTTCGGCATACGTCCTGTCTTCCTTCCATGCGTCAAGTATGGTGGGAGAGCAGGCGCCGTCATCGGTCCTTGACGACATGGCTCCGCACAGCCCGATGTCGCGGAGTTCGGAGACGGTGAGGGGAAAGCCGTTTTCCTCCCTTCCCTTTTTTCCGTTCCGCCCCTGCTCCTCGAAGCACCGTCCGTCCAGCGCAAAGTCGTCAATCAGGGCGCGGCAGGCCTCGCGGTAGCCGCAGCCCTTCGCCGTCATTACGACCTTTAAGGGAGTAAAGACCGCTCCGCACGAGTAGCACTTGCAGATGTTGTTGTTGTCGTATATCGCCGCGGACGGCCTTTTGTCGTCATGGTCGGGACTGGGGCAGCGGATATACTTCCTGTTCCCGCACCTTACGCCCATGTAAAGGGAGAGCGCGTCCCTTATCGGGACGCTTTTGTTTATTTCCCCGCCATAATACCTAATGAAACCCATAAACGCCTCCCGTTACTGCCTCGATATTGACGGCTTTGCCTTCTCGCCCCTGTCCGACGCATAGGTTTTCATGAACTCGACCTGCGTCTTCATAAACTCGACCTGAGCCTCCATGAATCCGGAGAGAAGCCTTGTCTGTTCCGAAATCATCTTCGTCTGCTCCGCAAGCGTTCTGTTCTGTTCCATGAGCGCCCTGTTCTGTTCCATGAGCGTCCTGTTCTGCTCGGCGGCCATTTCTCCCTGCTTTAATATCGCCCTCATCAGGACTTCGGTCGCGCTTTCGGCGGCCGCAGGCTCTTTAACCTCCTTAAGCCCGTCATCCGTCTTTTTCTCCGCCGGTTTCTCCGGTTTTTTCTCAGGTTTCTTCTCAGGCTTCTCCGGTTTTTTCTCAGGCTTCTCAGGCTTTTTCTCCGCCTTTTTCTCTGCGGGCATGAGAATGACGGTCCTGCTGCCGGATGAACCGCACCTGTCGGCAAAGGCCCTGACTTCGGAGGCGACGCTTTCCGGCACGGCAGTGTTTGGAAGGACCGAATCGGATATGAATCCGTATAAGACGGTTCCCGACATTTCGGCGCCGTCCTCATCCTTTGCGCATATAACGCCGTCCTCGTCGCGGTACACCGAAACGCCTGTATCGCCTGCGGCAAGGAAAAGCTTCCTTAATGCCTCGGCCTCGGCGTCAGCGGATTCCTGTCTGACGGATTCCTGTCTGACGGCTTCCTGCGGCGGAGCAAGCAAAGCCCCGTCCCTTTCCCTGCTTGCGTAGATCCTAGTCATAAGCGCGGCGACGTACCCGCATTTCTTCGCGGACCCCGTAAGGTCGGTCAGACCGTTGGATTTGGCAATGTCTTCGAGCCCGAAG
>CANROT010000165.1 GCA_947632285.1 uncultured Clostridia bacterium
GGGGAGGGACGGCGCGTGTGCTTTGCTTATTTCTTTGAAGTTTTCTCGCCGCTTGTGATGGCAAAGCCTACCGAAGTGAGCAGATTGCCGTATTTGTCATACGCTTTGACAGTGCAGTTGTCACCGGGATTCGGCTCGTGGCTCTTATAGAAGCAGTGGTCAAGGTCGGGCAGCTCGTAATAGGTGCGCCCGCCTATCGTATAGGTCGTGTAGCCTTCAAGCTCTCCCTTTACGGCGTTCGGATTACTCTTTATCCACTCTTTGTCTACAAAATCGTAGCGCTTGAGAGCCGCGGTTACCGGTTCTCCGCCTTTCTGGGCACTGAATGTCCAGGAGATAAATTTCCTTGAGGTGGAGCCGAGAGCGTCCGTGTGCGCATATGTATCGTACTCGAGCACATAGTGATCTACGTCAAGCTCGGACGCGGGAACGATTATAAAATCGTTGCCCTCATACCTGACCTCAAGGCGAGGATCCTCTTTCGATATCTCGATGGGATTGCCGAGGCCGAGCGCTTCGGTATCAAGGTCGACCGCCTCCGCGCCGGTATACGTCGTCCCGTTGATAACAACGGTGGTATTTTCGCCGATCATGTTTCCGCTTGCGACAGCCGCGAACAGGTTGCGCTTGCCGTAATCTGTATTGTTTATCGAATGTACAAGCCCCTCGTTTTTGCAGTCTGTTATGGTAAAGACTCGGGAAGTTTTCTCAACTCCGGCGGGGTTGGCAAAGAACATTGCCGCCTGATCGCAGAAAATGCTGCCGCGGTTGTAGCAGTTCACAAATGTGAGCCCGGTAGCGAGCGGATATCCGACAAACACGGCGTTGTATCCGGTACCCTTTATATTGACCTCGCTGACGCAGTTTCTAAATACTGGCGGAGTCGCGCTCTTAACGGCGTAAATGAGAAATACACCGCCGTTGTTGCTAAAGGTAGCATTTCCCTTGACCGTCACGCTGTCAAACGTCACTTCATTGGCCGATCTTGCAACGCCCGTGCAGCCTCCGTTCAAAACCACGTTCAAGTTTTTGACGGTCGCGCCGTCCACCACATCGAGGAATATCCAACCAGACTCGCAGTCGGACGGCATGGTAACGGTGTAACCGTTGCCGTCGAAGGTTCCCTTAAACAGCCTTTGGAAAACGGCGTTGCCGTTGTAGGCCGTGCTGGTCGTAAACGTGAGAGACTCATAATATGTGAGCGAATCGACGTCGATATCCCGCACAAGCTTCATAACGTCGCCTGCTTCGGCCGTATTCATGGCATTACTCATGTCGCTCAGCGTCCCGTAGAGGGTGGTGCCGTTCGCATTCGTAAATTCTGCCAGCGTGATGCGGTAAATGATATCAAACGGGCTGAAATCGGAGGTCGTAAACGTCAGATATCCGGTCTCGTGATCGTATGAAACACCCGCTTCCATAAGCTCGCCGTCGTGATAGACCGAGACGTCCGTAAGGTTTTTGCCTATGTAAAGCTTGACCGTGACAGCCGATTTAGGGTGCACTTCCGTATGATCGGCTTTCGTGTAGAGGCCGATGTCATAGCTGACCGACTTTTCGTCCGAAGCGACGGTCACGCCCTCGGCCACGTCGCTGTTGGGAGTGACCTCGAAAACGATCTCGTTGCCGGCGGTCAATGCGCCATTGGGAGCCGTGAGGCTGACGGCGTCATTGCCGAGCACGGTCTGCTCACCGTCCACCGGTTCTGCCGTAAATGATGATGGGCCGATAGCGAACGCCGCGTCGGGGAATTCGGCGGTCGCGTCGTAGTTCTCATCGAAGCTGTCTTTTTCGAACGGTGTCTGTGCGGCCTGGAGATCGATGCCGATCTCGATCCACAGCGGCTCGCTGTCGCTCGAGGTCTTGCCGTTTTTCAGATTGTAGATGTCGTCGTTGGCGGTCGGCGCCCAATAGAGAACGACCGCGAACTCGGCGGAGGACTTATCCCCTGCGTTCGGCTCAAGCGCGCCTATTTTTTCAAAAGCTTCAAGCCCGTCGGTGAAATCCATAGCGGAGAGTTCCGTCCGTTCTCCTTCAAATGCGTGATCCAGCACGGCAACCTTGATAACGTCTGCCAAAGAATACGCCGTGCCGTCCACGGTGACGGTGTTTTTGTCAAACACGTTCATCGCGAGGCGGAATTTGAGCGCCAGGCTGCCCGCGTTTTCCACGCGGAAATTTTCGTATGCCGCGGCGCCCGGCTCCCAATTTATCGCGGAGCCGTCCGCGTTGACGAACAGATCGGTGTCCTTGGTGACCTTTTCCTTTGCCGCCACAGACGCGTTCGTGTGATACAGCTCCACGTCAAGGTTCCCGGCGACGATCTTGTTCTTCCCGCTCGTCACGGAATCGGTGAACCATGCGAAGGTGGAGCCGATGAGCATCGACAGGCACAAGAGCATGGAAAGCGCGCTCGTGAGCAATGCTTTTTTGGTGTGTTTCATGTTTTCACTCCTTTTTGTCGGCATTCTGGGGTGGAGACGCGCCCCGAATAATGCCGCCAAAATCGGGAGCGTCTATGCCTTCATTCTGACCTCATTGCAGCTCGTCGAACTGCCTAAAAGGGCGGGAAGATACCCCCCCCCCGAGAGGTTTTTGCGGAATTGTGCAATTTTCATAAGAGGTACCTCCTTGTTGCATTTCAGTCTTCCGGCTGTCGGCAGCGCCCTCTCCGCACGGTATCGAAAAGGAGCGCATGATACAGTTTAATTATAATCCAAATCGCAATAATTTCAAGGGGTTTCGGCAAATTTTCAAACTTTTTTTACATATTCGCGCGGCCCGCGCTTTATCAAATGTAAAAGCCGCACCTCCCCGGCGGGGAGGGACGGCTGATTTGATTTACGGTTTACGGTTCTTCCGATGTGATGTAGTTTATGTGACCTTCTTCAACTCCGGCATGCTGTTCAACAGTGAATCCGAGAGAAGTATCGTTGTCCTTGACCGTCTGGTCGATGTTGATCTTCGCCGAGCCGTTGACCGTGATCTCAGCTCTGCTTCCCGCATCGATCGCCTCGCTGATCATCTTATTTCCAGCGTCCGTCTTCTTCACGTTGATTGTTCCATCGGTCATATTGAATGTTCCACTCCCGTAAAACTCGATGCCGATCGCGTACTGACTCAACGTCGCGGAATAAGCGTCAACATTTATTTCGCCGCCGCTCATGTTAGCGGTGCCACAGTTATTGAAGTAAATACCTGAAACAGCGGATACTCCGGTAACGTTGATCACGCCGCCTTCCATATTGAACTCGGCCGAGTCATCGCCAAGGTAGACACCGTACACGGTGACCCCGCCCTTTTCTTCACAGTTGTTCGCGATGATCTTGCCGTCTGTCATGTTGACCGTCGCATTAGCGCCGAGAATGACTGCGGCTCCGCTGCCCATTTTGCAGTCGATGAGCGCATTCTCGCCGATGTTCAGTTCCGCTTTCTTACCTTCCTCTGCTGCGACCGAGATGCCGTTCAGAGGCTCATTCCCGGCAGACGAGAGGCTTTCAAATTTGACAGTGCAGTTCTCAAGCGTCAGAGACGTGGTTTCTTCCGTGCCGTCCTCGTCGTTGTACACAACGATATACGGTATGTCGCCGTCCTTCCCGCCGAAATCCGAGGAATGGCTCTGTGTAAATACGATATCGCCGCCGGTGACGGTGACGTTCGCGCCGCCGTCCACAACAAGGCTCTCGTCCAACGAGGGCGAGCTGAGCGTGTGACCGTTCAGGTCGATCGTGATGTCCTTGCCCGCAACATACAGCGGATCACCGGTGCCCTCCATCTCAACATCGCCGGCAAGCTCAACGACGCCGCCGTCCTGGATCTTATCCAGCGCGTCCGCCATGCCTCCCGCATTGTTTACAACAAGCACGGGATAGACCGCGTCTTTGTCGTACTGATCATCAAAGCTGTCCTTCTCGACCGTTGCCTGCGTAGCCAAAACGCTCAGTCCAAGGCTGATCTCCGGAACGTCCATGTCCGTGCCGTGATTTGCCGCGTTATCGACCGTCTCCGGCATATAAACGACAAGCGCTATCATGCTCGACTCTTCGCCTTTGTTAAGGACATTGTCGCTGCCGATATAGCCCTCGGACAGGCCGATATCGGTAGATTTGATCGCTTCCCGCGCCTCGGTTCTGTTCTTGTAGGTATCCGTAACGTCTGTGGCGACACCGTACCTGAGGAACTCGGAGAGATCGATGTCCTCGCCCTCGGCCGTCTTGCCGATGACCTTGCCCGCCACGGTGACGTCGAACTGATACTTCAGCGCAAGCGTCCCCGCGTTCTTAACCTTCAGGTAGACGACCTCCGTGTAGCCGGGCTCCCAGAGGGCATCTTTCTTGAATACGTTCGTTTTCTCGTCTACATCGATCCATTTCTCGCCGTCCGTGCTGTACTGCAGCTCGACGTCGAGAGTGCCGGCGACGATCTGATTCTTCCCGCTCGTGACGGAATCCGTGAACCATGCAAACGTGGACCCGACCAGCATCGAGACGCAGAGCAGCATGGAAAGCACGCTTGCAAGCAGCGCTTTTTTCGTGTGTTTCATTTTCCTAAACACTCCTTTATTTGATTTTTCGG
>CANROT010000166.1 GCA_947632285.1 uncultured Clostridia bacterium
TACATGCACCTCTCCGAGTGCAAGGTGAAGGTCGGCGACACGGTCAACAAGGGCGACGTCGTCGGGCTGACGGGCGGTACGGGCTTCACGCCGCCGCAGCGGCTGCACGTCGGGCTGACGGTCGGCGAGATCCCGGTCTGCGTGTACGACTTCTGGGAGAGCGAAGTAAAGATGCCCGTGATGGAATAAATGTATAATACCGCCGCGGGGGAGGGCGCTGCCTTCCCCCGCGATATATTTATATGCGCCTTGCCCGCGCCGCAGTCATGAAGCAACGGTTAAAAAGCCGAAAATTTCTCTAAAAAATTTGAAAATACCTATTGACAATCAAGTGACTGTGTGGTATACTCTTGTCAAGATAAAAACGAGGAGGTAATATACGATGGAGGACATTTTACAGTATATGCCATACGTTTGGACGCTCTCGCTGATAATGTGCGTACTGATGGAGGCGGCGACCGCGGCGCTCACGACGATTTGGTTCATGCCGGCGGGCTTTCTCTGCCTCGTGCTCTCGCTGTTCAGCGTTCCCGTCCCGATACAGGTCATCGTCTACGTCGTCGTAGCCGGGCTGACCCTCGTTGTGGCGAAGGTCATACTGAAGCGGCACGGCAGGGACGTCCCGAGGACGCCGACGAACGCCGACAGGCTCATCGGGGAGACGGCGGTCGTCACCGCGGCGATCGACAATCTTGAGGCGAAAGGCGAGGTGACGGTCAAGGGCCAGATATGGAGCGCGCGATCCGAGGACGGCGCGGCGATAGGCTCGGGAGAGCGCGTCACGGTCAAAAAGATCGAGGGCGTCAAGCTCATCGTTTCAAGGCAATAAGCAAATGGCCGAAGGCCCGGGACGGAAAGGCGGATACCGAGCAACTGCGGGCAGAACAAAATAAGCTCAATAAAATTTTATATCATATAAGGAGAAAAGGACATGAAATTCACTAACATCGCAATGGCGATCGGCGTCGGCGGTTATGTCGCGCTCGGCATCGTGGCGGCGGTCGTGATACTCATCGTGATCGCGAACATCAAGATCGTCCCGCAGGCGCGGGCGGCCGTCGTTGAGCGGCTCGGACGCTACCTGACGACGTGGGAAACAGGGCTGCACTTCAAGGTCCCGTTCATCGACCGCGTGGCGAAGAACGTGATACTGATGGAGCAGGTCGCGGACTTCCCGCCGCAGCCCGTTATCACGAAGGATAACGTGCGCATGCAGATAGACACGGTCGTATTCTATCAGATCACGGACTGCAAGCTCTACGCTTACGGTCACATCAACCCGATCGCCGCGATCGAGAATTTGACATCGACCACGCTCCGAAACATCATCGGTGAGATGGACCTCGACGCGACGCTGACGTCGCGCGACGTCATCAACGTGAAGATGCGCTCGATACTCGACGAGGTCACGGACCCGTGGGGCATCAAGGTCAACAGGGTCGAGCTCAAGAACATCATTCCGCCGAAGGAAATACAGGACGCGATGGAGAAGCAGATGAAGGCGGAGCGCGAACGCCGCGAAGCCATTCTGCGCGCGGAGGGCGAAAAGCGCGCCGCGGTCCTCGTCGCGGAGGGCAAAAAGGAGTCGATGATCCTCGAGGCGGAGGCGGAGAAGCAGTCCGCGATACTGCGCGCCGAGGCGGTCAAGGAGGCGAAGATCCGCGAGTCCGAGGGGGAAGCCGAGGCGATACTCAAGATCCAGCAGGCGACCGCAGAGGGCGTCAGAATGATAAACGACGCGGCGCCGGGGCAGGGATATATCGCGATCAAGGGGCTCGAGGCGTTCGAGAAGGCTGCGGACGGGCAGGCGACGAAGATCGTGATCCCGTCGGAGCTCAGCTCGCTCGCCGGGCTCGCGACAACGGCGAAGGAGCTTTTAAAGGGCGAGTGACCGCCGCATAAAAGGCAAACAAAGCCGTGATCGGCTGCTGAAAAAATATGGGGGAAGGCATAGAGGCGTCCTTTACGGGCGCCTCTGCCTTTCCCCATCTGTTTTAATTATTTGTCAGTTCCCGCCTTGCAGCTTTGCAGAGAGCGCGTTGATATGTACGCCCTCCTCCGAAAACCGCTTTTCGTATTCGGTCATGATGTTCCCCTCCGCGTGCTCGCTTTTGTGCAGGTCCCTCGTCTGCCACACGAGCGAGAACGGGGAGGCGGCGAGCTCTTCGAGCGTAAAATCGAAGAGCACCTCATTGTCCGTCTTGACGTGCAGCTCCCCTCCCGGGACGAGCACGCGCGCGTATAGCGCGAGAAATTCGCGATATGTCATTCGCCGCTTGTAGTACCCCTTCTTCGGCCACGGGTCGCTGAAATTCAGGTGTATCTCCGAGAGCGACCGCTCCGGGAACCATTCGGCGACGTGCGAGGCGTCCCCGATTATGAAGCGCACGTTGTCCGGCAGGGACGGGTCGGAGGCGAGGCATGAGGCGCGCTTTTCGAGCGCGAACAGTATCACGGAGTCAATGCGCTCGACGGCGTAGAAAACGCGGTCCGGGTGCGCCTTCGCCATACCGCAGATGAAGTCGCCCTTCCCGCAGCCGAGCTCGAGCACCGCCGGCGCGCCCGAAAGCTCCGCCGGAAACGGCGCATATATGCCCGCCTCGCGGAGTTCAGCCGGTTCGCCGACGAGAAGCCCGGCACATTTTGCGATACGTTCCTCCGAATTCTTTTTTTTTCTCATTCGCATATTGAAATTTGCCCTTCAATTTGGTAAAATAAAAGTGTATACGCACGCCCGACGACGGACGCATGTATGAGTATACCACAAAATCGACGGAATTGCCATAATTGACCCGCAAAAAGGGAGAAAACATATGGATATAGAGAGCTTCAAAAACGAGCTGGTCGCGCGCCTCACCCGTGCGGGTGCGGACGGCGCCGCCGCTCGGGCGGAGACGCAGGCATTCATTTCCGCGCTCCCGCCGGAGGAGGCGGGGAGACTTGCCGCCGCCGGCAATAACGAGGCGGTGATGCAGCGGATCACGGATTCGCTCATGCGCCGGGTGCCGAAGCGCGCCCCCGTGCCCGAGCCAAAAGACGACGGCATCGACGATATCGACGGTATCGATGACATAGACGATATGGACGACATCGACGATATTGACGAGATGCTCGCCTCCTCGAGCCCCGAGCCGCAGCCTCGGCAAGCGCAGCCCCCGACACGAAAAAGGGAGGCGCACCCCGTCAAGCAGCCCGTGCAGCAGCCGCAGCCGATACAGCCCCAGCCGATGCAGCGGCAGCAGCCGCAGCCGATACAGCAGCCCCAGCAGGTGCAGCAGACGGTGCAGCAGCCGCAGCCCGCGCGGAGGACGGCCGCCCCGGCTCGCGCGAAGCAGGCCGCGCAGGCGGAGCACGCGCATCAGGTGCAGAAGAGCGACGAGGGGCAAAAGGGCCGCCGCGTCATTTACAAGCCGGACCCGAACGCGGACTACCGCAAATTTTACATCATTCTCGCGTGCACGTCCCCGCTATGGGGATTTGCGGCGCTGCTCGCCGCCGCCGCGTTCCTGTTCGTTGTAGGCGCGCTCTCCGCGTCGATCGTTGCCATTATCGCGGGGATCTTTGTCGGCGTCGCGATCGGGACGACGCTCGCGCTCATCGGCATAATCTACGGTATCACGCAGCTGTTTGAATATTCGCCGATCGGTATGTACGAGATCGGCCTCGGAATAATGATCGGCGGCATTGTGATGTTCCTCGGCGTGCTCGCGTACAACATCGCCGTGCGCCTCGTTCCGTATCTGTTGAAAAAGCTGATGGTTTTCCTGTCGTTCGCGATACACAAATGCATCGAGCTCTACTATTATGTCAAGGGGAGGTGTGCTGATCTGTGAAACCGACATCAATAATCTTCCTTCTGATCTCGCTCGTCGTTATCCTTGTCGGCTGGATCATCTGCAATTCCGCCGAGGCGACCGCCGCCGCGGACGGAATACAGATATTCGACTCCGCCGTCGGCGCGGACAAGAACGCCGTCAGCAAGATCAATTTCGACCCGGAGGAGATATACAACAAAATAGACCTCGTCGCGGACGATGCGGACGTCTACATCAGCGGCGGCTATTCCGAGCCCTATATGGAGCTCGTCAACTTCCGCGACGGCTCGTACAGGCACACGACCGCGAACCGCAACATCACGGTCGACACGACGATAGACCTGTCCTCGATCATTCGGTTCTGGGAGTCGGGATTCTCGTTCCGCGGGCTCCGCAACTATCTGCACCGCACCGACACGAACGGGCAGGCGACAAAGCGCATCAATGTCTACCTCCCGACGGACGGCGACGTGAATATCATCAACGTGAAGCTCGGCTCGGGCAGCGTGTATATCTCGAACTTTGACACGTCCGTCGACATCAACGTCGATATCGGCGAGGGCGACGTGACCGTCTCGACGTTTGCGACGACGTCGACGTTCGTTGCCGAGATAGACAGCGGCAGCATTTATCTCCGCGACGTCAAGGTCGGAAAGCTCGAGGCGCTGCTGCCGGAGGGCAACATCACCGCCGAGGGATTCGAGTTCGGAGACATCAATATCTCCGGCAGCAAAACGAACGTTTCGCTCGACATCGTCC
>CANROT010000167.1 GCA_947632285.1 uncultured Clostridia bacterium
CGCTGCGGGGATTCAGCACATCGCCTATATAAAGCCGCACCTTTCCGGCATATTCCGGGAAGCGCACCTGCAGATCGTGCCGCATATCGTCCTGCTTCTTCTCGTCCCGGGAGAAAATGCGGATCTCTTTAATATCCGAGGTCAGAAAGTGCTTCAGCACCGTGTTGCCAAACGATCCCGTACCGCCGGTGATCATCAGCGTTGCTCCGTCAAAGTGTGACATTATCTCTCTCCTATCATGAGGATCATCTCCAAAAGGAAAAACCAAGAAAGGCTGGCAAATACCAAAACAGCTGCCGCCCCGATACGGTTTATCTCACCACGGCGCCGAGCACCGTGACGTTGTTTCGGACCAGAAGCTCCGCCAGCTTGTCGACCTCCGGCTTTTTGGAGATGCCCTTCTTTTCCACCAGCACGACCTTGTAGCTGCAGATCTCCGCCAGAAACTCGGCGTTGTACGCGGGATTGCTCTTGCCGCTCACCTCATAGCCCTCCGGCAGCTTCTCCTTCAGCCGTGCAGCGACTTCTTCAAGCTCTGCTTTCTTCACCGTTCCTGTCACCGCCAGGTTCGCCGGACTGTCGGCATCAGCGCAGATGCCGGCGGCGATCAGCTCGTAGACTTCGTCGTCATCAGAGACCGTCTGCATGTCGCCGACCAGCTTGTCCAGGAGCTTGTCAAATTTCGTCTTGTGCTTCTTTCCGCTCTCCGAGAGAAACTCTCCCAAGATGGCAACGCCATACCGAGTGTGCAGCTCCTCCGCAGTCCGCAGGCCGCTGTTCAGCAGGCTCCAGATGAACACCACCGCACAGTGCAGGATCGCGCCAAGCAGAGCGCCCATCACGATGTAAAGCAAGATCCGGCCGCTGCCTTCACCCTTCATAAGTTCGGCCATATCGGCTTCCTGGCCCTCCAGCTGCTCTTGCAGCTCCTCGTTTGTCGTCGTTAACAGCTCCGTGCGCGTTTCCATGTTGGCGATCTCCGTCTGCCAGACGGTGATCTCGTCCTCGGCCTCCTTCACCCGGTCGGCGGTCCCGAGAATAGCATTGCTCGCTTCGTTGATTTCGTTTGTCAGGATAGACAGCTGCGCGATGACTGCGGAGGTCTGCGAGACCGTCGCCTCCGGGTCCGCCAGGACGGACTCAGCTTTCCTCAAGCCCTCGGTCAGCGCGTCCAGATTGGCTTGCTGCGTTGCCTGAAACTCCCGATAGGCAGCCATCGCTTCCTCGTTGGCGGCGATCTTGCCTTGATTGGCCTCGGTGTTGATAATGTTATTCTTCAGCTCTGTCTCATTCGCCTTCAGCGCCGCTTTGTTCGCGTCGATGGACGTCTGCAGCGCGGTCACGGCTTCCTTATCCACCTTCGGCTCCGACGGCTTTATGATGCAATATCCGCCCAGAAGCAGGGCGCCCGCGACAATGCAGACGATCATTCGGCGCCATTTGCGGAGGATCGTGGCCAAAATATATATAGGATCGATCTCGTCCTTGCTGTGCATGCTGTCGTATGTCATATCTCCTTGCCCCTTCCGTTTTGCTTGTGTTGAATTTCTTTCACTTATATTGTCTTTTTTCTTTTATAGGATCAATCACTTTGTAAAAAGATCCTTGCACATAACCCAGAAGGATTTTACCATAAATCGACCTCCAATGCAAGCATTTTTTGAAAAGACATGGCGGCGCCGCTGAGACAAGGCGGCTGTAATGCTGCCCCGAAACAAAAAAGCTCCGGCGGGCGCGCACAGAGGCGCGCCCGCCGGGCGTTTTCGCTTTTTTATTTTCCGAGCGGGAAAACGCGCTCCGGTATGAGCGCCTCGATTCCGCGCGTCGCCTCGGCGATGTCGTCCCAGTTGTCGGCGTGTTTTGACACGTTGTTGGAGGCCCACTCCATAACGCCGCACCACCCGTTTTTGTAAGCCTTTTCATATATCCCCGCCAGATTTTCGGCGCTGTCCGCGACTATCTCGCCGATGATGCACGGCTTTCCCGCGTCCAGCCCAAACCCGACTGGCGAGGTCGTATAAGGAACGCCGAACCACGGCTTCATCCACTCGTAATAGTGTGTCGAATAAAAATCTACGCACGCCGCCTCCCCGCCGTACCGCTTCATGACGGTGTCCGAGATGATGTTCCCCTCATATTTGTCGGAGTTGTATTTGATTATCCCTACCCCGACCGTGACGAGCACATCGGGATTCGTTTCATGTATCGCCGCCGTACACTCGGCAAAAAATTTTGAGAGCGCGCTGAGCGAAAGCTGCCCGCACTCCTCGTTTTCGTGGACCCAGTCGGGCTCGTTCATGAGGTCGATGCCCAAGAGATACGGGCTTTCGCCGTACCTTTCGGTGAAGGGAACGACATATTTTTCGATGTAGCTCTTCCGCGCCGCGTCGTCCGTCACGATCTTGCGCCACATCTCCGCCGAGTCCGGGCTCTTGAAGTGGTCGAACGACAAGAGCGTCGGCAAGAGATAAATTTTGTTCTTTTCCGCGATCTTGAAGAGGGAATCCACGTCCTGCCAGTGCTTTTCCGTCACCGTGCCGACCGCGCCGTCCGTCCTGAGCTTTATCCCGACCGTCGAGTTGCAGTTGATCCATACGCGGGAGGCGTTCACGCCGATCTCGTGCAGGTCCTTGAAATGCGAGCTCCAGAACACGGCGCTGTAATTCCCGCCGAAGTCGTTCCAGTTCTCCCACGGCGTGTTGACCCCGTTGATAAACAGCTCCCTGCCGCCGACGGTAAATTTACCGTTCTCGATCGTAACCTTCGGCGTTATCTCTTCCATGTCCGGTCCCACCTCTGTCTCCGTTGTCTTTGTTGTTTCAGTCATTTCTGCCGTTTCCGTCACCGTTTCGGAGTCCGTCTTCCCCGCCGTGCCTCCGGCGCAGGCGGACAAAAACAGAAACGTCATCGACATCGCGAGCGCGATCGCGCCCTTTCCCATCGCCTTCATGTTGTCAGTCCCGTCCTTTCTCATTTTATCCGCGCTCCGTGCGGTATTTTTTCCTGAACGACGTCGGCGAGCACCCCGCCACGCGGGCAAACTGGCGCGAAAAGTGCACCGCGCTCCCGTACCCGCATATGTCCGCGATCTCCGCCATGCTCCTGTCCGTGTTGAGCAGCTCACCCTTCGCACATTCGACGCGGCTGTTTATAATGTCTGCCCCGCACGAAGTCCCGAACGTGCGCTTGTATATCTCCTGAAAATACGATTTGTTCAGATGGAAGCGGCGGGCGAGATCGGGGATATTCCAGCCGCTGCTCGGCGAGCTGTATATCTCGCGCCTCACCTCGAGCAGCTCGTCATGGTACCTGCCGTACTTTTCCTCAGGCGGGCACAGGTCGGAAACCATGTTGAGCATCGCCTTTATGAGCAGGCTGCACGTCTCCGGCCCCCGTCTGCTGTGCGAATGAAACGTGTCCGATATCAGGCGCAGCATCGACGATATTTCTTTTTCGTGCTCGCTTTTGACGGTCACGGGCGTGTCAAACCGGATCGAGAGCCCGTCCATGAAATTGTTCGGCCCGTCAAACTCCATCCAGTCGTTTACGTAAACGCCGCCGCACGCGCGGTACTTGTGGTGGGAGCGCTTGTTGTATATAATGAACGTGTTTGGCGGAATGATGCGCTCGACGCCGCCGACAGTCATGTACGCCTGCGTCTTGATAAACAGCAAAAGATAGCAGCCGTCGCCCCACCCGTCCGGCCGGTCAACTTCAAATCCGGCGTCCTCGGCGTCGTCGCAGCCCATAACGAATATTTCAAACATCGTCTTCCCCTCCGCGCACGTGCTTTTTTATGCGATTGCCGCCCTTCCTTTTGTGATTATATCCCATCGGAGCGAAAAAGTAAATATTCGATAGCGGTCACAATTTAACATATCGTCGTATTTCCCGCCCGCCCCGCCGGAATTGCGCCCCGCCGCCTCGACAAGGCGGCGGTTTCGTGGTATATTGGTATTGGAAAATAAAGCTGCCGAGGAGGCGGAACATGAATATCGACACAAGCTGGACGCTGTTATACGGCGAAAAAGAATATGACTGCGGGCATCTGCCCGTATCATGCCTCGGGACGCTGCGCGGTAAGGCGGCTCCCCCGGACTATTCGGTCGGGGAAAATCAATATGCAGCAGAAAAGGCGGCGCTCTTGGACTGCGCGTTCCGCACCGTCTTCGATGCGGACACCTCGATGACCGTTCTCGTCCTGCGCGGCGTTGACACGGTCGCGGAGGTGTATCTGAACGGCGTCCGCCTCGGCGAATGCTCAAACATGCATCGCGTGTACGCTTTCCGTATACCTGGCGGCGTCCTGCGGCAGGTCGGAAACGCGCTCGAGGTCAGGATCAAATCCCCCGTCGTCCTCGCGGAGGAAGCGAATGCGGTGCGCCCGCTCTTCGGCGTGTCGTCCACCCTGCCCGGCTACCAGCACATTCGCAAGGCGCACTATATGTACGGCTGGGACTGGGGCGCTGTCATTCCCGACATGGGCATATACGGCAGCCTCGAGCTGCGGGCGGACGAATACGAGCTCTTTGCTGACATCACCGAGGAAT
>CANROT010000168.1 GCA_947632285.1 uncultured Clostridia bacterium
GAGCGCCCTCGCTATCGCCACTCTCTGCTGCTGCCCGCCGGAAAGCTCATCGACCCTGCGGTGTATGTACCGCTCCATATCGACCGAGCGGAGGGCGAGCTTCACGCGTCTCACCTTTTCCGCGTGCGTGAGCCCAAGGCTGTGCAGGCCGAGGTATACGTTGTATGCCACGCTGTGCTCGCTCAAAAGGTAATAGTTTTGGAAAATATATCCGAAATTTCTGTCCCTCGCGAGCTCGAACGCGCGCGTTTCGTATCTTGTCACCGTGAGATCGTCAACGGTGAGGCTCCCGTTATCAAACGTATCAAGCCCGCCGATGGCGTTCAGGAGGCTCGTCTTGCCGCAGCCGGACGGGCCGAGTATGCAGACGAAGCCGCGGTCCGGCAGCGTCACCGTCACGTCGTGCAGCACCGTGTTCGCTGAGCGCGTGCGCCTGTCATATGTTTTGTTCAGTTTTTTTACTTCGATCATGATGCGGCCTCCTCTCCGTCATCGAGCTCTATATCGTGCTTTACCGAGCCGAGCGGGTATACCTGTCGCCCGAGCGCCTTCACTATCCATATCGCGGCTATGGCGGACAGAATGAAGTGCGCCGCGACAAGGACGGCAAGATACTGTCCCGGCAGATATTTGAGCATATCGACTATCCTTTTGACGCCGTAGACCTGACATGCATATATGCCCGCGGCGCCTATCAGCTCTCCGATGATCGTAAAGATCAGGACCTGGATCCAAACGGAGCGCTTTGCCGTGCGGCCCGTAAGTCCGATATTCCCGAGGAGCTTATAGCTCTCGTTTTCAAGCGAGAACATCGCCCTGAGCACAACTACCTGAAGTACCGCAACTACGACGAATGCCAGAATACATATCCGCAGCGTCTGCACGCGATCTTCGGCAAGCTCGGGGTCGACCTCCGTTGAGCCCTGGCGGTAGACGGAGATCGCGGAATATCCCATTTTGTGCAGCTCCTCGAGCACCCTGTCCGTGTAGGCATAGTCGCTTATGGTGATCCCCGCCTCGTCCTGCTTTTGCCAGCACAGAGTATCGAACGTCTCATAGTCGACGAGCAGCGTTTTCGAGCCCAAATAGTCCGTATCCTTGAACTTCATTCTTCCTTCTTCTTCGTCATACTCGCCGGTCGGGGTGAGCTCTGCCTCCCTGTATTCGGCGTTCTCATCAAAGTCGTCGCTCCTGAACCTGAACGGCACGAGATCTTCCTCGGACTTTGCAAAGTGCTGCTCCGCAATCAGCGAGTTGAAGGTGTTCCAGCTCCCGACAAAGTGACCGTCCGCAACTTGCGGCGACGGGAAGAGCGAATAATCCGGGTCGTCCTCGCTGACCTCATTCAAAAGCTCGTTGTTCGGGACATATACAAATCCGTGATCCTTATCCATCACGTTCGTCATTGCGTATGTCTGGCGCAGGAAACGGCCGACGTCGTCGTGGAAGAAAAGCCCGTCTCCGTAATCGGTCAGCCCGACGACCTTGTACTTCGACCTGAAATACTTCGTTCCGCGGCCGTTCATCGTCTTGTCGTCTACAAGATAGATCGTGATGACGTCGCCGATCTTCAAATTTTTGTCGCCAGACACTACTTCATACATGTTTTCCGGCAGGCGGCCGTCCGTCAGAAATTCAACTCCTTCGTGCAGGATCGGTATCGTCCGTACAAACGGCGCGTTCTCGTACATATGTGTGGTGGAGACGACTATCTGCACGTCTTCCCACGTTTCGGGGTCCTTGACCGTCTGCTCGCTGTATGAAACGTAGAGCCCCTCGCCTTCATAGTAGCCGTACTGTGCATCGGCGGCGTTTCCCCACGGCTCGACCGCCTCAACGTGCGGGATCGAGAGGAACGCGCGATAGTCATCTTCATCGAGCCTGCCGGAATCGGCGCCGAGCACGACGATGCGCGTGGGGTCGCCGTTTCTGAATGCGGAGCTGTCATATATCCTTGTCGGCGTGTCGTCAATGGACGAAATAAACACGCCGAGGAACGCGAACACCGCAAACGCGGTGACGGCGAAAAACACGGACATCATCGCCGTCCACACCGGACGGCTCGAACACTGGAGGCGCGCGACGTAAAACGCGAGCGCCTTTTTCCCCTTCGCCTCGACTGTGGGCGCGGGGCCGGGCGCCGGCGCAGGCTTGAGCTGTGTGTCCGCCGAGATGCGCCCTTCCGAGACGACGATATGCCTCGTCGCCAGGTCCTTCGCCTCGTCAAATTCGTGCGTGACGAGAATGACAAGGCGGTCCTTTGCGGCGTCCGCCAAGAGCTCGATTATTTTCGCGCTGTTCTCTGAGTCAAGGTTGCCCGTCGGCTCGTCTGCGATGAGGATAGGCGCCGGTTTCGCGAGCGCACGCGCGATGCTGAGGCGCTGCTTCTGCCCGCTCGAGAGCTTTGCCGCACGGCGGTTCTTCAGGCTGAGCAGATCGACGCGGCGGAGGATATCCTTTGCGGCGCGTTTGGCGTCGGATTTCTTCATACCGGCGATGACGAGCGCGCTCTCAACATTTTTCGAGACAGATGCGCCGGGGAGGATCCCGTAATTTTGCGAGATGTACGCGATATTGTCTCGCCTGTACCGCTCCCAGTCAAGGCTGCCGTAGTGCGAGGTGGGCTTTCCTTTGAAGAAGAGCTCGCCGCTCTCGTATGGGAGTATGCCGCCGACAACGCTTGCGAGCGTCGTTTTGCCGCTGCCGCTCTCCCCCGTTATCGCCACGAATTCGCCGCGCGAAAATGAAAGCGAGACGGAGTTCAGCCCGACGACGACAGACTGAGCGCCCGTATAGAATTTACTTACGTTTACAAGTTCAAGTAAAGTTTCAGCCATTTTTCCGTTCTCCTTTTATAAAGTATTCTCAGAGGCCGTCCCCGTCGTCGCCGAGGTCGAGGTCGCGGTGCGGCGAGCCGAGCGGATATACCTGCCTGCCGAGCACCGAGATGATGCACCATGCCGCTGTCGCGGACAGCGCCATATGGACCGCGACAAGCAGCGCCACCTGCCACGGCATGAGATAATTCAGCAGTTTTACGATGTGCTTTTCATCGAATGCGGTCCCGCAGTAATATATTCCCGCGGTGCCGATAATCTCGCCGAGCAGCGTGAAGAACGCGACCTGAACGATGACGGAGCGCTTTGCCGTCCTCCCGGTGAGACCTATATTTCCAAGCAGCCTGTATGTCTCGTTTTCGGCGGAGAACATCGCGCGCAGCACGAAGACCTGCAGCGCCGAGACGATTATGAGCGAGATGAGGCACACGAGCAGCGTCTGTATGCGCTCCGCCTCGAGGTCGGGGTCCTTGTCTCCCGCGCCCATGCGAAATACGGAAACGGCGTAATAGCCCGCCTTGTCAAGCGCATCGAGCACTTTATCCGTATGATCGTAGCTGTATATGGTAAGGCACGCCTCGTCGCTCCCGGCATCGCTCGGAGCAAATGTGTTTACCGCATGTGCCGGGTTCGACGACCCCGGAACCCCGTAAACGCTCGTGTTGTAGTTCGAGCGGAACAGGCGGCCCATGTCGTCGTGCATATATATGCCCGTATCGTAATCGGTCAGCCCGACAACTACGAATTTTGATTTAATGTACCGTATGTCGAAAGCGTTTTTCAATCTGGAGTCTGCGAAATAGATCTCGACCCTGTCGCCGATCCTCAGATTGCTGTCTCCGGCGACGACCTCGTGTATATTCTCCGGCAAGCGTCCGGACGACAGGAAAGCTTCATCGCCGCTTATCAGCGGGACCGTCTTCGCGAAAGGCGCGTCCTTTTGCATCACGATGAGCTTTTCCATATACTGGATCGCATTCGGGCTCATATACGGGTCGCCTATCACGACCTCGTGGTCGACAAGATCAAAGCCGACCGCCTTTGCGGTGAAGAACTCCGAAAAGATCTCTCCGCGCTCCATCGGGTTGACGTCCTTGATGTACGCATACCTGATGTCTGCGATCCCGCCCCACCGTTCGACAGATTTTACATGCGGGATCTTGCTCATCGTTTCAAAATCTTCTTCCGTCAGCTCGCCGTTTGCCGCTCCCGAAACGATGATGCGCGTCGGGTCGCCGTTTTTGAACGCTGAGTCGTCATATATCCTCGTCGCCGTGTCGTCAAGCGACTGAACGAACACGCCGAGAAACACGAACACCGCGAACGCGGTCACGGCGAAGAACAGCGCGGTCATCACCGACCACACGGGGCGGCTCGCGCACTGGAGCCCCGCAACGTAAAACGAAAGCGCGCGCCTCTTCTTCTTCCCGGGCGCAGGTGCAGATACGGACACCGGCGCCTGCCTGAGAGGAGTATCGAGGGCGACGCGCCCGTTCTGTATGATAATGTGGCGGGTCGCAAAATCCTTCGCCTCGTCAAATTCGTGCGTGACGAGGACGACGAGCCTTTCCTTCGCCGCGTCCGCCAATAGCTTTATTATTTTTGCGCTGTTCTCGGAGTCAAGGTTGCCCGTCGGCTCGTCGGCAATAAGGATCGGCGCCGGTTTTGCAAGCGCACGCGCGATGCTGAGGCGCTG
>CANROT010000169.1 GCA_947632285.1 uncultured Clostridia bacterium
GAGATGGTGAACTCCGATTTCCTCAACGGTTACGACAATAAAAAGGACTCCATCGCCCGCGTCATCGAAGTCCTGACCGAACGCGGCATCGGCGAGGGCGGCGTCACGTATAAGATGAAGGACTGGGCCTTCAACCGCCAGCGCTACTGGGGCGAGCCTATCCCGATAGTACACTGTCCGCACTGCGGCATGGTCCCCGTCCCGTATGACGAGCTGCCGCTGCGCCTGCCAGAGGTCGAGGACTATGAGCCGGGAGAGGGCGGGGAGAGCCCGCTTGCGAAGGTCGAGTCGTTTGTGAACTGCAAGTGCCCGAAGTGCGGCGGCGACGCCAAGCGCGAGACGGACACAATGCCTCAATGGGCAGGCAGCTCCTGGTATTTCCTCCGCTATTGCGACCCGAAGAACGAGAGCGCGTTTGCGGGAATGGAGGCGCTCAAATACTGGATGCCCGTTGACTGGTACAACGGCGGCATGGAGCACGTCACCCGCCACATGATATATTCGCGGTTCTGGTACCGCTTCCTCTACGACCTCGGCGAGGTGCCGTATGTTGAGCCGTATATGAAGCGGTCCGCAGTCGGCCTCGTGCTCGGCTCGGACGGGCAGAAGATGTCAAAGTCGCTCGGAAACGTCGTAGACCCGCTCGATATCGTCGGCACATACGGCGCCGATACGCTCCGCACATACGTCTGCTTTATGGGCGATTACGGCGTCGCGTCTCCGTGGTCGGATACGGGCGTTCGCGGCGCTAAGCGTTTCCTCGACAGGGTCGCCGGACTCACGGAGCTCGTTCACGGGCACGGCGAGACGCCGTCGCTCGCGCCGTCGTTCCACAAGACGATAAAAAAGGTCTCCTCCGATATCGAGGAGCTCAAGTTCAACACGGCGATAGCCGCGATGATGTCGCTCATCAACGAGATATACGATGCCGGAACGCTCACGCGCGAGGAGCTTTTGACATTCATAAAGCTGCTCTGCCCGTTTGCGCCGCACATATCCGAAGAAATCGCGGAATCCCTCGGCGAGAAGAAGCTGCTCTCGCTCTCGTCCTGGCCGGAGTACGACGAATCAAAGACGGTCGACGCGACGGTCGAGATCGCGCTCCAGGTCAACGGGAAGCTGCGCGGCACGATAACCGTCTCTGCGGACGCCTCGCGCGAAGACATAATTGCTGCGGCAAAGGCGGATCCGCGCGTCACGGCACAGACGGAGGGGAAGACGGTCGTCAAGGAAATATACGTCCCCGGCAGGATAGTAAACCTTGTAGTAAAGTAAATATTTGTAAAAAGCGCGGGCTTACCGCGCTTTTCTTTTGGATATTTTGCGAAAAACGTATTGTATTTTGCGGCAGGTTATTGTATAATAGTGTAAAAGATACTCTACCACAAAAATTGATATTTATCATTGCTGAGAGCAAAACCCAATCGGAGGCACACATGAACGGCAAAAAGAAGGCAGACGCGCGCAGCGCTCCCGTATCGGACGAGGCGCTGAAGTCGCACATCTATTATTTTCATCAGGGGACTGACTATCGCGCATACGAGTTTTTGGGCGTTCACCGCGCGCTCGCCGGCGAAAGGGGTAGCCGCTATGTGTTCCGCACATGGGCGCCCCGCGCAGATGAGATCTACGTCGTCGGCGATTTCAACAACTGGGAAAAGACCGCTCCGATGAAGAAGATAAGCGACGGCGGCATATGGGAGACATATATCGACAGCGAAAACGACATCACGGGTGTAAACTATAAATATCTCGTCGTCGGCGGAGGCAGGGAGACGTATAAGAGCGACCCCTATGCCGTCTATGACGAGACGCTCATACATACGGCGTCAAAGGTGTATGAGCTGCCGTCGTACTCATGGCACGACGGCTCGTGGATGTCGGAGCGTTCGCACACGATCTGGCACGACGGGCATTTCTATTCCGCGCCGATGAATATATATGAGATCCACCTCGGCTCGTGGCGCACGCGTGACGGGAAGACGAACGTCGAGGGCGACGCGTACCTTTCATACCGCGAGATCGCAGACCAACTCGTGCCGTATATGTGCGAGATGGGATATACGCACGTCGAGCTGCTCCCGGCGGCGGAGCACCCGTATGACGGCTCGTGGGGCTATCAGATCTGCGGCTATTTCGCGCCGACGTCGAGGCACGGCAGGCCCGAGGACTTCATGTACTTTGTCGACAAGCTCCACTCCGCGGGGATAGGCGTCATCATGGACTGGGTCCCGGCGCACTTCCCGAAAGATGAGCACGGCCTCTATGAATTTGACGGTCACCCGACATACGAATATCAGGGCAAGGACAGAATGGAGCACAAGGCATGGGGCACGCGCTGTTTCGACCTCGGCAGAAACGAGGTCCAGTGCTTCCTCATATCGAACGCGCTTTACTGGCTGCGCCACTACCATATTGACGGCCTGCGCGTCGACGCCGTCGCGTCCATGCTCTATCTCGATTACGACAGGAAACCGGGCGAGTGGACGCCGAACGTATACGGCGAAAACAAATCGCTCGAGGCGATGGCGTTCCTCCGCAAGCTGAACGACACGATACACGCGGAATTTTCGGACGCGATGATGATCGCCGAGGAATCGACGGCGTGGTACGGCGTCACGAAGTCGCCGGAGATCGGCGGGCTCGGGTTCAACTTCAAATGGAACATGGGCTGGGCGAACGATATGTTCGACTACGTTCAGTGCGACCCCGCGTTCCGCGGCGGCTGCCACAACAAGCTGACGTTCCCGATGATGTATGCGTACTCGGAGAACTACATTCTCCCCGTCTCGCACGACGAGGTCGTCCACGGCAAGAAGTCCCTGCTCGATAAAATGTTCGGCTCGTATGAGGAAAAGTTCGCCGGAATGCGCGCATTCCTCGTATATATGATGACGATGCCCGGGAAAAAGCTCATGTTCATGGGGCAGGAGTACGGGCAGTTCCGCGAATGGGACTATGAGAACCAGCTCGAATGGTTCATGCTCATGTACGACAAGCACAGGCTGCTCTCCGAATTTACCGCTGCGATAAATCACCTCTATCTCGCTACCCCGGCGCTTTGGGAGATCGACGACGACTGGGGCGGATTCCAGTGGATCAATGCCGACGACAGCTCGCACAACGTCATCTCATATACGCGGCGCGACAGGTCGGGCGGCGAGGTACACGTCGTCATCAACTTTTCCGGCGCGCTTTGGTCCGATTACGACATAGAGGTGCCGCGCGCCGGGTCGTATAGGGTGCTCCTCAACAGCGAGTGGCAGAAGTTCGGAGGGACTCTGCGCGCAACGACGCTCACGGCGAAGCGAAGCCGCGAAACGGGGAAGACGCGCGTAAAGCTTGACCTTCTGCCGTTCTCCGGTATTATATTCGAGAAGAAGTAATATTACCGACAGAGAACCGGTTTTGTGACGGGAGGCAGGCGGATGACGGAAGTGCCGGGGACATCTGCAAAGTCGACAAAAAGAAAGCGTGCCGCGCTTGTCGCTGTGATTGCTGCCGCAGCGATCCTTCTGACAGTGCTCGTATATTACGCGCTCGCGGTCAAGACATATACAGCCGAGCACTTCGGGATAACAACTGTTCGGAGCCTTGTCGACCGGAATAAAAACGGAATTGACGATTACGGTGACTTTTTGTCGGGAGCGCGTGCCGACGCGGTGAACCGTCCGACTTATGACGGCAGATACTGGGAGAACGGATATCCGCCGGACGATATAGGCGTCTGCGCCGATGTAGTGTGGCGCGCATTCAGAAATGCCGGATATTCTCTTATGAAAATGGTCGATGCGGACATAGCGTCAGACCCAAAAGCTTATCCGGGAGTCACCGAGCGTGACGATAAGATAGATTTTCGCCGGGTCCGCAATCTGCGCGTGTTTTTTGACAGGCATGCGGTACCGCTGACGACTGATATCGAAAAAACGGAAGAATGGCAGCCCGGCGACATCGTGATTTTCGGGGAAAACAAGCATATAGGCATCGTTTCGGATAAACGCGATGCGTTCGGTCACGCATATATAATCCACAATGGCGGACAGCGCGACCGTGAGGAAAATTTTCTCGTGAAAGGTTCGATGACCGTGACGGCACATTACAGGTTTGACGCGTCTGTCATTGATAACGGTGTCCTTTTCGACTGGGACGCTGCGGACGACGCTCTTTTGAACGGACAAACCTGAAACATAAAACATTCCACCCGGCGGCGTGCCGCGGGTGCATACAAATACGATAAGACCTGAAATTAGGAGGAATTATGTATAAGAAAAAGGAATGTGTAGCCATGCTGCTCGCGGGCGGTCAGGGCAGCAGACTTTACAGCCTTACGGAAACGACCGCAAAGCCTGCCGTTGAGTTCGGCGGCAAGTACAGGATAATTGATTTCCCGATGTCAAACTGCGTCAACTCCGGTATCGACACGGTGGGGGTGCTGACGCAGTATCAGCCGCTCGTCTTAAACGAGTATATCGGAAACGGCCAGCCGTGGGACCTCGACCGCAACACGGGCGGCGTCATGGTCCTC
>CANROT010000170.1 GCA_947632285.1 uncultured Clostridia bacterium
GAGGCCCCTTTTTGACCCGTGCGGACGCGAGACCGAAGCCAGGTCCGCGCAGATAAAGCAACCGCCCGCGTCGAATCAATATGCGCGGACCTGTTGCGCCTCGGCACGAGGCGCCTTCGATCTCTTTCCCGCCCATCTTCCGAGAGAGGGTCTTTTTATTTTTCGCAAATGTAAGACCGAAGCCAGGTCCGCGCAAATAAAGCAAACGCCCGCGCCGAATCAAAACGCGCGGACCTGTTTGCGCCTCGGCACGAGGCGCCTTCGATCTCTCGCACAGCAAATCCGGGCTCGATGCCCGGATTTGCTGCTTTGTTACGCCCATCTTCCGAGAGAGGGTCTTCAACCCCGCGCAATAAAGCAACCGCCCACGTCGAATCAAAACGCGCGGACCTGCTGCGCCTCGGCACGAGGCGCCTTCGATCTCTTCCCCGCCCATCTTCCGAGAGAGGGTCTTCAACCCCGCGCAATAAAGCAAACGCCCCCTCCCAAATCCGTCAAACTCGCTTTTTTCGCATAAACTCACGCAAAAAACATGACAATCCGTCCGTCTTGGTGTATAATAAAGCCATACGTACCCGTCCATAAAATATATCTCCGGAGGGCGACATGACCGAATACGAAAAAATCGTTGCGATGTGGCAAAAAAAGCAGATAACTACGGACGCGGAGCTTGCGGAAGCTCTGAACGGCCACAGCATCGCTTTTGCCTACAACTCGGGCAAGCTTGAAAACGACAATGTCACATATAACGACACAAGGGAAATTTTCGAGCGCGACGGCGTTGCATCATATACCGGAGATCTGCGCACACTTTTCGAGATCAGCAACGCGAAGGAAGCAAATGAATTCCTGCTAACGGCATTCGGTGAAAAAAGACCGCTCGACGAGGAATTTATAAAAGAGGCACAAAGAATTTTAACGCAAAAGACATATGACGCAAGGCGGTGGCAGCTCGGAGAACGTCCCGGCGAATACAAGCGCCGCGATTATGTTACGGGGAAGAATGAGATCGGCGCCTCACCTGATGAAGTGCATGAAGAAATGGCGGAGCTTATCGCCGAGATGACCGACATTCCGAACGGCAAGGCGCTTACAGCCGCGGCGTACTTTCACGCAAAATTCGAAAACATTCACCCGTTCGCAGACGGAAACGGCAGGACAGGAAGACTGCTTATGAACTATATTCTTCTGCTGCACGGTCACCCGCCCGTTATCATACACGAGGAAGACCGAAAGGAATATTACGGCGCGCTTGAAGCATGGGACGAAGGGCAGGAGCTTATCCCCCTGTTTGATTTTCTGAAAGCGCAGACAGTGAAGACCTGGGAAAAGCAGCTCATGCGTGCCGAGCGCAAAGAAAACAGCTGACTTGCTGCGGCTCTGCGACATAGCAAAAAATACCGCGCCCATAAATCATTGACAAACGCCCAAATGTACGCTATAATGTACATATAAGGGAGGGTATCATATGCAGAACACGAACATCACGAATTTCAGAAAAAATATTTTCAGGTTTTTGGAGCAGACGATCAAATATAACGAACCCGTCAATGTCAGCACAAAGGACGGCAACGCGATCATTATCAGCGAGGAAGACTATAACGGCCTGATGGAGACGGTATATCTTTCCTCTGTTCCGGGGCAGAAGGAAAAAATAGTTGAAGGGCTGCACACGCCGCTTGACGAATGCCTGCGGGAAGACGAGGTGAAATGGTAGTGTATGCGATCGTTTACACTAAGAAGGCGGCAGACGACATACCTAAGCTGAAGGCGGCAAAGCTGGACAAAAAGGCAAAAGCGCTGATAGAACTTCTTCGGGACGATCCGTATCGGAAACCGCCGCCGTTTGAAAAGCTTGTCGGCGACCTGCAAGGAGCATATTCAAGGCGCATCAATATCAAGCACCGGCTCGTTTATGAGGTTTTGGAAGAAGAACACACGGTAAAGATCATCAGCATGTGGACTCACTACGATATTTGAATCATTTCTCCGTCAACGCAATATACCGAAAAGCGGCCCGTGAGACAACTCACGGACCGCTTTTTTATTGAAAAATCTCACTCCTGCCCCTCGAGGGACGCTACGTATTCCTCGAGGCACATGCCGGACTTATACATCTGATACGCGTGATATCTTCCGACGAATCTGTAATGCCACGGCTCAAACGTGATCTTCGTTATGTCCTGTTTGTCCTCCGGGAAGCGGAGGATAAAGCCGAACTTCCACGCATTTTCCGTCAGCCACTTGTATGCCGGATCGTCCGCGAATTCCTCGGACGCGGAAGCGAGGTTGTGCATATCGACGCAGAGCCCCGTTTGGTGCTCGCTCGTCCCCGGGCGGCAGGAATACGTGACAACGATCGCCTCCGCCTGCTCGCGCGAGAGCGCGGGGTTGTTCGCCATCTCCTGCTGCGTATAGAGATTGAACAGATAATCCTGCTTTTCGTAAGACCTGTACGCGCTCATGACGGAGATCGGATATCCGGACGGGCCCGGCCCGTCAAAACCGTTTGCATACAGCTCGATATAGAGCGCCTCGAGCGCCTTTTCCGCGACCTCGCGCATGACCTCGCTGCGCTGGCCGTCCTGCCGCATGTTGACTATATTCACAAGATCGTCCGGCTTGTAATCCTTGTCGAGCGGGTGATCCGGGTTGACGAGCAGAAGATACGCGTCCCTGTCCTCGGGGTTCATGTACGGCTCGTAGCCCGAAATGTCCGTCTTGAACTCGGGCTCCGGCGGCAGATCCTCCGGCGTGTCGGACGAGCTGCCGTCCGGTATCTGCCCGAGCGTCTCCGTTTTCTTCATCGTGAACGCGAGTGTCCCGGACGAGATAAAGACTACCGTGTGCGCCTTTTCGTCCTCCGTGACCTTGACGCCCGTCATGCAGTCCGTGACGAACGACATCGGCACCCAGATGTTCCCGCTCTCAACGACCGCGCTCCCCTTCATTCGGTAAGCCTCGCCGTTGACGAGCGCCTCGTCGCTCCCGTCCGTGAAAACGACGTCCTCCTCGGTGCCGGGGATAACGTAGCGAAACTTCCCCGACCCGCCGACGCCCGTCATCGACAGATATTCCGCGAGCTCGGAAAAATCTACGTACCGCACGCCGCCGCGCGTCAGCTTATCCGTCGAAACGGAAGTCTTTTTCGGCTCGTCCCTGCCGTCCGGGTCGCCGTAGACGAACGTATATTTCGTGTTGTCCGGCAGCTCGACCGGGCGCAGATGGAACGAAACGACCACGCAGAGCGCGACAAACACGAAAATGACGAGGAAGCACGCCGCAAACAGCATCAGCCGCCTTGCGAGTATCTTCCTTTTCTTTTTCTTCACCATCTCCTCGTGCCGACGGCGCTTTTCCTCCGCCGCGGCACGGCGGCGGCGCTCCTCCGCGACGGCGCGGCGCCGCTCAAGCTCCGCCGCACGGCGCGCGTCCTCTGCCCGCCGCGCTTCCGCCGCACGCATCTCGGCGTAGTATCTGTCCCTCGGGCTCATGTTGTTGCGGTTGCCGTTGTTCATTATCTCACGTCACCTCCGTTTGCCCTGCGCTCGATTATCGTAAAATACGGCGAGGCGGGCGAATTGACAATGTGTATCTCAGTGCAGCAGAGAATGTGCCTGTCAAGCGTCGCGTAATATTCGCGCAGCTCGCGCCCCTCGGCGTCCCCCTCCGCGTGGCCGGGATATATCGCCACCGAGAGGATCCCGCCCGGCGCGAGCATCGCGACGGCGTCCGCGACCGCGGGCAGCGTCGTCTTCCGCATCGTCGTCTTTGACTTGTCGCCGCCCGGCATGAAGCCGAGGTTGAACATTCCGGCGTTTATCCGCTCCGCGACGTAATTTTTCGCGTTCGAGTGCGAGTCTAAGATGAGCGTCACGTTGTCGGGGCACATGTCATTGTCAAGCGTCCGCTTCGTTGACTCGAGCGCCTCCGGCTGGATATCGAACGCATAAACGCGCCCCGCCTCGCCGACCGTGCGCGACAAAAACGAGGTGTCATGCCCGTTTCCCATCGTGAAATCGACGGCGACCCCGCCGGGGAAAAGATGGCGGCATATGAATTCCTTCTGCAATTCGAGCAGGTCTATCATTCGCCCGAACCTGTCAAAATCTCTGCCCATCACTTTACAAAATCAAATTCAAAATCATAGATCGAGACGGTGTCACCGTTCTGACAGCCGTTTTCCTCGAGCAGGTCGATGACGCCGTACTTCGTCAGCACGCGCCCGAAATACGAGAGCGACTCGCGGTCCGAGAGGTTGACCTGACCGAGCAGGTTGAAGAGCCACTGTCCTTCGACGACGAAGACGTCCCCCTCGCGCCGCACCGTCGTCTCGACGCCGGACGCGATCTCCGGCTCCGGCGCCTCCTCCGCCTCGTACACGGTCACCGGCGGCAGCTCGGAGAGCCGCCTGCCGATGAGGTCGACGAGCTCCTTCATGTTGTATCCCGTCGCCGCGGAAATATATATAAGCTC
>CANROT010000171.1 GCA_947632285.1 uncultured Clostridia bacterium
CGTTGACGGCAACGAGATCGTCCTCGGGGCCGCTTTCACGGGCAAAGATATATTCGTCCGAGATGGCGAATATATAGAAGAAACGCTCCTCTCCATTCGAAAATGTGTATGTGAAAAGCGGGCTGTCCGTGCCGTCGTCAATGCGGTATCTGCGGAATGATATCCCGCCGCTCGTCCCCGCACCGTCATACGGCTCATAATATATTTCGTCCTTGTAAATTCGCGCCGATTTTACATTCGTTATGACCGTCTCGACCTCGCCGCTTTGCGTGACCCTGACGATATCATATATTCCCACCGTGGTAAAGAGGCCGTCCGGCGTCTCAACTGTGCGCCCGTTTGCGCTGTAATATATCTCCCCTCTCCATACCTCGAGGAAATACGAAGGATAGCCGCACGGGATATCGGCTATATGCTCGTGCGATGCGGTCGAAAGATCGCAGGTATAGAGCTTTACCGCGCCGGAGCCCGGCAGCGTGTAATACAGCTTACCGTCATATATCGTTACAATGTCAAGCTCCCTCCCCTCTGTCTTTCCGAGCAGCACGGGTTTCCCGCCCCTGCGGTCAACTTTATATAGAGAGATGCCTTCTTCGAAATCGAGCGTTTCGTATACTATCGTGTTCCCGCAGAGAGAGAACGAGAGAAATCTGCCTATCACGCCGTCGCATATGATCCCGAACCTCCGCGTCTTCGTATTATACGAGATGAGGCGGGTGAGATCGTTCGTCCTGTTCGGGTGGTCGGGATCTTCTTCGGCATATCCCATATCCTGCGAGAGGATAAGCACAGGGTTGCCCCCGTTTTCTTCCGTCGCTATGGGGTCGACGAGCATATTGAACTCCGAAAGCGTTCGAAACGGATTTTCGCTCCAGCCCGTCAGCCCGTCACCGTAGAGCGGCACGCCGCGCAGATGAACGTTTCCGAGGTCCTGATAGAGCAGCCCGACAGGCTCCCATTCGCCGTACCCGCTCCAGTTGTAATTTTCGGTGAGTGACGTCCGATTGTAATAGAGCGTATCGGCGTATATCACCGCGTCCGCATTTGAATCGATAAATTCCCCGTCCGCGTCATATTCGCCGCCCCATTTACAGCCGAATAAAAACAGGCATGAAAGAGCGACAGCTGCGGCAGCGACACTTTTCATAAAAAATCTCCTCAGATCATATTCTCCTTACACAATATATCTCGCATTTCGCGCCCGAATATTTCACCCTCTGCAAAAAAAATTTTCGGAGAACGCGGAAAAGCGTTCTCCGAATAAATATTTTCGGCGGGACATGGCGGAGCGGAGCGTCGCGCCGCCACCGACTTTTTGTGCGGGGAAAAAGTGATCGCCTGCGGCATGCTCCGCCCCGCCATGTCCCGCCGACCGATTTATCTTTCGCCGCTGCTCACGATGCGGTAGTACGCGCCCGCAGTCAGCTTATATACGATCAGGTATATCGCAGCGAAGATCAGAACACACGCGCCCGCCGTCATAAGGAGCAGCGGACCGTTTTTGAAATTAAACATCAAAAGCAGCCGTTTCAGCATCGGGAACGCGAAGGCGAGGTGGAGCGCCGCTGCCGCTATCGGCAGAATGAACACGGTCCGCATCTGAGAATCGATGTTTCGCCTTATATCCTCTTTTGTCAGCCCGACCTTCTGCATGATCTCAAATCTGCCGCGGTCCTCGTACCCCTCGGAGATCTGCTTATAGTAGATTATGAGGACGGCCGCGAGCATGAACACTATCGAGAGCATGACGCCAAGGAAGAATATCCCGCCGTACATCGAGAAGAAGTCTATCCTGTCGAACTCCCTCGACGATGTCGAGAGCGAAGACAGGCCGGGATAAATTACCTCATCGTCTTCAGTCAGCTCTATGTTGTATATCGCCTGCTGCGCCGCGCTTTCCGTGCCGTCCGCAACGTCGAACCCGTAATGATAGGCCCTCGACATATACTTTTCGAGCGGCTCGAGATTCTCGCCGGTGTTATTCACAAATAAGATAATGGTCGGGTAAGCGCTTATCATTATCCTGTCGCAGTCGAGCATTTCGTCAATGTGACCGACGACGCGGAACTCCCCGATGTGTTTGATATTTATCGTACTGTCCGTATAATCTTTATATGCCGTATAGATCAGCGTCTCGTCGTCGGCGAGCGTGTAGTCCGTGCCGTACATTTCGTTATAATCACGGACAGGCACCATATAAAGGTTATACATGTTGCTGACGCCGGACTGATAGTAGTAGTCGTCCATATTTACGGAGGGGTCATTGTATGAAATGAACGAGCCGTCGATCATTCCGCAGATCATATACGCCATTCGGAAAAAGTACCCGTTCTCCGGCTCGCACCCCGCGTCCTCAAGCGCCTTCTCGGCAGTCTTGCGGAACGATGCGGCAGTCTCGTCATTTTCAAAGTCTTTAAAGGTATTAAACCCGGATTCGCACAGAATGGAGCGCGGATATGACGCTCTCAGAATGTCCTCCTCGCTCGAATAGAGTGAAAACGACGCCGTCAGCATCACAAGCACCATCGTCAGAAGTATGCATATCGAGGCAAGCCCGGCTCCGTTTCGTTTCATGCGGAACGCCATCGACGAAACCGATATAAAGTGATCGGACCTGTAATAGTACCGCTTGTTCTTTTGCAGGACGCGGCAGAGGAAGACCGAGCCCGAGATAAAGAGCGCGTATGTGCCGAGTATCACCATTATAACGGCGATGAAGAAGAGCGCCATCGCCATGATTGGGTTCGCCGTCGTCAAGGCGATATAGTACGCTATCCCGAGCAGGACGACGCCGCCGATAGCAAGCAGCGGATTTGCGCGCGGCGGACGTTCGCCCGCGCTCTCCGAGTGAAGGAGCGCTATCGGATTCGAGAGGCGCACGCGCAAGAGATTTACAAGGAGAATGAATGCAAATATCACCGCGAATATCGGCATCGCCAGCAGTATCGCCTCGGGTGAGATCGTCATCTCGTAGCCGACCTGCGTCTTCATGATATGATGTATTCCCGCTTCGGCGAGCTTCGCGAATGTTATCCCGAACAGCAGCCCGAGGAAAAGCGAGATCACCGACGTGAATACCGTTTCAAACAGCATGATAACGCCGATGTGGCGCTTGCCCATGCCGAGGATATTATAAAGGCCGAATTCACGCTGACGCCGGCGCATCAGAAACGAGCTTGAATAAAAGAGAAATATCGCGGAAAAGATCGCCATGACGCCGGAGCCGAAGCCCATTATCTCCACTATCGTGTCCCCGCCCTTTATTCCGCGTATTCCCTCCGAATACGAAACGGACGAAACGATATAGAACATCGCGACCATGCCGATGGAGGTCAGAAGATACGGGATATAGAGCTTTTTATTTTTCCAGATGCCGCTCCACGCGAGCTTAGGATATATGAGCGCCGTCATTTTATCTCACCGCCTCCGGCAAGCATCGTGAGCGTGTCCGATATCTTCGCGTACAGCTCCTCGCTCGTCTGCTCGCCCCTGTATATCTGATGGAACACCTCGCCGTCCCGTATGAAGAGGACGCGCCCGGCGCGGCTCGCCGCCTTGACGGAGTGGGTCACCATCAGTATCGTCTGCCCCGATCTGTTTACGTTTGAAAACAGCGTCAAAAGCTCGTCCGTCGCCTTTGAGTCGAGGGCGCCCGTAGGCTCGTCCGCCAATATTATCTGCGGATATGTGATGAGCGCGCGGGCAGTGGCGGCGCGCTGTTTCTGCCCGCCGGAGACCTCATACGGGTACTTTTTCAGTATCTCCGATATCCCGAGCTGGTCGGCGAGCGTGACGAGCCGCCGCTTCATGTCCGCGTGCGTCTTTCCGGACAGCACGAGCGGAAGATAAATATTGTCCTCTATCGAAAACGTGTCGAGCAGATTGAACTCCTGAAACACGAACCCGAGATTGTCTCGCCTGAAGGCAGCCATCGCGGAATCCTTGACAGTCGAGAGGTCGAGCCCGTTGAGGACGACTTTGCCGCCGGTCGGCCGGTCGAGCGCCGCCAAAATATTCAAAAGCGTTGTCTTGCCGCTGCCGGATTCGCCCATTATCGCGACATATTCCCCGCTCTCCACCGTGAAATTGACGTCGCGCAGCGCCTCCACCTTGTCTCCGCCGAATCGCGTCGTGTACGTTTTCTTAAGGTGCGTGACCTCAAGCATACTCATAAAAAATCCTCCGTTAAAAACGTGTTTTCTGCTTTCCGCTCACGATTATATCAGAAAAGGAGGAAGGCTCGCCATTTGATCGGCTTACATTTCCCCCTTCTGTTCTTACATTTTTGTAAGGTCGCTATTCGACCGTGATCCGTTCGCGCGGGATCGAAACCGTCACCTTCGTCCCCGCGCCCGGCTCGGAATCGGCGCTGATCGCGTACCCGAGCCGACCGCACACTCTGCGGCAGAGATAGAG
>CANROT010000172.1 GCA_947632285.1 uncultured Clostridia bacterium
GGACGACATCGCGGTGCGCAGAAAGCTGACGGAGCTTTTGTCCTGCGCACTCGGCGTCCCGATATCGAAAATATCGGTCGCAGGCGCCGGAAAATAGTAATAGATACGGCGGCAGTATCATATAAATCATACTACACAGGCAAAAACGGAGGTTTTGAAAATGAAAATAAGCGAGAAGGTCAAAAACCTTCACATCAAAGAAAAGCTCTGCGAATGCAGGGACAAGGCGGTAAAGCTCATTCGGCGGATAGGCGCAAAAAATATGATAATCGCCTGCGCCGTTCTCGTCTGCGGCGTGGCGATAACGCTGAACTTTATTCTCGCGGGCACAAGTCCGAAAAAGAACGCCGGCTACACCATCGACCCCGATTACTACGCGGCGCTGCTCGAGGCAAAGGACACATCGGACGAAACGACCGAGAACAACTCCGGCGCCTCCGCCTCGCGCGACGAATATTTTGACACAGCGGCATACAACCGCGACAAGGCGCGCGACGAGGCGATACAGGTCCTCTCCACCGTCGTCGACAACGAAACGGCGCTCGATGAAGTCCGCGAACAGGCGGGTTCCGATATCGCGGCGATAGCGGCAAATATTTCCGCCGAGGCGAACATCGAGGAGCTTGTAAAGGCAAAGGGCTTTGAAGACTGCGTCGCAATAATCAGCGGCGACAGCATAAGCGTTATCGTCAAGACAGACGGCCTCTTGCCGAATGAGGTGGCGCAGATCACCGAGATCGTCTACGAGCAGTCCGGTATCCTTCCCACAAACCTCAATATAGTTGAAAAATAAGTTATACATATGTATAACATCATAAAGTTTTACATATGACTAACAAAATCCTGCCGAGGCAAGAGCCCCGGCAGGATTTTTCGCATTGAAAAAGCGCGTCATTTAGGTCTTTTCTTTATGAGCAGTATCAGCACCGTTACAAGAACTACGGCTAAAACGGCGCATCCGACGGCTAAAAATACGCCGTAATTATTTAAAAACACTTCGGTCGGGTCGACAATAACGTCGAGCGGCAAAATTTTGTCTGTCATGGTATTCCTCCCTTGTTTTTATCAGAATATAAATGAGATCAAGACGCCTGCCGAATATGATATCGCATTTGCAGCAGCCGAGTACGCGAGCGGACGTTTTATGCTTTTGCCGAATTTTCTGTATAAAAGGCATTCGACTATGACGACAGCCGCCTCAAACGGTATCTGCCAATAATATACAGACGCATAAATCGTTCTTTTCAGCACGAACGACGCAGTCACGACCGCGGGGTTCGTCAATATGTTCGCTGCCAAAATAAGCAATATGTCTTCCCTTTTGTTTATGCCGAAGAGGCACGAAACGGTCAGCTCGATGATCAGCGTCAGCAAAAGCGACAGCAGGATCGAGTACACATATGTCATACCGTTTTGATCCGCTTGCTCGTGAACTCGAGCCCCGCCGCCATTATCGCCATTGAAAGCAGCGATACCGCCGCATTTCCGTAGATCCCGAACGGCAGGCTCGCGCCGAAGAGAGTCGGCAGATATCCGATGAACAGCGCAAAAGTCAAGAGCCCGAATGAAAATCCTTCGCGGCCCCGGCAAATGTCGGCCGTGGCGCGCAGCGTCATCGGCATCGTCATATTAAACGCGGCAACGCCTATGACCGCCGGTATCATTGAATTTGAGAGCAGCAATAAGATCGACGCCAAAACGAGCGTGACAGATGAGGACGCGCGCATTCCGATCCTGTCGGAAACGATGCCTCCGACCGCCTTGCCGAAAGTCGCCGCCGCGGCGAGCAGCGCGCCCGAGAGCAGCGCGTCCGCGGTACCGCGCCACGCGAAGTTGAACGAGACGCCGCCGAAGCTGCGCATGCACACGACCGCGAAAAAGCATACGCACGCCATGAAGTCATACATCGGGTACGAGACGTTCAGCCCATGCGGGAACGGCGCGACAGACTCGTACGTCTCCGATATCGGCTCTGTCAGCAGTATCATCACGGACGAAAGGATCATTGTGAGCGCCGTCGCTATCATTATCGAGATGCCGCTCATTTCGAGCACCTCGACGGCGAACCTGCCCAAAAACAGCCCTATCGCGCCGGGCGAAACAAATATGCCGAGCCGCGTGCAGTTCCCGTCCGCGCGGAGTGCAAACACGCCGCCGCCGATGTGATAGCACGCGTTCCCTATGCCGAGCAGCGCCGCAAGGACGAGCGGCGCAGGCGTCGCCACCATTGAGACGGCGATCAGCGTGCAGCCGAAAACGGCGATCCCGCCGGTCCTGCCGAAATGATCCGCGATCGCGCCGATCGGCATTTGCAGCGCGAACGCGCAGAAATTGTATATCAGGAGCGATATCGCAAAATAACCGCTGTCTCGCGTGAACGCGAGCATCGCGGCGCAGCAGCACATGTCGACAAAGAAGTGGCCGAGCGAATATACCGCGAGCATGACGTTTATATCCGCGCGCGTATTGCGCGGCTTTTTTGTTTGTCTCTTCCGTTTCTCTTGCGCCGTCACCCTATCGCCTCCGATTTATTGTTTATCGCTCGAGCCGTAAATCAATTTTAGCAGAACGGCGCGTTTTTGTCAACGAAAACGGCCGCTTTGCCCGAATTATTCCGAGCGGCGGCAAAAAAACGCGGAGGGTGTGCGCGAGCCGCCCGTTCCTGTCGAAAAAATCTTTACGGCTTTCTTTTTAAAACATTCGCCCGCGCTTGATTTTCTCCACGTCTGATGGTATAATTTGTTTTGTATACTTCGGCGCACAGTGCCTCTGCAAATAAAGAAGGGAGCCCTGCACATGGAATATAACTATTCAAGAAAAATGCGCGATCTCAAGCCCTCGGCGATAAGGGAGATCTTCAAAAGCCTTTCCGACCCGTCGATCATCTCGTTTTCGGGCGGCAACCCGTCCGCCGAAACATTCCCGATTAAAGAAATTTCGAAGATATCCGCAGACATATTCGAAAATGACGGCGCATACGCGCTGCAATATAATATCAGCGAGGGCTATCCCCCTCTCCGTGATGCGCTCCTTGACCGTATGCACAATAAATTCGGCATCGGCACGGAGGATGACTCGCTCATCGTCGTTTCCGGCGGCTCACAGGGGATCGAGCTTTCGGCAAAGGTCCTCTGCAACGAGGGAGACGCCGTTATATGCGAGGACCCGACCTTCATCGGCGCGCTCAACGCGTTCCGTACAAACGGCGCGAAAACGGTCGGCGTACCTGCCGCGGGCGGCATCGATCCTGATGCGCTCGAGGCGGCGATAAAAGCGCACCCCGAGGCCAAAATGGTATATCTGATACCGAATTTTCACAACCCGATGGGTACGACGATGCCGTTTGAAGTGCGCGCCGCCATATATGAGATATGCAAAAAGCACGGCGTCATCATATTTGAGGACAACCCCTACGGCGAGCTCCGCTTTGGCGGCGAGGACGTACCAAGCATCAAATCCCTCGACCGCGACGGTATCGTCATATATTGCTCAACATTTTCAAAGATACTGTCCTCCGGAATGCGCGTCGGCTATGTGCTTGCGCCCTCCTCACTCACGCAGAAAATGGTCGTAGCCAAACAGGTCGAAGATGTTCACACAAACACATTCTTCCAGATGGTCTGCCACAGATACATGACCGAATACGACATCGACGCTCATATCCGCGACATACGGGCGCTCTACAGGCACAAATGCTCGCTCATGCTCGAATGCCTCGACCGCGAGATGCCGAAAGAGGTAAAATACACGCGTCCGGAGGGCGGGCTTTTCATCTGGTGCACGCTGCCGGGCGGTATGAGCTGTGACGGCGTCGTCAGGGCAGCGCTTGAAAGAAAGGTCGCCGTCGTCCCCGGGACGGCGTTCAACTGCGATGAGTCGGCGCCTTCCCCGTCGTTCCGCCTGAACTATTCAATGCCCTCCGACGAACAGATAGTCCGCGGCGTCTCGGCGCTGGCGGACGCAGTCCGCTCCGTACTTTAAACGGGCAGAAAGGAAAAGGAATGTCTGAAAACACAGTCGTACAAAAAAAGACTGCCCTCTCCGGCATACAGCCGTCCGGCAATCTGACGCTCGGGAATTATCTCGGCGCGCTCTCCAACTTCAGTGACTTTACAAACGAATATAACTGCTTTTACTGCGTCGTCGACCTGCACTCGATAACGGTGCGGCAGGTCCCGGCCGAGCTGCGCCGGCGCACTTATGAGGTCTTGGCGCTCTACATCGCCTGCGGGCTCGACCCGGAAAAATGCACGCTTTTCGTCCAGAGCCACGTTCACGAGCACGCAGAGCTTTCATGGATGCTTTCGTGTTTCACGATGTTCGGCGAGCTTTCGCGCATGACGCAGTTCAAGGACAAGAGCGCAAAGCATGCGGACAACATAAATGCCGGGCTGTTTACAT
>CANROT010000173.1 GCA_947632285.1 uncultured Clostridia bacterium
GGCGGGCTCATTTTCGACCTGCATCTGCGCGGGTAGCTCTTGACAAATGTTCCGGGGCGGTCTATAATGATATATGTACGGTCGGGGAGTGAACCCATAACAAAAAAACGCGCCGCGCAAAAATTTCATAATCGCCGAAGAGACGGCAGGGGGAGACACCCATGACAAAAAACGTGACCGTGCTCGACAGCGAAGGCATGATCATCGGTAAGACCTACCCGAAAAGAGCGGCGGGTCTTGTGAAAAACGGGAGAGCGCGCTATTGCGAAGGCCCGGAGCCCGCGATCATTCTTTCGCGTTCTCCCGACATAGAAACGTCAGAGGAGGACGAAATTATGAGCACATACAACAGTGACGAGCTGCGCGAGCGGATAGATTCCATGCTCCGCGAAGCGAGAGAAAAGCTTGACAGCGTCTGCAAGTCCGCAGCGGACACGATAGACGAGTTCGTTTCGAAGATCGACAGTGCGGAAAAGCCCGAGGCAGACGAACAGGCGGACGACACCGAAGTTCAGGGCGTCGCCGACGTTCAGGACAACGAAGTTGAAGAAGCCGACACCGAATCGGAACCGGAGGGCGAAGCAAAGCCCCGCGCGCACTTTATCCGTCTGTCAGATGAAGACATTGCAAATCTGCGCAAACGAATGGCGGATATGCGCGAATCGTTCTGCCGCGCCGCGGAGGAAGCGAAAAAAATTGCCGTCAAGACGGGCGCCGAGATAGGCAGATATGCCGAGGGCGTGAAGGCGCGCGTGTCCGAAAAGTTAGCGGAGCGCGAGGCGGAGAGCGCCGCAAAGGCCGAAGCGGAGACGCCCGGAACGGAGGCGTATTACCTGCGCCGCATCGAGGAGATCGGGCGCGACACCGCGCATTTTACCGCGATGGAGAGCGCCGTCCGCGAGTACGTGACGAATTCCGCGTCCGAGAATGATGCCATGTCGGACGCCGTTCAGTCTCTTGTGATCCCCGTCCGCGAGCATGAGCTGACGAACCGCAGGCTGCTCGACTTCTACATCGGCAGGCTCGAGGCAAAACAGCACGAAAGCAAAGACGAAAAAGACGAATAAGAAAAGAATGCCGCCCCCGCGGGATCTCCTTCGGGGGCGGCACAAATAAAAAGCAGAAAAGGGGCAGAAAAATGAAGCAAAAGCAGAAGAAGCAGAAAAAAACGCTGCGCGAAAGCATACGCGACATAAAAACCGAGATCAAGAAAAAGCCCGCCGTCTCGGTCGTATATTTTTTCCTGCGCATCTCCGTCATTCTCGTTATGATAGCGCAGATATTTAACGGGAATTATGAAAACGTCGCGCTCTGCGTCCTGACGCTGATCCTGTTCCTTTTGCCGACGGTGCTCGAGCGGAAGCTCTCGATCTCTCTGCCGAACACGCTCCAGATCATAATCCTGCTGTTTATATACGCCGCCGAGATACTCGGCGAGATACGTTCGTTCTACACCGCGTTTCTCGGGTGGGACACGATGCTGCACACGCTGAACGGCTTTCTCTGCGCCGCGATCGGATTTTCGCTCGTCGATATCCTCAACCGCGACCGCCGATTCTCGCTGTCGCTCTCGCCGTTTTATATGGCGGTCGCCGCGTTCTGCTTTTCGATGACGATCGGCGTGCTGTGGGAATTCTTTGAATGCGGCATGGACATGCTGTTCCTCACCGACATGCAGAAGGACGCCGTCGTCACGAATCTTTCGACCGTCCTCCTCGATCCGACCGGCGGCAACACACCCGTGGTGATCAGGGACATAACCGACACGATCGTCGTCGCGGGCGGAGAAGAGATCCCGCTCGGCGTCGGCGGCTACATAGACATCGGCATTCTCGACACGATGAAGGATCTGTTCGTCAACTTCATCGGCGCGGTCGTCTTCTCGTTCATCGGCTACTTCTACGTCAAGAGCCGCGGCAAGGGCAGATTCGCAACGCGCTTCATTCCCCGCGTCGACGGCATGGGTGAAGACAATGAAGGCGAAGGTAAAAGCAATAATACGCAGGAATGATCCGATATTGATCCGCTTGCAAACAGGGCTGTGCCGACCGGCACAGCCCTGTTTCATTTAATTGCTCCCTCGGCGCGCCAAACCGTACAGATAAGAATCCAAAGCCGATTGACAAGGGACTCCATCTGCCGTTTATGCTAAAGGAATTTACGAAGAAAAGCCGCCGTGCGGCAAGGAAAAATAGGGGAAGCAGGAAACAAGCTCAAAGCCGTTTTACCTGCCCGGAACAAAAAACATAGCCGCCGAAGGAGTGAAGTCGGCGGCTATGTTTTGTACGGAACGCACGTCTATTTTCAGTGCTTCCGCGAAATGCGTTCGGCTGCCCCGAACTTTTCGGGCTTTCGCCCGGCAAAGGGCAAGGGAATATCCTTGCCCTTTGCCCGACGCCGCGCGGCACAGTGTAAACGACTGCCGGCGCACGGGTGCGGCTTTCCTGTTTTTTTGGTGATCAAAGGGCACAAACGTTATGCGGCTTGTGCCCTTTGATCGCCGTGTACCCCACGGAGGGGGTACACGGCGCTTTTCCACCTGTTAAGCGGGAAAGTAGGGATAATTTAAGTTTTATGGATCAGCCGAAGGATACGCCCATTCCGATGATACTGCGGTCTGCACCGGGTATCAGCTCGTAGCCTCCAGACACAGTGCCCGTGCCGGTGCATCCAGACACCGTCATGTCACCGCTCTTCATACCAACGACGCCGCCAGCAAAGATGTAAGGTTCGTTCGTAACAGTTGGTGCTGTAATGTTGCCCTTGTTGGTGCAATTCGTCACAGTTGTCTTGACACCCGATGCGACAACACGGCCGATGATTCCCACAACATCCGTTACCTTTACCTCGCTCACATCAATATTCACAAGGTTAGTGCAGCCGGAAATGGTTGTATTATTCATGGCAAATGCACAAATTCCGCTGGCCATCCATCCCGAGCTGCTGGTGGCACGATCCGAAATAGTTCCATGCAGCTTGATTTCACCGCTTACGGTGAGATTTTCGATGGTTGCGCCGTCAACAAAGCCGAAAAGACCTGCTATAGCCGCATGTTCCCCAGTAATATTTAACCCGTAAATGGTGTGGTTATTACCTTTAAAGGTTCCCTTGAACGGATTCAATTCCGTGCCGATGGCAACCCAGTTGGAAGCACCGTCGAGCGTGATGTCGCCTGCAAGCTCGATCGTCTTACCGTCAAAGCTCTCTCCTCCGGCTACAAGCTCAGCAAGACCAGCGAGCTCAGCGGGGCTGGATATTGTGTATGATGTAGGCTCTCCCGTGCTCTCCTCAAACCATTCTTTGTCTATGGTTTCAACATCGGGATATTTGGCCTCGTCGTCATAATCCTTACCGAAGCTGTCGCTCTCAACAGCAGCCTGGGTCGCAACAAGGTTGATGCCGAGGGAGATCTTGGGCTGAGTCTTGTCTTTGCCGTAATTTGCCTCGTTGCCGACGGTTTCGGGCATGTAAACAACGAGCGCAAGCGTCTTGGAGGACTCCTCTTTTTCAAGCGTAGCTTCCGTACCGGCGTAGCCGGCAGCGAGCTTGACCGCGCTGTCCTTTACCGCATCACGAGCAGCAGCTCTGTTTTCAAAGACTTCTTCTGCTTCTACAACACCGAACTCAATGTACTGCGCCAGGTCGATGTCCTTATCATCGGCGGTCTTGCCGATGACCTTCTCAGCCACATTGATACCGAGCTTGTACTTGAGCGCGAGAGAACCGGCGTTCTTGACACGCAGATATACGACCTCGGTATATCCGGGCTCCCAGAGAGCGTCTTTTGCAAACAGACTGTCCTCGGGATTGACCGTTTCCCATTCAGCCTCTGTAATTCCGTCCTTGGCAGCTTCCGCCGTCACATATTCCAGCTCGACGTCGAGGTTTCCGGCAACGATCTGGTTCTTGCCGGAAGTTACGGAGTCGGTGAACCACGCGAAGGTGGAGCCGACGAGCATTGACACGCACAGCAGCATGGACAGTGCGCTGAGCAGCAACGCTCTTTTTGTGGTTTTTGCTTTTGTCATTGTAGTTTTACCTCCTTAGTAATATTTTTTTCAATGACAATATGTAATCGGGTCTCCCCGATGACACCGGTATTGAGCCTGTACTTCTACAACATAATTTTGATTATGTCGTCACTTTAAAGGCCGCAAAATAAAAAAGCGGGACTCAGGCGCAGAAAAATATGATTTTTCTGCGTCCGAATCCCGAGATATTCCGTGCGGCAGGGCATGCAAATGCAAGTCGGGAACTTTTGGTATGTTTCCGGCTTTGTTTCCGTGGGCGGAACGGCTCAATATGTTACGAATTTTTGCAAAATTTCAACTTTTATCGTGATCGGTCTTGAAATCGCTCTTTGTTTGTGCTACAATGACTTATGT
>CANROT010000174.1 GCA_947632285.1 uncultured Clostridia bacterium
TCTTTTATTCCTCCTCTATTTTACCATATATACGCAAAAAAGCACAGCCTTTCGACTGTACTTTTTCGACAATCTGAAAAAATCGGGGAAGCTTTTATGCTTCCCCGATTTTTTGTTATTCCCTTCCTATCATGACCGACGCGCGGTTCGGCCCCGTATAGAACCCGTCCGCATCGAACTCGTCCGCACTATTGTATACGAACGCGGTCATTTTGATATGGTCGATGTCATAGCAGCCGTTCCTGAGAGTTATTTTTATGATAATATTTTTTGTGTTCGGATAGTTCGTCTCTTCCGTTATATGATAGTACCACGAATCGTGAGCGTGTGCAACGCTGTCGTACATATACAGCTCGAAGAATTCCTCCTCCTTGAACGTGTCGGAGGGAGAAAGCACAGTAAATCGGCGGCTTTCGCCGTCCTTTGTGACGATCAGAAATTCAAATCCGATCTTGTACGTGTCGTCAAGGCCGCAGCCCTTCCACCTGTCCACCCACGTCTCGTCCCATGATGTGACGTTAATTTCCTCCTCGGTCGAGGTGAATATCACAAACTGCGTCAGGTCGCATATGAGATTTGAGTGGTCGCTGTACGTCCATGTGTCCACGACCCAATGAGGATCGTCGTCCGATGACGGGAAATACCCGTTGAATTCATCAACGCGCTTGCAGTTATTGCTCGACTCCGTATATATACCGACGGGGATCGTCTGCTTTGGCGGCTCTGGTTCGGGCTCAGGTTCCGTTTGCGGCGCTGTCGCCTCTGTTGTCTGCGGGGCTGCCGTTTCCGTTTCCGTTTTCGTTTCCGTTTCTGGTCCCTTTTCCGTTCCGGCCGGGGCGGCGACAGTCGTATTCTCTCCGGGGACAGCGTCCGTCCTGTCGCCTCCGGCGTTCGGTTCCCTTTTCTCCATTATGGAAAAAAGTATTATCCCGACGGCAGCAAACGTGCCTATCACGGTCAGCAGCGGCAAAAGCGATCGCAGATCGGGCTTTCCTTGTATTTTCATTTTATTCCTCAAATGCCTTTGCGGCAGTATAACGCGCGCTTTGCAAAACAGCGGATCGGGCGGGCAAAATTGCCCGCCCGATGCAGTTGCTTTTTACAAACGGCTCCGAATTATTCGGCTTCCTCTTCTATGCCCTGAGATGTCAGGGTGAACATGATAACGTCGCCGTCCTTGAGCTCGTAGTTGTTGACGCGGCCTTCCTCGGGCTCCTTGCCGTTGACGGTGAACGACCAGAAGAAGCTGAGCGTCTCGTCAAAGCCTTCTATCGGCTTGTTCGCATCAGGAGTGTAAAGGAACGTCGAGTACGAGCCGATCGTCTCGATAGACTGACCGGACGCGTTTGTCTGGAAGGTGATCGTGCTGTTCGCACAAGCCTCACGCAGCGCGCGCAGAGCCGTTACGGGATCTTCGTCATCATAATTTATCCTCAGCTCCAAATTGTTTAAAATCGTGCGCTCGTTTGCGGGAATGATAAAGTCGTCGTTTCCGTCCCTCTTTGCCTCGGCATACTTATAGTTGATATAGTCTTCGCCGAGCTTGACGCCGACCTTGACCTTCATCGACTTTCCGCACCCGCTCATACTGCACATAAATGCGGCAAGCATGAGGACCGCCAACGATAAGGCAAGGATCCTGCTGATACGTTTTTTCATACCTTTAAAGCCTCCACTCACTTTATTTGGAAATATCAGGTCAGTATCAGTATAGTATAAAATGCACGTTTTGTCAACTGCTTTTTTGAGAAAAACGGTAGTTTTTGCACAAAAGCATTATCAAATGCGCCTTTTATTGAAAATATCCGTCACCGAACGCAAATTTTCGTTCACATCTGGGCAGAGCGCCGGCGCTTCATTTGCGGTGCGCGGCGGCGTCATGCCGTTTGCATGGACGTCATCGTCCGGCGGCTCGGTGTCCGGCGGCTCGGTGTCCGGAGGTTCGGTGTCCGGCGGTTCGGTGTCCGGCGGTTTCGTCTCCGGCGGCTCGGGCGTCTTCCCCTCGTCAAAGTGGGAGGTGTCTATCCCCGTCGACTTGTCGTAGTTATAGTGCTCGTAGCAGAAGTGGTTGAACGGCGTCGTCACCCATGTCTTCCCGCAGAATTCGCCCTCTTTCAGCATATTGACGAAGAACGGGTCGCCGTACCACCCTGCCGGCTTGATATTGTCCGGCAGCTCGCGGTATACGTACTGAGCGTCCGTGACATAAACTTCCTTCGGGAAGCTGCGGTTCTCGACTTTTATGAGCCCGTACTGCGTGATGTCGTCCTCGCTGCAATACTGGCTCGCGACGCCGCCCGTCGTCTTGTCGTAATTGACGAGGACGTGCACGTCGCACGTTTCGGTCGGGACTGTGTCGACCGTGAAATATCCGGTCTGCGCGCGGTTGCCGCGCGGGTCCTTTCTGCATGCGTCCGTCATGAGCTTGCCGGAGTCGCGGCAGTATGTCGCCTGAACGACGCCGGACGCGTCCTCGAAGCGGCGCATCGTCGTCTTCCCCGCGTTCACGTCGGCGATTATGTCGGAGTGTACCTCTGTCATGATCGAGTTCCATATCGTCATGGCGGGGTTCGTCCAGTACCCCGACAATGTCTGGTTCAGATCGTAGCCGAACCAGACGCCGCAGAGATAATACGGCGTGTAGCCGATGAAATAGCGGTCATAGTCGGCGCTCGTCGTACCTGTTTTTGCGGCGACGTCCATCGTGTATGCGAGCTGGAGCCCGGCGGCCGTACCGCCGTCGACAACGCCTTCGAGCAGCTTTGTCATGATCGTCGCCGTCTGCTCGGAGATAACGACCTCGCTCGGCTTATCCTCCGTCGAGAGTATGACGTTTCCGTCCTGATCCGTGACCTTTATATAAGTTCTCGAGTAGTTGTAGAGCCCCTTGTTCGCGAATATCTGATATGCCGCCGTGATCTCGCGGACCGTGATGCCGTATGTGAACTGGCCGAGCGCGAGCGGCGCTATCAGGATATCCGTCATCACCTCGCCCGACTCCGTCTCATATCGGTCAATGACCGATTCCATGTGGCAGCGGTCGTGGAGGAACGCATACGAATTCTCGAGCCCGAGCATCTGGAGCCCGCGCACGGCGCACGTGTTTTTCGAGACGCGCAGCGCGTCATATACGGTCGTCAGCCCGTCGTATACGTTCGGCGCGTTCATCGGGTACGGGCGCGCGTCCTTCGGATCGTCATAGTTGCCGAAGTTGACCGGGACGTCGTCAAGTACCGAACCCCATGTGAGCTGCCCCGAGTCGATCAGGGGACCGTAGACGGACAGCGGCTTTATGACCGATCCGCACGGGCGCTTTGCCTGCGTCGCGCGGTTGAGCCCGCGGCTCTCGGTCTTCTCGCCTCTGCCTCCGGCGATCGCGAGGAGGTCGCCCGTCTTCGGGTCGATTATGACCGCCGCGGACTGCGGCTTTATCCCCGTATTGGACGCGGGGAAATACTGGTCGTCGAGATAAATGCGTTCTATCGTGTCCTGCATATCCGGGTCCATGACGCTGTAAATGTTCCAGCCGCCCGTATATATCTTCAGGCTCGCGAACTCGCGCGAAACTCCGTATTGCTCGACGTAATCGTTTATGACGTCCTCGATGACCGCGTCCGTATACCAAGATGTGACGCCCGTGACGCCGGACGAGCGGGAGATATTCAGCTCAAGGTCGGCATAGTACGCCTCGTCATATTCCTCGCGCGTGATAAATCCGAGCTCGAGCATTTTATCGAGCACGTCGCGCCTGCGGTCCGTGTTGTTGTCGGGGTGGCGCAGCGGATCGTACTTGTACGGGGATTTCGGTATCGCGGCGAGCGCCGCGCATTCTATCAGCGTGAGGTCCTTGACGTCCTTGCTGAAATACGTGTGCGCCGCGCTCTGCACCCCGGTGCAGTTCTGTGAGAGCGAGATGATGTTGAGGTACATCGTGATTATCTGCTCTTTGCTGTATTTGCTCTCGAGGTTCAGCGCGCGCAGGATCTCCTGTACCTTTCGCTGTATCGTGAAGTCGTCGTCATGCGTCGTGTTTTTCACGACCTGCTGCGTTATCGTGGAGCCGCCGAACGTCGACTTCAGGTGCAGGACCTGGTTCGCCGCAGCGGCGACCGTTCGGAACCAGTCAACGCCCTGATGGCTTCGGTAGCGCTGGTCCTCTATCGCGATGACCGCGTTTATAAGGTCCTCCGGGATCTCGTCATATCTCGCCCAAAGGCTGTATTCCGAGCCGACGAGCACCTGATCGTCGACCTCGACCGGCTCGCCTATCCTGTGCTCGCGGTCCGTGTAATCCATGTACCAGAGCTGAGAGGTCTGCTCGGAATCCGTTATGA
>CANROT010000175.1 GCA_947632285.1 uncultured Clostridia bacterium
CGAATTTCCTCAAAACGCACGGGATAAGAACGAGGGTCCGCAAAAAGATCTCGGAGGGGAGCACGGAGATACTCGATTCGATCCGCTCGGGATATGTCAGCTACGTGATAAACACGCGCGCGATCCTCTCGGGCGTCCACATGGAGGACGGCGTCAAGATCCGACGCTGTGCGTCCGAGAACAACGTCACGATCTTCACGTCTCTTGACACCGTCCGCGTCCTGCTCGACGTCCTCGAGGAGATCACGATAGGTGTTTCGGTCATAAATGAGTGACAAAAAGCGCGCATACGGCGATTGACAGGACGCGCGCCCGGTGATATAATATCCTCGGTGGTATCGTAAAGTGCCAACCTTTGTAAAATACGAAAGGAAGTACATATCATGAAAAAGTGGAGATGCACCGTTTGCGGTGAGATCGTTGAGTCGGATGTAAGGCCGGACAAGTGCCCGCTCTGCAAGGCTCCGGGCGAGAAGTTCGTCGAGGTCGTTGAGGACGAGATGACATGGGCCGCCGAGCACGTCGTCGGCGTCGGCAAGAAGGACGTTCCCGAGGAGATCGTCGAGGGTCTGCGCGCCAACTTCAACGGCGAGTGCACCGAGGTCGGCATGTATCTCGCGATGGCGAGAGTCGCTCACAGAGAGGGCTATCCCGAGATCGGCCTTTACTGGGAAAAGGCGGCATATGAGGAGGCCGAGCACGCGGCGAAGTTTGCCGAGCTCCTCGGCGAGGTCGTCACCGATTCGACGAAGAAGAACCTCGAGATGAGAGTCGAGGCGGAGAACGGCGCGACGGCGGGCAAGTTCGAGCTCGCGAAGAAGGCAAAGCAGCTCAATCTCGACGCCATTCATGACACCGTTCATGAAATGGCCCGCGACGAGGCGAGACACGGCAAGGCGTTTGCCGGTCTGCTCAAGAGATATTTCGGCGAATAAGAAACAAAGCAATAACATGAAAAAAACAGGGAACGGCTCGCCGTTCCCTGTTTTCATCGAATCATATCAAAAAATCGGCTGAAAAGTGACCTCAAAACGGTGTTTTACCGCTTTGAGGTCATTGCATTTCGGATTTATTCGCGAAAATCAAACATTTTTGACGGGCTGACGTCAAGGGCGTCACATATTGCAAAAACGACATCAAGTGAAACAGCACAGTCCGCCGTTTCTATCCGGCTCATATGTGTGCGACTGATATTAATAAGCTCCGCAAGCCGACTTTGAGAAAGCCGTCTCTGCTTGCGGTAATATGCAATGTTCAGTCCGAGTAACCTGTATTTTTCATATTGACGTTCATGCATAACTTCACCTCACAACTATTCTATAACCGCAGGATATATTATGCAACAACATTAAATATAATATTTGTAACTTGACAGATTACAAATATTATGATATACTTTAATTCAGCGCAGGACAATAAATTCGATGGCCTGCAAATATTTAGATATGAGGAGAATCATATGTTTAGGAATATCGGCGAAAAAATCAAAGACATTTCTGTATTTGTTACGATTGCCGGAATCTTCATTTCATGTATTGGCGGCTGTGTTCTTTGGTCAGTAGATGAATCTCTTATTGTTACCGGAATAATTATAGCTGTTGTAGGCAGTTTGATATCATGGTTGAGCACCGTTTTGCTCTACGGATACGGACAGCTTATCAGCAATTCCGACCGAATCGTAGAGATTTTAGAGAGTTCAGGCAAAGAAAGATTGATACAAAAAATAGAAAACGAAAATATGCCTGAACCGGAGCAAAAGAATAACGAAATAAAAGCTAACTTTAATCCCAAATTAAGCAAAACAGATCCGTTGGAATCGTTAAAAAAATGGAAAGATGAGGGTTTGATCACAGGCATTGAATATGAGCAAAAGTTAAAGGAATTAAAAAAATGATTGAAACTATATTAAGAAAAATAAGAAGGCGCCGGTCTATAAGCCTTATTTTAATAGAAATATATGCATCGCTGCTGTTAATTTGTCTATGTTTTGCTGCGGCAATACTAACTCATTTTAATAAATTCGATAACATATACACTGCGCTCCTTCGATTCCAGCTTGTTCTATCATTCATAGGCGCACTTTTCCTGATTTATTCTTACAAATATGATGAAATGACTTTAAAAAAACAAATTCCGATTGCAATTTCGTTCATATTGGTCGGATTGCTTTTTACGATAATTGGACAAATTATCCACCATATAATTTTTTTCCCAATTGTATTTGTTGTCATCTTTATATGGAGTTTTACTCTCATTGATTTTGTTTTCAAGCATAGGTTTTCAAAAAGTGTATTCATTGTTGCAATAGTATTGTTTGTTTGTTTTGCGGTATTCTCCTTGTCATACACATATAACACTTTATATTCTTATATCTTTTTCTTTGAAGAGATTGACATTTCTGATATAGCTGGCTATCCTATAGTTTTAGATATATATGTTCTCTTACTTGTTATTTTGGACCTTTTATTTTTCGCATGGTTTATGGTATTCTATAGTTTCGTTTATAAAGATTACATGTTAAATAATACATCTGATATTGTTTTGCTTGAAAACATGCTTAACTATATAAAACTTCAGTTCAAGAACAGCGAAATAACATATGAAAAATATTTGGAAAAGAAAGCTTCTATACTTTCACGTCTGAAATAGCCAAATGTAATATAAAGGACATAGACAAAAAGAGGAAACCAAAAATATGGTCTCCTCTTTTGTAGCATTTCTTCCCGTTTCTTATTTGCCGAAATATCTCCTAACTTCGAATGATACGATGTTACAAAGCGGTACATGTCCTACGCCTCTACATCCGCAAGACGGAGATGCGGCACGCCGATATTTTTAATCTTCGAATAGCTTTGAAACTGGGATGTCGAGAGCGTCCGCGATAGAGAACAGCGTTTCCATCGAGACACCGAAAACGCGGGTAGGGCTTTCGATTTTTGCCAAATACGACCATGAAATGCCCGCTTTTTCGGCAAACGCCTCCTGCGTCATTCCCCGCAGCTTGCGGTAATATTGCACCTTTAATCCGAATTTTATATATTCCCGCTCATATTTTGTCTTCATAATATCGCCCATATATAAAAAGTTTTGAAAGAGGGGGTGCGGGGGAGGAAGTTTTTTCAAAAACTTCCTCCCCCGCGCATATTCTTACTTAAACCTGATCCTGACGACACGGTCGAGCTCGCGGTTCTGGCGACAGTGGAGGGTGACCTCGGACTCGCCGCCGTGCTCGCCGCGGATATAGACGACCATGTGGCCGTGGTACATTTTGCGGTGCGGCTCGCCGTAGCTGAGAAGGTCCGCGATGTCGCCGTTCTCGATGCCGAGCAGCTCGCCGCCGGTGACGTTGACGCGAATGTCGGGGTGCGCGTCGCCGCCGTGCTCGGCGAGATTGCCGTCCTCATCGGTCAGCGAGAGCTCGATCTGCGCGACCTCGCCGGCGATGTCCCACGCGCCGTTTGAGAGCTCGCCGTCCCAGACGTAAGCGGAGAGCCTGGAGGCGGGACCGCTCGTCGGCTCGCGGAGCTCGACGGCGGTGCCGTCCGCGGCCTTGACGGTCACGGTGTAGACCGAGTCGAGCTTGCATTCGGAGATATCCCAGGTGCAGGCGTAGTGCTCGGGCGTCATGACGCCGAGGGACGTCCCGTCCGCGAAGAGCTCCGCCGAGACGCCGTTCGTGAAGCAGAACGCGACGGGGTTGTGGAGCTCGCCGTGCCTGCCGCGGCGCGCCTCGCGCACCGTGTGCAGGTGACCGGACAGCTCGGGGCGCCACATCACCTCTCTCTGGCGGTAACGGTCAGTTTCGAATCCCGCGAGGTCGAGCAGACCCTGACCGAAACAGCGTATGGGCCAGCCCTGCGCCTCGCCGAGGTAGTCAACGCCTGTCCAGAGGAACTGCCCGCATATGTACTCGTTGTCGCGGACGTATTCCCATTCGCGCGGGCCGTGCCCGTTTTCGCTGCCGTAAATGAACGCGTTCGGGAACTCGCGGTGATGATCCTCGTAGAACACTTCCTTATAGTTATATCCCGCGACGTCGAGCGCCTGCATATAGCCTATGCGGACGGACATCTCCGGGAACGCGAGCGCCGCCGTGACGGGGCGCGTCGTGTCTATCTCCTTGACCCAGCCCGAGAGCCGCTTTGCGATCTCGGCGAGCCGCCTTGCGTGCGGGCGGTCGGGATCGTAGCGGCGCTCTTCCTCGCTCTTTCCGGCGTCATTGTTGCCGGTCATCATGCCGAATTCGGGGTAGACGTAGGGATCGTTCGGGTAGTCGACCTCGTTGCCGATTGACCACATTATGACGGAGGGG
>CANROT010000176.1 GCA_947632285.1 uncultured Clostridia bacterium
GACGGCGGATGGCGAAGGGCTTGAGGTGCACGGGGCGGCGGCCGGGTGGCTCGACAGATATTTCGCCGGTCTTGAGCCCGAGCCGGACGAGCTGCCGCTCGCGCCGGAGGGAACGCCTTTTCGCCTTCTTGTATGGGAGATACTCTGCCGCATACCCTACGGGCAGACGGCGACATACGGCGAAATCGCGCGGGAGGCGGCGGAAAAGCTCGGCAGGCGCGCGATGTCGGCGCAGGCGGTCGGCGGCGCCGTCGGACACAATCCGATAAGCATCGTTATCCCGTGCCACCGCGTCATAGGCGCGGACGGCGGCATGGTCGGCTACGGCGGCGGCATGGAGCGAAAGCTGTGGCTGCTGCGCCACGAGGGCGTGATCGAATAATAGCTGCGATAAAAAGCTCGGGGTATGTGCGTTTGGCACATACCCCGAATTTTAAATTCCGTTATTTTCAGACGGTGGCGCGGACCTTTTTGAGATTTGCGAATCTCGGGAGACCGTCTTCCTTTACCATCTGCGTCTCGCCCTGAATGAGCGGCAGGCAGTATTCGATGAACTTTTCGTTCATGCCGTCGCGCGTCTCATTGAGCCATTCGAGCGGGACCTTTTTCTCGGTGTTTGCAACGACGGAGAGGTCGACGAGCTCGGGCTCGCAGACGTACTTGCCGTTTTCGTCATACGTGCGCTTGAGGCCGACCATCTTGTCGGTTATGCCCGCGACGGCGTATTCGACGGCGCATTTGCCGGACATGAAGCTCTCGTCGATGTCCGTCTGCGACGCGGAATGAGCGGCGCAGCGCTGGAGCAGGGAAAGTTCGATGCCGCGGACCTTCGCGCCGGTCGCTTCCTTGACGACGTTTGCGAGATAGGAGGCGAGGCCGCCCATCTGCGCGTGGCCGAAGCTGTCGCGCTGGGAGGCGAGGTCGGAGCCGTATTCGGCGATATATTTGCCGTCCTTGTCGTGAATGCCCTCGGAAACGCAGACGATGACCTTGCCCGTCTTCGCGTAGATCGCCTTGACCTTTTCGATGAACGAATCAAGGTCGAAATCGACCTCGGGCAGATAGATGAGGTCGGGGCCGTTCCCCTTGTAGGCGGCGAGCGCAGATGCGGCGGTCAGCCAGCCGGCGTTTCTGCCCATGATCTCGATGACGGTGATCATACCCGTGTCATAGACGCGGGCGTCGCGGTAGACTTCCATGACGGAGGTGGCGATATACTTCGCCGCGGACGCGAATCCGGGACAGTGATCGGTGACGGCGAGGTCGTTGTCGATCGTCTTCGGAATGCCCATGACGCGGCATTCGTAGCCGTTTTTGAGGCAGTATTTGCTGATCTTGTTGCACGTATCCATGCTGTCGTTTCCGCCGTTGTAGAAGAAATAGCGGACGTCGTATTTTTTGAATATTTCGAGTATGCGGCGGTAGTCGGTGTCGTCAACGTCGGGGTCCTTGAGCTTGTAGCGGCAGGAGCCGAGCGCGCTCGACGGCGTGAACTTCATGAGGGCGAGCTCCTCCGGGTCCTCCATCGCCATGTCGATGAGCTTGTCGTCGAGGACGCCTTTGATCCCGTTCTCTGCGCCGTAGACGTGCGTGATGACATCGGAATCGAGGGCCGTTTTTATAGCGCCGTATGCGCTTGCGTTGATGACAGATGTCGGGCCGCCGGACTGACCGATGATGGCGGCGCCTTTAAGTGTGGACATAGGGTTTCTCCTTTTTTATCTCTTGTCTTTGCTGTTTATTTTCAAGCTGCCGTTTATTCTATCACATTATCGCGGTAAAAACAATGACTAACGGCAATTTTTTTGCGCATAATCGGCGCGGTGCGCGGGAAATTAAAGATCGGGCGCGCCGAATCCCTCGCCCATGACCTCTTTCGCGTCGGTGAGGATCATAAATGCGTTCGGATCCATGCTCTTGACGATGACCTTTGCGCGGTAGAGTTCCTGCGGCTTGAAGACGCAGAGAATGACGTCCTTGTCGTGCTGCGAGTACCAGCCGAGCCCGTGAAGGATCGTGACTCCGCGGTCAAGCTCGGTCGAGATCGCCGCCGCGATCTCCTTATATTTGTCCGATATGATAAATGTCATTTTCGCGGACTTATTGCCGTCGATGATGTAATCGAGCGCGAACGTGTAAGTGTATGTCGAAACGATCGAATAAAAGATCGCGGAGAAGTTGCGGGTCAGTATCGCGGAGCCGGTTATGATGAAGAGATCGATCACGAACATTATCCGCCCCGTCGAGACGCTTTTGATGAGCTTTTGCTTTATCATGACCGCGGCGAGGTCGCTGCCGCCCGTGTTGTAGCCGCGCGCGAGCAGCATACCGCTGCCGGACCCGAGCAAAAGCCCGCCCATGATGGCGGCGAGCAGGCGGTCGTCTGTTATCATCGAGAACGGCAAGAGCTCGGCGATGTTCGTTGCGAACGACGTCACAAGTACGGCGACGATGACGCGCCAGAGCAGATGCCACCCGTAAAAAAAGAGCCCCAGAAGCAGGATCGGAATATTGACGACGAGCAGCATCATGCCTATTGAGAGGTTCGGGAAAAGTATATTTATTGTCGTGGCGATACCGGTCGCGCCGCCCATGACCGTCTCGGACGGGCCGAGGAACAGCGCGACGGCAAGACCGTATATAACGCTTCCGAATATTATCGTGAGTATTTCCGTCACAACGGCGCGCGCGTTCGGGCGCCGGATCTCATTCTGCATATTTTCTTTTACCGTCCTTTTATTTTTTTCAGCACATATAATTTTATTCCCTCGGGCGCGCGTTGTCAATCGTTAAGACCGCATATTTTTAAATAAAGTTTTTGTGCGGAAGCGATTCCCTTTAAAACCGGAATATCCCGCTTATATCCGAGCGTAGCGCGGCACACAATATAAGTGCGGCAAACGACCGCGACTAAAATTGAAGGCAGCAGACAGAGATATGAACAGATCCGATAAGGAAATGTACGCTGAGGTTTACCGCAGCTCGACGATGGGCACCCAATCGATCCTCGCGCTTATGCCGAAGGTCGAAAACGAGCAGCTCAAGGCCGACATGGTAACTCAGATGAACGGCTACGGTTCCTTTGCGGAGCGCGCGAAATGCGGGCTCGCCGAAGGTCACTTTGTGCCGGAGGAAGAAAAGAAATCCAAAGTATTTGCTGCAAAATCGGGTATCGCCGCCGAAACGATGTTTGACTCGTCCCCGTCTCATATAGCGGAGCTTGTGATAAGGGGAAGCGGCGCGGGTATCGTTTCGATAACGCGCTCGCAGAACGAGGCAACACACGGCCAGACGCGTATATCCGAGGCGACCGACGCATATAATCTGTGCTCGGAGCTTGTGGATTTTGAGAATCAGAATATCGAGCGTATGAAAAAGTATCTCTGAGAGGTTCTCGGAGAGACAAAGGACGGGAGCCCCGGGAAGCGGGGCTCCCTATCCGCTTTTCGGGGAAACTATTAGTCTCTGAATCTTCTTCAAAAAAATCTTGCATTGTGAGCCGTAATGTAATATAATAGAAGGCACACAGCAAAATTTAAGGAAACGAATCACAAATGGAGATCAAAAACAAGCATCTTTCGGAAGTTTACGGTGCGCTCGCCGCGAAGAACGCGAGCGAACCGGAGTTTTTACAGGCGGTGGCGGAGGTATTCGAGTCCCTGTCCCCCGTCGCGGACGCGCGCCCCGATTACATAAAGGCGGGCGTTTTCAGCCGCATCGTCGAGCCGGAGCGGTTCGTGCAGTTCAGGGTCAGCTGGGTCGACGACAACGGAAACGTGCAGGTCAACCGCGGCTACCGCGTGCAGTTCAATTCGGCGATAGGCCCGTACAAGGGCGGGCTCCGCTTCCACCCGAGCGTCTCGGCGTCTGTCATAAAGTTCCTCGGATTTGAGCAGATATTCAAGAATTCGCTCACGACGCTGCCGATGGGCGGCGGCAAGGGCGGCTCCGACTTCGACCCGAAGGGCAAGAGCGAGGGCGAGATCATGCGCTTCTGCCAGAGCTTCATGACGGAGCTTTACCGTCACATCGGTCCCGACACCGACGTGCCCGCGGGCGACATCGGCGTTGGCGGACGCGAGATCGGCTACATGTTCGGTCAGTACAAGCGCCTCACAAACCGCTTTGAGGGCGTGCTCACGGGCAAGGCGATCCCGTCGGGCGGCTCGCTCGTCAGAACGCAGGCGACCGGTTACGGTCTTCTCTACTTCAC
>CANROT010000177.1 GCA_947632285.1 uncultured Clostridia bacterium
CCCAGTGGCCGGAACGCTCCCAGAGCTCGCGGGAGAGCATTATCGGCGTCTTGATCTCCTCGTAGCCCGCGCGCCTGTGCTCCTCGCGCCAGAAATCCTCAAGCAGGTTGCGGAGCACCATGCCCTTCGGCAGGAAGAACGGGAACCCGGGCCCCTCGTCGTAGATGTCGAAGAGGTCGAGGTCGTGGCCGAGCTTTCTGTGGTCGCGGCGCTTTGCCTCCTCGAGCATGTTCATGTGCTCGGAGAGGAGCGTCTTGTTCGGGAACGCAACGCCGTATATGCGGCGCAGCATCTTGTTCTTCGAGTCGCCCTCCCAGTATGCGCCCGTCAGCGAGGTCAGCTTGAACGCGCGGACGGCGCCCGTCGAGAAGAGGTGCGGTCCTGCGCAGAGGTCGACGAACTCGCCCTGCCTATAGAAGGATATCTCCTCCCCCTCCGGGACGCGCGCGATAAGCGCGACCTTGTAGGGCTCGCCGCGCTCCTCCATGAATTTGACCGCCTCGTCCCTCGGCAGCGTGAATCTTTCAAGCCTGTAATTTTCGTTCACGATCTTTTTCATCTCCGCCTCGATCTTCGGCAGATCCTCCTGCGTGAACGGCTCGTCGCGGTCGATATCGTAGTAGAACCCCGTCTCAATGGCGGGACCTATCGTCAGCTTTGACTCGGGATAAAGGCGCTTTACCGCCTGCGCCATGATGTGGCTCGCCGTGTGGAAGAACGCGTGCTTCCCCTCGGGATCGTCGAACGTGCAGAGCTTTACCTCGCAGTCCGAATCGACCGTGTGCGTCAGGTCGACGGTCTCCCCGTCGAGCACGGCGGCGATGACCTCGCGCGAGATCAGCCCCGCCTCTTTAGCTGCGTCAAATACGGAGATCGGGGCCTCCCCCTCGTATTCTCCGCCTCCCGTAAATCTTACTTTGAACATCTTCTTTTTCTCCTTTTGCCTTTCATAGTAGTGTTCGCATATAAAACAAAACCGACAGAAAACGCCAAAAAGGCATTTTCTGTCGGGGTGCGCCAAAACAACGCACGGTTCCACCCGCGCTTTTAACTCTTAAACGTATTCGTATGATATGCGGCCTTGCCCGGCCGGAAAAAGAGGGCGGTGCCCGGCGGGAGGTTTTGGGCGGCGCGGTTCCAGCGGCGCGGCAAATGCCGCGCCCCGCGCCTTCTCTGCTGCCGACCTCGGGACGGACTTGTTCCTCTTTCGGGGATATATATACTAAGTCGCCGCGCGCACGGTATTCACGCCGCGCTTTCTGCGGTTGTATTCCGAATGCGGATTCACGAGCTCGCGCCAATCGAGGTCGCCGCGCTCGAGCGCGTGAACGATCGCCTCGGCGGTCGCGATATTCGTCGCAAACGGGACGTTATGAACGTCACACATGCGGAGCAGATCATATTCTGCCTCGTCAAATTCGGGCTTCGGATCCGTGGAGCGGAAATATAAAAGGACGTCTATCTCGTCGCACGCGATGCGCGACGTTATCTGCTGGTCCCCGCCGTGGCTGCCCGGCAGGAAGGTCTCGACGTTGAGCCCCGTCGCCTCGGAGAGGACGGTCGCGGTCTTTGCGGTTGCACAGAGATTGTGTTTCGAAAGCGTTCCGCAGTATGCGATGCAGAACTGTATCATAAGCTCTTTACGCGTGTCGTCAGCGATGATTGCTATCTCCATTATTGTATTGACCCTTTCTGCGAAGCCTTTCGGCCCCGCGTCGTGGCGGCACTCTAAATATTGATATGAATAAACAAGTTAATCCGTGAAAAACAAGGTATCAATATGAATAAATAAAATGCGTCTTTGTTCTCCTGCTTATTATTTATATGATTCAAAAATTTATGGCCGACAGTCCCTCTCCCCCGTCAGGGGAAGGAGGATGTGAGGTCAACCGCCTTTTGCCGCGGATCTTCATACCGTCAAAAAGCGGGACGTCAATGCCGCGCAGGCGCATGGCAATATTGTAAAAAGCGCGCGGACAGACCGAATCCTCGACGGCTGCCGCAGGCATACCGAGCTCCTGACCTCGTCTCATCGCCTCGTCATACGGGATCACCCCGAGCAGCGGGACGCGAGCCTCATCGATCACATATGTGACCGGAGAGCTGTCCTTATCGGTAAATTCGTTTATGATAAGGCGCAGGTTCCTGACTCCGTGGTGCGAGAGCTCCGCCCCCGTTCGTTCCGCCGCGCGAAGCGCAGGGCCGGACTGCGTCGAAACGATAATCGCATCGTAAACGACATCGGGGTACATCGCGAGCGGGAAATCTATCCCGCCGGACGTGTCCACGATGAGACAGTCGGCTCCGACCGCATCGGCGCACCGAACGGCGGCGCGCGCCGCCCGTGCGGGGTCGATCACCTCCCCGGAGGGCGGGGTCGTACAATAATAGAGACGCTCGCAGCGCGGGTCGCGGAGGATCGCCTCCTCCGGAGCGGCGCGCCCGGCAGCCACGTCGGACAGATCGAACATTCCGACGCCGTCATATCCGAGCATCAGGTCCGCGGTGCGGTTTTTAGTGTCGCAGTCAGCCAAAAGGACAACGTCGCCGGTGAGCGCCATCGCAAACGCAAGGTTGACGGCGACAGTCGATTTTCCGACGCCGCCCTTGCAGGACGTTATCAGATAGATGCTTTTGTCCGCTCGCATAACGGTTCCTCCGGACAATACGGCACTTTATAATTGGAGTATAACACAATTTCCTCTTCTTGTCAACAAATATAATGTATATATTGATGAAGCTTCGCCTGTTTTTTTGTCGACGGAGAAAATTTTTGTTGTATTCGGGCCTTTGTTATTGTATAATATCCTCGGAGCGGCGGCGCCTTTCGCCGCCGCGAAAACCGCGAGTGGTGGGTTATGACACATGATCGGAGTTTTTGACAGCGGCCTCGGCGGGCTGACCGCGCTCTGCGAGCTCGTAAAGCTCTTGCCGGGCGAAGACTTTGTATATTTCGGCGACACCGGAAGGGTGCCGTACGGCTCCAAATCCGCCGACACAGTTATAAGATACTCAACGGAAATAATGCGATTTCTCTCCGGCTTCGGCATAGACGCCGCGCTCGTCGCCTGCGGCACCGCCTCCTCGGCGGCGCTGCCGACGCTGCAGCGCGAGTTCCCGATCCCCGTCTTCGGCGTCATAGACGCCGCGGCCGCCGCCGCAGCTTCGGCGACGGTCACGCGCCGCGTCGGCGTCATCGGCACGGCGACGACGGTACGGCTCGGCGCGTTCGAGCGCGGGATAAAGGCGCTCGACCCGGATATATCCGTCACCTCCGTCGCCTGTCCGCTCTTTGTCCACCTCGTTGAGGACGGATTCACGGACCCCGACGACCCCGTGACGCTCGCGGCGGCGGAGCGCTATCTCTCCCCGCTGCGCGGAATCGGCATCGACACCCTCATTCTCGGCTGCACGCATTATCCGATAATAAGCGCCGCGATCGCGAAAACGCTGCCCGGCGTCCGCCTCATCAGCAGCAGCAAGACGGCGGCGGAAAAGCTCGCCGCCTCCCTGCGCGAAAAACCGCGCCGCGGGCACGGCACAATACGCTGTTTTGTCAGCGACACCCCGGAGGGATTTGAGTCCGCGGGGCAGATATTCATGGGAGATATCCCGCTCGGCCGCGCCGAGTTCGTAGATATAAGCAAATACTGAAAACAAGAGGACACATACGTCATGGAAACCGGAAAAAAGGCCGGATACGCCGTCGTCGGTCTCGGGATCGGCAGGGCACATATGGACGCCGCAGCCTCGTCGGAGAGGGCGGAGCTCGTCGCCGTCTGCGACCTTGTCGAAAAAAAGCTCGACGCCGCAAAGCGGAAATACCCGTATATCGAAACGTACACCGATTTTGACGAGATGATAAAGTCGCCCGACATCGACATCGTCAGCATATGTCTGCCGAGCTCGATGCACGCCGAATACGCCGTGCGCGCGATGGAGGCGGGAAAGCACGTCCTCATCGAAAAGCCGATAGACATAACGGTCGCGGCGGCGAAAAAGATCGAAGAGACGCGGCAGAGGACGGGGCTCGTCGCCGGCGTCGTCCACCAGAACAGATATAACGTCCCGATGGACCCGATCAAAGCCGCGTCTCTT
>CANROT010000178.1 GCA_947632285.1 uncultured Clostridia bacterium
GATGATAACGACAGCGTCGCCCGCGCGCTTGAATTCCGGGGACTTCACGCTCCCCGTCTTCTCCGTCGTCACAGCGAAGGACACGAGCGTCGGCGGGACGTCGAGGTCCTCAAAGCTGCCGCTCATCGAATCCTTTCCGCCTATCGCGCCGATCCCGAGCGCAAGCTGCGCCTCAAACGCGCCGAGCAGCGCCGACAGCGGCTTGCCCCAGCGCGCCCCGTCGCGCCCCGGGTGCTCAAAATATTCCTGGAACGTGAGGTAAACGTCCTTAAATTCCGCGCCCGTCGCAATCAGCTTTGAAACGGACTCGACGACCGCGCGGTACGCGCCGTGATACGGGCTCTGCTCCGTCACATACGGGTCATAGCCCCACGCCATCAGCGAGCAGTCGTCCGTGTGCCCGTCGAGGACGGGTATCTTCTGCGCCATCGCCTGTATCGGCGTTCTCTGATATTTTCCGCCGAACGGCATGAGCACCGTCCCGGCGCCTATAGTCGAGTCAAACCTTTCGGAGAGCCCGCGCTTGGAGCAGACGTTGAGGTCCGCCGCCGTGCGGCGCATGTTCTCGGAAAATCCGCCGGTGACACACTTTTCCGGTACTTTAGACGGCGCAGGCGTGACCGTGATGTGCTTTTCCGCGCCGTTAGAATTCAGAAATTCGCGGCTGACGTCTACGATCACGTTTCCCTGCCACCTCATCGTGAGCCTCGGCTCCGCCTTTACGACGGCGACGGGCGTCGCGTTCAGATTTTCCTCTTCTGCAATTGTCAAAAATTTGTCGACATCTGTCGAAGATACGACGACGGCCATTCTCTCCTGCGATTCGCTGATCGCGAGCTCGGTGCCGTCAAGCCCCTCGTACTTTTTCGGGACCGCGTCGAGGTCGATATCGAGCCCGTCCGCGAGCTCGCCTATCGCGACGGAAACGCCGCCCGCGCCGAAGTCGTTGCACCGCTTGATGAGCAGGCTCGCGTCCTCGCGGCGGAACTGGAGCTTGCGCTCCTCCGGCGCATTCCCCTTCTGCACCTCGGCGCCGCACGTCTCGACCGAGTGCGCGTTGTGCGCCTTTGAGGAGCCGGTCGCGCCGCCTATGCCGTCGCGCCCCGTCGCGCCGCCGAGCAGTATCACAACGTCTCCCGGCTCAGGGCGCTCGCGGCGCACGTTCTTTGCCGGGGCCGCCGCGATCACCGCGCCTATCTCCATGCGCTTTGCCGCGTACCCGGGGTGGTATATCTCGTCGACGATCCCCGTCGCAAGGCCGATCTGGTTGCCGTATGACGAATAACCCGCCGCCGCCGTCGTCACGAGCTTGCGCTGCGGCAGCTTGCCCGGTATCGTCTCGGAGATCGGGACGGTCGGGTCGGCGGCTCCGGTCACGCGCATCGCGCCGTAGACGTATGAGCGGCCGGAGAGCGGATCGCGGATAGCGCCGCCTATGCACGTCGCGGCGCCGCCGAAGGGCTCGATCTCGGTCGGGTGATTGTGCGTTTCGTTTTTAAAGAGCAACAGCCACGGCTCGCGGACGCCGTCCACGTCGACATCGATCTTCACCGTGCAGGCGTTGATCTCCTCGGACTCGTCGAGGCGGTCGAGCTTTCCCGCGCGCTTGAGATACGACACGGCAACCGTCGCGATGTCCATGAGGCAGACGGGCTTTTTGCGCCCGAGCTCCCGCCGCACGTCCATATACTTTTGAAACGCGCGCTCCAAAAGCGGGTCCTCGAACTTTACCCCGTCTATGACCGTCAAAAACGTGGTGTGGCGACAGTGATCGGACCAGTATGTGTCGATCATTCGGAGCTCCGTGATCGTCGGGTCGCGGTGTTCGCTCTTAAAATATTCCCGGCAGAACTCGGCATCGTCCGCGTCCATCGCAAGGCCGAGGTCGGAGACGAGCTTTTCAATCCCCGCGCGGTCAAGGGCGGTGAAACCGTCAAGCGTTTTCACCGTCGTCGGGATATTATAGTCGACGGCGAGCGTTTCGGGCAGGGATAAATCCGCCTCCCTCGCCTCGACCGGGTTGATGACGTATTTTTTGATCGACGTGAGCTCTTCGTCCGTGAGCTCTCCCGAGAGGATATACACCTTCGCGGAGCGCACCGTCGGGCGCTCGCCCTGCGAAATTATCTGTATGCACTGTGCCGCCGAGTCCGCGCGCTGGTCAAACTGGCCGGGCAGATACTCGACCGCGAACACCGCGTCCCCCTCCCCGCAGTCAAACTCAGGTGACGCTTTGTCAAGCTGGGGCTCGGAAAATACCGTCCCGGCCGCGTAGTCAAATAGCTCGCGGCTGATGTTTTCGGCGTCGTATCTGTTGAGGACGCGAACGCCCCCGAGCGTCGTTATCCCGAGGAAATCCCTGATGTCCGAGGCGAGCGCCCTTGCCTCAAGGTCGAGCCCCGGTTTTTTTTCAACGTAAACTCTATATACCATAAAAGTCCTCTCAGCCGTTCTCCGCCGCGAGCGCGCGCGCCCCGATGTCGCGGCGCGTGTACTTGTTTTCAAACTCTATCCTGTCGACCATCGAGTACGACTTCTCTATCGCGCCCCGCAGCGTCTCCGCCGTCGCGGTCACGCCGAGGACGCGCCCGCCGTGCGTTTTCAGCACGCCGCCCTCAATGGCGGCGCCCGCGACATACGTATGCCCGGCGACGTCCTCCGGTATTTTCAGCTCGAACCCGCTCTTATACGAGGTCGGATATCCGTCCGACGCCGCGATGACGCACGCGGCATAGCCGTCACGCCATTCGACGTTCACGCTCGACAGCGTCCCCTCCGTCACGGCCTTCATCACCGTCAAAAGGTCTGTCTTCAAAAGCGGGAGGACTACCTGCGCCTCCGGGTCGCCGAAGCGGCAGTTGTATTCAACGACGCGCGGCCCCTCCGGGGTGAGCATCAGCCCGAAATAGAGGCAGCCGCGGAATTCGCGCCCCTCCGCCTTCATCGCGCGGATCGTCGGGAGAAATATCGTCTTCATGCAGACGTCGGCAATTTCCTTTGTATAATACGGGTTCGGCGCGACCGTACCCATGCCGCCCGTGTTCGGGCCCTCGTCGCCGTCGTGTGCGCGCTTGTGGTCCATCGAGGACACCATCGGAACGATAGTTTCCCCGTCCGTAAACGAGAGCACCGACACCTCGGGCCCCGTCATGTATTCTTCGATCACGACGCGCTCGCCGCTCTTGCCGAATTTGCCCTCGCGCATCATCGAGACGACGGCGTCCTTTGCCTCGTCCCGCGTCATGCAGACGACGGCGCCCTTGCCGAGCGCGAGCCCGTCCGCCTTGACGACGATCGGTATCTTCGCCGAATCGAGGTACGAAAGCGCCGCGTCCGCATCTGAGAACGTCTCGTATGCGGCGGTCGGAATGCCGTATTTTTTCATCAGATCCTTCGAAAATGCCTTGCTCCCCTCGATTATCGCCGCGTTCGCGCGCGGGCCGAAGCAGGGGACCCCTCGCGCCTCGAGCGCGTCGACGCAGCCGAGGACGAGCGGGTCGTCCGGCGCGACTATCGCGTAGTCGACATCGTTTTCGACCGCAAAGCCGACGATGCCGTCTATGTCCTTTGCGCCGATCGGCACGCACTCGGCGTCCCTCGCGATGCCTCCGTTGCCCGGGAGGGCGTATATCTTTTCGACAGACTTGTTTTCCTTGATTTTTTTGATTATGGCGTGCTCTCTTCCGCCGCCGCCGACAACGAGTATCTTCATTTTTCCGCCTCTTTTTCGGGTATCAGTGATGGAACAGTCTCATTCCCGTGAACGCCATCGCGATGCCGTACTTATCGCAGCACTCGATGACGGCGTCGTCGCGTATCGAGCCGCCCGGCTCCGCGATGTAGGAGACGCCGCTCTTCTTCGCGCGCTCGATGTTGTCCGAGAACGGGAAGAACGCGTCCGACCCGAGGGAGACGCCCGAAATTGTGTCGAGATATTCGCGCTTTTCCGCCTCCGTCAGCGGCTCCGGGCGCGTTTTAAAATATTTCTGCCACACGCCGTCCGCGGTGACGTCCTCTTCGTTGTGGTTGATGTAGCCGTCGACGACGTTGTCGCGGTCGGGCCTTCCGAGCGTGTCGAGGAA
>CANROT010000179.1 GCA_947632285.1 uncultured Clostridia bacterium
CTCGTTGTTCGCAAATCCGCCGCCCGTGCCGCCGAGCGTGAACGCCGGGCGCAGAACGACCGGATAGCCGATGTCGAGCGCCGCCCGCTTTGCCTCCTCGACGCTGTACGTTATCTCGGACGGGATGACCGGCTCGCCTATCGACTCGCACATCTCCTTGAAGAGCTCGCGGTCCTCCGCGCGCTCTATTGATTCGCGCGGCGTCCCGAGCAGCTCGACGCCGCACTCCTTGAGCACGCCCTTCTTTTCGAGCTGGACGGCGAGGTTCAGCCCCGTCTGCCCGCCGATGCCGGGGACTATCGCGTCCGGGCGCTCGTGGCGCAGTATGCGCGCGACGAATTCGAGCGTCAGGGGCTCCATGTAGACCTTGTCCGCTATCGTCGTGTCCGTCATTATCGTCGCGGGGTTGGAGTTGACGAGAATGACCTCGTACCCCTCCTCCTTCAGCGCGAGGCACGCCTGCGTGCCCGCGTAGTCAAACTCCGCCGCCTGACCGATGACGATGGGGCCGGAGCCGATGATAAGTACCTTTTTGATGTCTGTTCGCTTTGCCATTTTAAAAATGTCTCCTTTGGATCTGTATATCCTTTATGCTTATATACTGTATGCCGCTCTCCCGCCGCGCGCGGTCAAAACGCAGCTGCCGTAAAACCGCCGCCCCGAAAACGGCGTCGACTTCCCGAGCGACAAGAACGTGCCCGCGTCGACCTCCGCCTCGTCCGACAGGTCAAAGACCGTGTATTCGTCGGGCGAATACGGTATGCCGAATCTTTTCCTCGGCGCGACCGCCAAAAGCTCAACGAGCCTTTCGAGCGTGATGACGCCCGCCTTCACGAGCCCCGTATAGCACGCCGGGAACGCTGTCTCAAGTCCGACTATCCCGAACGCGCTGCCCGCGAGTCCGCGCGATTTTTCCTCGATGCTGTGCGGCGCGTGGTCCGTCGCGATCATGTCGACGGTCCCGTCGGCGACGCCCTCGAGCAGCGCCTCCCTGTCCGCCCGCGCGCGGAGCGGCGGATTCATTCTGAACCTGCCGTCCTCGCAGAGGTCGCTCTCATCGAGCAGCAGATAGTGCGGCGCCGTCTCGCACGTGACGTCGACGCCGCTCTTTTTCGCCTCGCGGACGAGCGACACGCTCTCTTTTGTCGAGATGTGGCAGATGTGCAGCGCGCACCCCGTCTGCTCAGACAGCTTTATATCCCGCTCGACCTCGCGCCATTCGCTCTCGCTCGGGATCCCGCGGTGCCCGTGCTCGCGCGCATATGGCCCGTCGTGTATGTACCCGCCGAAAAGCAGGTCGTTGACCTCACAGTGCGCGGCAATCATCTTGCCGAGCGACTTCGCCGTCTCCATCGCATAGCGCATCATGTCTTCATTCTGAACGCCGCGCCCGTCGTCCGAGAAGGCGATGACGTCGCCTGCCATTCCCGCCATGTCCGAGAGCGCCTCGCCGCGCTCGCCGACCGTTATCGCGCCGTAAGGATAGACGGCGACCTCGGCGTCGCGATCGATTATTTCAAGCTCGCGCGACAGATTTTCCCTCGAATCCGGGACCGGGGAGAGGTTCGGCATCGCGCAGACGGCGGTATAGCCGCCGTGCGCGGCGGCGAGCGTCCCCGTTTTTACGGTCTCCTTATAAGAAAAGCCCGGCTCTCGAAGATGTACATGCACATCACAGAAGCCGGGAAAAACAATATATTCGTGACCGCCAATGAAACGGGCGAACCGCAAAAGCTCCGCGCCGGGCGCGGGGGTAAAGTCGCCGTATTTTTTGTGTTTGAAGATCGTATATTCGTTCATGGGTCCACCGAAATAAAGAAAAAGCCCCGCCGCGCGGGGATAGGCGTGCGCATACGCAGCCGCACGATCTTGCCGACATCTCCGCACCGGCTTAAAGATCACTGTCTTGTTAGAATAGTATACCATAGCGGCGCCCCCTTGTCAATCGGGTTTTCGCCTTTTTTTGCGGCCCTTGATTTGGCGGGTGGAATATGATAAAATATGCGGGAAGGAAAAGAAACGGGGTGAGACATTTGCCGATACGCATACCGAATGAGCTTCCTGCGACAAAGACGCTGCGGGACGAAAATATATTTGTGATGACCGAGGACCGCGCCGTGAGCCAGGACATACGTCCGCTCGAGATCGCGATACTGAACCTCATGCCGACGAAGATCGTCACCGAGACGCAGCTCGCGCGCCTCCTCGGGAACACGCCGCTCCAGGTGCGTTGCGAGCTCGTCAAGACGGCGACACACCGGGCGAAAAACACGTCCGAGGAGCACATGCTGACGTTTTACAAGACGTTTGACGACATATGCGAGCGGACGTTTGACGGGCTCGTCATAACGGGCGCGCCGCTCGAGCACCTCCCGTTTGAGGAGGTCGAATACTGGGACGAGCTCTGCCGCATAATGGAGTGGTCAAAGACGCATGTGACGAGCACGCTCCACATCTGCTGGGGCGCGCAGGCGGCGCTCTACTACCACTACGGCATAAAAAAATATCCGCTTGAAAAAAAGCTCTTCGGCGTCTTCCCCCACACGGTGGAATACAAGCGCTCGATACTTTTCCGCGGATTTGACGATGTTTTCATGGTGCCCCATTCGCGGCACACGACGGTGCGCAGGGAGGACATTGAAGCATGTCCCGCGCTGCGTATCCTCGCCTCGTCGGAGGAGGCGGGCGTCTACGCCGTCATCGCCGAGCACGGGAGGCAGATATTCATCACCGGGCACTCCGAATACGACGCGGACACGCTCGGGCGCGAGTACCGCCGCGACCGCGACGCCGGAAAGCCGATATCGCTGCCGGTCAACTATTACCCCGACGACGATGAAACGAAAGAGCCCGCCGTGACATGGCGCTCGTCGGCGAACCTGCTGTTTTCGAATTGGCTGAATTATTTCGTCTATCAGACGACGCCGTATGATATCAAAAACGTCACCGACCCGGCGACCCACACGGGTGTCCCGGGCTGACATTCCCGTCAAAAAGCCTCCCTCAGGCAGAGGGAGGCTTTTTTGAAACGGTGAAAACTTATATCTCGGGGCACAGCGTAGCGGCCATAACGGCTTTTATCGTATGCATACGATTCTCCGCCTCGTCAAAGACTATCGACTGTTCGCTCTCGAACACCTCATCGGTGACCTCGAGCTCCGGGTGACCGAACAGGTCGTAAAGCCCTCTCCCGATCTCGGTCCCGAGATCGTGCAGCGACGGCAGGCAGTGCATGAACCTCGCATGTCTCCCCGCCGCCTCCATGAGGTGCCTGTTGACCTGATACGGCATCAGATCCGAGATGCGGCGGCTCCATATCTTATCCGGCTCGCCCATCGACACCCACATATCCGTGTAGACGACGTCGGTCCCCTCCACCGCCTTTATCGGGTCCTCGCAGAACTCGATGACGGCGCCGGTCGTCTCGGCGATCCTCCGGCACTTTTCGACGAGCTCCTCGTCCGGGAAATATTCCTTCGGCGACGAGATGATAAAATGCATTCCCATCTTGGCGCAGCCGACGAGCAGCGAATTGCCCATATTATAGCGCGCGTCGCCGAGATAAACCATCTTTACCCCCGCGATCTTCCCGAAATGCTCGCGTATCGTCAGAAAATCAGCCAAAACCTGCGTCGGGTGCGACTCGTTCGTCAGCCCGTTATATACCGGGACGCCCGAATATTCCGCCAGCTGCTCGACGATCTCCTGGCCGAAGCCGCGGTACTCGATCGCGTCAAACATTCTGCCGAGCACGCGCGCCGTGTCCTTCAGGCTCTCCTTCTTCCCTATCTGCGAGCACGACGGGTCGAGATAGACTGTCGACATTCCGAGGTCGGCTGCCGCCACCTCGAACGCGCAGCGCGTCCGCGTGCTCGTCTTCTCGAATATCAGCGCGATGTTCTTGCCGGGGCACAGCTTGTGCGGGACGCCGCGCTTTTTTTCATCTTTCAGCCGCACCGAGAGGGCGAGCAGCGCCTCTATCGTTTCGGGCGACAGATCCATCAGTTTTAAAAAGCTCTTGCCGTACAGTTCCACATTTGCTCCCGTATTATCCCGCGCATGCGGCTTTTA
>CANROT010000180.1 GCA_947632285.1 uncultured Clostridia bacterium
TCAAGGTTGCCCGTCGGCTCGTCGGCAATAAGGATCGGCGCCGGTTTTGCAAGCGCACGCGCGATGCTGAGGCGCTGCTTCTGCCCGCTCGACAGCCTTGCGGCGCGGCGGTTTTTCAGCTCCAGGAGGTCGACGCGGCGCAGAATATCATGTGCGGCGTCTTTGGCGGCCCGCTTCTCCATACCCGAGATGATGAGCGCACTCTCCACGTTCTTCATGACGGTGGCTCCGGGAATGATCCCGTAGTTCTGCGAAATAAACGCGATATTGTCGCGCCTGTACCGCTCCCAATCGAGCCCGCCGTAGTGAGAGGTCGGCTTCCCGTCAAAAAACATCTCGCCGCTCTCGTATGGGAGCATGCCGCCTATCACGCTCGCGAGCGTCGTCTTCCCGCTGCCGCTCTCGCCCGTTATAGCGACGAACTCGCCGCGCGAAAACGAGAGGTCGACCGAGTCGACGCCGACTACAATTGACTGCGAACTTTTATAAAATTTACTGAGATTTGCAAGTTGAAGTAATGTTTCAGCCATACACGGCACCTCCTCGTTTCAATATTTCGCCCCGGCTCTGAGCGCATAAGGTATTTTCGCTTATTATATCATATTTGATGATGAATGTAAACCGGGTCAATCCTGCAAAATTTCATTTTTGCAGGATTGACCTGCCGAAATTTGTCAATAATAATTACACTTCATTGTGCAAACTGCCCATTTCGGCAAATATTTGTTGACAAATCCTCAAAAAGAAGGGGCGCAGTCCAAAAGCTGCGCCTCTCTTCTGCTTATTTCGCCACCGTTAAAAATCAAAGTCGGACCAGTCGTCGTCAATATCTCCGAAATCATCATCGTAATGGTCGTCTATGGGCTCTCTTGTCGGCGTCGGAACACCGTCCCGCATCTCCCACTCGCCGCCGAAATAGATGTTGTCGGCGTACAGTTCTTCCGGCCTTTCGATATTTGCGAAGAAGCTGCATTCGACAAAATCGCCGTAGAAGTCGGTGCAGTCGACACCGTCGGGGATCATGACATATCCGTCCGGCGCGACAACGCCGTCAAATATGAACCAATCGACGTATGTCACCGTCTTTTCTTCGATCTGCTCGGGTATCTCGAATTTATCGAGCTGTTTATCCGACAGCAGCACGATGCCCTCGAGCGACGCCTCTCCCTCGGTATCCTCCGAGAACGTGTATTTTGCGGCATATCCGTCCGTCACATATAAATATTCGGAGACCTCGAGCGCTTCTGCCTCACCCGCCCATTCGGGTGCGGCAATGTCGACGCCGGTGCTGATCTTGTCAAATGTGTATTTGACCGTAAACTCTGTTTTTGCCCCGTCCGCTTCCATTGTGACACTGACGTTGAATCCGCGGAGCGAACCGTCGTCTGATACTTCCACGCCGAAAAGCACGCTGCCGTCAACATCGCCGAGCTCCTCGGACGTGAGTTCTTCCCCGATGAGATCTTCAAGTTTATCGCCGTCAAGCGTGAATTCGACAAGCACTCCGTCCTCAAGCTTCGTGACGAGCGCCTGCTCCGCTTTGCCGAGGATCTCTTCGAGCTCGCCGAGATCTTCAAAGCTGCCGGGCGCGAGCTGCATGTCAGACGAAAAGTCTCCGAGCCCGGACTGCGTGCTCATAAATGTTTCAAAATTGAGGTCGATGTTCGAGGCGCCGTGCTTCACGCTGTCACCGACTCCGGCAAAGGATTCCCTTATGTAGTAGTCCTTGCCGCCTGCCGAAAAGACCTCATAGCTTATCGATTCGGGATCCGATACGGAGATCAAAAACGCACCCGCGGAGTCGTAGCCGTACATAATGTCCATCGTCTGGCTGAGGTTCATATTGCTCCCACCGCCGGACATTTTGGTGCCTATCGTGAGCTTTGCTTCAAGATATGTTGCTCCGTCGAGCTCTCGGAGCGCGGTGAGAGCCGCTTTCACCTGCTCGGCATCGCCTGAGTCGTCTGTCTCGGGCAGAGACGTCGTCTCGTCCGGCGAGGCTTCAGTCGTTTTGTCGTTCGTATCGGCGGTCGTTTCGGTCTCATTTCCTGCGCCGCGGTCGACGCAGGCGACGAGCGCCGCGCAGAGTATGAGCGCGATAAGTGCCGCAGTTGTTTTTTTCAGATAAAGCTTGATTTTCATGGAATAGGTCCTTTCCTTATTTTTGCAGCCGCACACTGTGACTACATATAATATGACGTATTTTGATCATAAAAGGTGCCGCCCGTAAATAAAATTTTTTTGATTTTTATCTTCCCGTGACGCCGTCCGAGTAATCAACGTCCCCGTATTTTTTTATCAATTTATCATACTGCTCATCAGTTATGGTTATCACATAGCCGTGGCGCGGGATAAAATCGTATGTAAAATCGACGGTGGGGCGAAGCCTCTTATATTCTTTGAAATCCGTCGTCTGCGAGACGCAGAAGCCGAAGCCGAACGCGTCTCCGTCGGCGCAGAATATCCATGTGTCGCGGCCGCCGCTGTCCTTCGGGAGCAGCTTATACATGTTGGAGCCCTCAAGCGCCGTTGCGGGGTGCGCCTTGGTGTACGGTTCGTCAAGCTCTTTGTACGGCCCCTCGACATTCTTCGAAACGGATATGTTCCGCCCGTCAAAAAACATGACCCAGCGGTCGTTGACCGTGTCTTTTATTATATCCCCGTCGATGGCGCCGTTCATTCCGCCGTTTTGACCGTTGTATTTTCCTGCCGCCTCCCCCGAGAGCATCATCTTCGGGACCGTATATTTTGCGGGGTCCATGAGGTCCGTCGTAAAATTCTTATACATTATCGTCCCGCGCCCGTCGCCTAATTCGATGGCGAGATAGATCATGTATGCGCCTTGCGAGCCGTCTTCATTCTCGTGCTCCGGACTCCAGATGACCTGCGGCGCCCATGCGCGGCTGCAATTTTCAAAGCCCTTGAATTTTTTGTAGTCGACGAGCACCCCGTCCGTGATATCGATGAGGTCGGGCGTTTTGTATATCACTATCGTTGACTGGCTGTTCCAGCCTCTCGCGGACTGCATATCTGTCGCGACGATATAGAAATTGCCGTCTTCGCCCTCAAAAATGAACGGGTCGCGCATGCATCTCGTTCCGAGATACGATGTGAAAACTTCCCTGCCGCCGTTAAGCGCGCGAAAATTTCGCCCGTCACGGCTGACGCCGTAGCAGAGGTTTTCCTGATCGTTCCCTCTGAAATATGCGAACAGATATGACGTCTTTTCCGGAGCATCATCTTCAACGAGCGGCTCCGTGTCTGCCTGCGTATCGCTCCCGTCTGTCGGCTTCCCGGCCGTTTCGGTGCCGCCTTCGTCCTTGTCGCCGCCGACACATGACGCAAGCGCTATAAAAGGTATGAGCATGAGTAAAAGAATAAAAAATTTTTTCATTTTTAACTCCGATAAAAGCCGCACGGGAAGGTCTTCCTTTCGCAGCGTTATACTTCAGTATATCATATTTCCGCGCCGATTTCAATTATAAGTCTAAATTTTAAAGAAAATTTTAACGCGCTATTGACACGCCTCTCTTTCCGTTGTATCATATCTTCAGAAATACTTTTGAGTGTAAATCGATTTCACGTCAAAATCGGGAGGTAAATTATTATGGAAAAGCAAGTTCGCATCGAATCCGGCATAATTGAAGGATACTTCGGCTACGATCCGCGCATAACCGTGTTCAAGGGCGTTCCGTATGCGGCGCCGCCCGTCGGCGAGCTGCGCTGGCGTTCGCCGCAGCCCGTGCCCCATTGGAGCGGCGTTCGTCCCGCGCTCAAATACGGGCCAATCGCCATGCAATGGACGCCGGGCGCCGACCCGAACGATTTCTGGTCACGCGAACTGCACCCGTCCGGCCCCGAATACGACATGAGCGAGGACTGCCTCTACGTCAACATTTTTACTCCCGCAAAGGACGCGGGCGAACGGCTCCCGGTGCTGTTTTACATACACGGCGGGGGCTATCAGGGCGGCTATCCGTATGAGGTCGAATTTGACTGGGAGCATGTCGCGCGGCGCGGCGTTGTCGTTGTCGCGGTGACGTACCGCCTCGGCATATTC
>CANROT010000181.1 GCA_947632285.1 uncultured Clostridia bacterium
CTTCAAAAAGGTATACCTGATGTTCGGCGTCAACGAGCTCGGCTGGCCGTATTCTTCGACGTTCGTTGACGAGTACCGCCGCGTCGTCATCGGCATAAAGGAGATAAATCCGGACGCCGACATATACGTAATGACGATGTTCCCGACGACGGCGACATATTCAAAGAACCACAGCGACTGCAACGACCTCATAAGCGAGCGGAACCGCCTGCTCGCCGAGATGGCGAAGGAGGAGGGCGTCTACCTCCTCAACACGGCGGACGCGGTCTGCACCGGGGACGAATTCGTCCTTCCGGACGATATGTCAAACGACGGCGTCCACGGCAACGTGGCCGCGAACAAAAAGATCCGCGACTATATCCTCTCGCACTACAATTAAAGCATAAACAAAAAAAGGAGTAACCGTTAATGGTCTTCAGCAGCACGCTGTTCCTCTTTCTGTTCCTGCCCGCCGTCGTCGCGGTGCACACGGTCCTGCCCCGGCGGCTTCGAAACGCGTGGCTCCTGCTCGCGAGCCTGTTTTTCTACGCGTGGGGCGGCGTCGGGTACATCATAATTCTTTTCGTCATAACTGCGCTCGACTATGCGGCGGGGCTTATCCTGCCCCGCCTCGAGGAAAAACGCGCTCTCGGCGCGAAAAAGGCATTCCTCGCCGCCGTCGTCGTCTGCAATATCGGGACGCTCGCGTTCTTCAAGCTCGCGGACCTCTTGCTCGGTACCGCGAACGCGCTCTTTTCCGCAGATCTGCCGATCCTCGGGCTCGCCCTGCCGATAGGCATCTCGTTTTACACGTTTCAGGCGCTCTCATACGTCATCGACGTGTACAGGGGCAAGGTCGCGCCGGGGCGCAATATCATAGACTTTTTCACGTTTGTGACGCTGTTCCCCCAGCTGATCGCCGGGCCGATAGTCCGCTATACGGACATCGAGCGCGAGCTCGCGGACAGGCGCGTGACCTCGTCCGCGTTCGCCTCCGGCGTCAGCAGATTTGCCATCGGCCTCGGGAAAAAGGTTCTGCTCGCGAACACGATGGGCGAGATCTTCCGCTCCGCCTCGTCCGGCGAGCTGACGATGCTGCTCGCCTGGTGCGCGTCCCTCGCCTACATGTTCCAGATATATTTTGACTTCTCCGGCTATTCGGACATGGCGATAGGGCTCGGGCGAATGCTCGGGTTCCGCTTTCCCGAGAACTTCCGCTATCCGTATGAGGCGGACAGCATCACGGATTTTTGGCGGCGCTGGCACATAACGCTTTCGTCGTGGTTCCGCGAATACCTCTACATTCCGCTCGGCGGAAACAGGCGCGGCCTTTTGCGGCAGATACTGAACCTGCTCATCGTCTGGGCGTGCACCGGGCTGTGGCACGGCGGCGCGTGGAACTTCCTCTTCTGGGGGCTCTACTTCTTCGTCGTCCTCGTGCTCGAAAAGCTGTTTTTGCTCCGCGTGCTTGAAAAGCTCCCGATGCTTGTGCGGCGGATATATTCGCTCCTGCTCGTATTCTTCAGCTGGGTGCTCTTCGCCTGGGACGACACGGGCAAGCTCTTCTCGATGATCCGCGCGCTGTTCGGCGTCGGCGTCCCGCTCTCCTCGGACAAGTCCGTGTTCGTGCTGCTCGGCGCGGCCTCGCTCTTCATCATCTGCGCCGTCTTCTCAACGCACATTCCCGCATCGATCTGGCGGTGGGGCGAGCGAAAGCTCGGCGGCGAGAGCGCGCACGTGATCTGCCGCGCCGCGGTCGCATTTTCGATAATTTTCCTGTCGACGGCGTTCCTCGTCGGCGGCAGCTACAATCCGTTTTTGTATTTCAGATTTTGACGGAGGCGGGCATATATGAACGAAAAAAAGCATAACATTCCGGCCGCCGCCGTCTCGGCGCTGTTCCTCGTCCTCTTGATCTTGGGCGGCGTCGGCATATTCCTCTTCCAGCGCGAAAGCTCCGAGGTCGAGAACCGCAGCCTTCAGACGTTTCCGCAGCCGAGTGCGGACGCGATCCTCTCCGGCGAGTGGCAGGAAAAATTCGAGACGTTTACCTCGGATCAGTTCCCGTTCCGCGACGCGTTCAACGCCGTCGGCGTCACGGTCAGGTACGCGCTCGGCAGCCGCCTTGTCGGCGGCGCCGTCATCGGCACGACCCCGGGCGGCGAGGTCCGCCTGTTCGAGGAGGTCGAGGAGGACGCGGAGCGCGCCCTAAGGGCGGAAAAAACGGTCGCGTCAATTGACGCGCTTGCCGGCACCGGCGTGCGCACCGTGCTGCTCGCCGCCCCGTCCGCAGGCGCCGTCTACCGTGATGACCTGCCCGCGTTTGCGACCGTGCCGGACGCGGAGATAAACGCGGCTCTCGCGGGGGACCACAAATTTCTGACCGTCTCCCCGGATTTTGCGGCGGACGAGAGCCTCTACTTCCGCACCGACCACCACTGGACCGCGCGCGGCGCCGAGCTCGCATACCGCGCATACGCGGAGGCGCTCGGCAAAGACCCTGTTGAAACATCGTTTGAAACGGTCAGCGACAGCTTTTTCGGGACGCTGCACTCCCGCGCGCCGCTCCCGTTCATCACCCCCGACGTCCTCGAGGCGCCGACGCTTGACGTCTCCGGCGTCCGCGTCCGCGCGGGCGGCGGTTTCGGCGGGCTCGACGCGCTCGCCGACATCAGCCTATACAGTAAGGACGCGCTCGACGCGAAGGACAAATATCAATACTTCCTCGGCGGCAACTACGGCCTCGCCGTCATAGAAAACGAATCTGTCGACGGCGGCGTGCTCTTCGTCTTCAAGGATTCGTTCGCGAACTGCTTTGTCCCCTATCTGACGCGGCACTACGAAAAAATCGTCATGGTAGACCCGCGCTACTACCGCGGCTCATACTCCGACCTCTGCGAGCTGTTCCGCACCGTCTCCCCGGACGACGTCCTCGTGCTCTACGAGGCCTCAAACCTCGCCAACGACAAGTTTCTCTCCCCGATGCTCGACGCGCTCGCCGAAGATCGATAAAAATTCCCTCCGCGCGGAATCATTTCCGCCCGGAGGGAATATTTTTATCTCGGGGGGCGATACCGTGCCGCCCACGGAGGTAAATATTATGAAAATAAAGCCGAAAACGCTGATAATATCCGTCCTCGTCCCGCTCCTTGTCGGGGGGCGCTGCGGCGCTTCTGACGCGCGGCGGCGTCTCGGACTTCGCCGCGCTCGAAAAGTCTCCGCTGACCCCGCCGGGATACGTCTTCCCCATCGTGTGGACGGCGCTCTATATCCTGATGGGCGTCGCCTCGTATCTCGTCGCCGTCTCGGGCGGGGACGTGAAGACGCCGCTCACGCTGTACGCGCTGAGCCTCGCCGCCAATTTTCTTTGGCCCGTCGTCTTCTTCAATTTCGAGGCGTATCTTTTGGCGTTCTTCGTCATCATCGTTTTGTGGGTGCTCGTCCTGCTCACCGCCGTTTCGTTCTACAAGGTCTCCCCCGCCGCCGGGTATCTGATGATACCGTACCTATTGTGGGTGACGTTTGCCGCTTACCTGAATTTTTCGGTGTATCTCTTAAACAGGTAGCTCATTCGCCGTCAAAGCGGATCTGCGTCTTATAATTTTTGCCGGAGGCGGATATTGCCGCGCCTATCATTTTTTCGATGTGCTCCCTCTCCGCCATCTCCCCGTAGGGGACCGCGAGGTCGAACACGAGCGTCGGCGCGCCCGCGCCGCGGACGATGCGGAAATCGTGCATCGAATATTCGGGGTCGAGCTCCTTTATTATGTCCGCGATCAGCGCCTCCGCCTCGTTCTGCTCCGCGTCGTCGGTGACGACGGGGTCAACGTGCAGCACCATCTCAACGCCGGTGCGCTCCGCGATCTCCCGCTCTATCCCGTCTATGACGCCGTGACAGTACATGACGTCCCGCCCCGCGTCGAGCTCGACGTGCGCGGAC
>CANROT010000182.1 GCA_947632285.1 uncultured Clostridia bacterium
TCCTTTATTTGATTTTTCGGCGTTTCCGGGACAGACCCGCCCCGGCAAATGCCGTCAAATCCGGAGCGCGTCTATTTCTTCTTTTCCTTTCCCCGGAGGTTGGTAAATATCACCAACCGGGAGTAAAACACCCCCCCCCCTGGGATTTTAACTGTTTGTACGATTTGCATAAGGTCCCTCCTTTTGCATTTTCGCCCTTCGGCGATCCGAAGGCACCATTCGCCGATACCTTCGGATCGCCGCCCGCCACCGTCAGGCGGAGCGGATCGATCAAGAAAGCATTTGTCTCCATGATCCGATAGGCCGCCTCGGATCCGACAATACCCTCTTATACAGATACTATTATAACAGCATTCCGCAGGAAATGCAACGGTTTTTCGCGCGATCTTCTTCGCAAACTTTTGCTTTTTTCGGTGCGGAGCTGCAAATTGTCGAAAAACTCCCGGGGAAAGCTGCGACGCATAAAAAAACAGGCAAAGCTCTTGCAAGCTTTGCCTGTTTTCAGCCTACCCGACAGGATTCGAACCTGCGACCTACAGAGTCGGAGTCTGTCGCTCTATCCAGCTGGGCTACGGGTAGATACCTTATTGCAGTTGTATTGTATCACAAACATCAGAAAATGTAAAGCACAAATTTCACCCCCGGCAAAATTGTCGGAAATTGACCGCGCGCATCTTGACATAAAGGGCCGACAGATGTATTATATATGTAGTAACATTTTATAAAACCGAGGTGTATTTTATGCTTAAAACCATCTTTCCGTTCAGCTTCCGCGCAAAGTCCGTCGGAAGCCTTGTCGTCACCATTCTCTGCTACCTTGTCGCAGGCGCGCTGATATCGTTCCTCTTCTCATGGCTCGCCTCGCTCTGGCTCATCGGGTGGATATTCAACGTTATTTTTTCTATCATTGACCTGTACTTTTTCGTCGGGATCATCATTTCCGTGCTCGTCTTTCTCGACATCGTCAAATGACCCGGCGGCGCGGCGCAATACGGCGCAATACCATATCAATATAAATGAAAGGATAACACAAACATGACAAATATCCCGAACGTAAAATTGGGCATCATCTCCGTATCGCGAGACTGCTTCGTCATCACGCTGTCCGAATCCCGGCGGCACGCCGTTGTCGCCGCCTATGAAAAGAAGTACGGCGAGATATACGATTGCTCCGTGACCGTCGAATCCGAGCGCGATATGCTGCGCGCCGTTGACGAAGTGAAGGCCGCCGGGTGCAACGCGCTCGTCGTCTTCCTCGGCAATTTCGGGCCGGAATCCGCCGAAACGCTGATCGCCAAATATTTTGACGGCCCCGTGATGTACTGCGCCGCGGCGGAGGAGAACGTCGGCGTGCTCACCTCCGACAGAGGCGACGCGTTTTGCGGTATGCTCAACTGCTCATACAACCTCGGGCTGCGCAATCTGCGCGCGTTCATTCCCGAATATCCCGTCGGCACCGCCGACGAAGTCGCCGACATGATCGCGGACTACGTCCCCGCCGCCCGCGCGATACTCGGGCTGTCCTCGCTGAAGATCATAACATTCGGCCCTCGCCCGCAGGACTTTCTCGCGTGCAACGCGCCGATAAAGCCGCTGCACGACCTCGGCATCGAGATAGAGGAAAATTCCGAGCTCGACCTGCTCGTCTCATACCGCGAGCACGAGGGCGACGCGCGCATTCCCGCCATCATCGAGGAGATGAAATGCGAGCTCTGCGTGCGCCCGTCGATGGAGGGGATCCTGCCGCGCCTCGCGCAATACGAATGTACGCTGCTCGACTGGGCGGACGCGCACCGCGGCGCGTCAAAATATGTCGCCATCGCCGGAAAGTGCTGGCCCGCATTCCAGACGGAATTCAAATTCTGCCCCTGCTATGTCAACTCGCGCCTCACCTCCCGCGGCATTCCCGTCTCGTGCGAGGTCGACGTCTACGGCGCGCTGTCGGAATACATAGGCATCTGCGTTTCCGGCAAGCCGGTCACGCTGCTCGACATAAACAACACGGTCCCGCGCGATATGTACGATAAAGAGATCGCCGGCTACCGCCAGAGCGAAACGTTCATGGGCTTCCACTGTGGAAACACGCCCGCATGCATGGTCAACGATCCGACGATGAAGTACCAGCTCATCATGAAGCGCTCGCTCGAGCCGGACGGCGAGCCCGATATCACGCGCGGCACGATAGAGGGCTCCATCAAGGCGGGCGACATCACGTTCTTCCGCCTCCAGGGTACGGCAGACGGCAAGCTGCGCGCATACGTTGCGAACGGTGAAGTCCTGCCCGTCGACCCGTGCTCATTCGGCGGCATCGGCGTCTTCGCGATCCCCGAGATGGACCGCTTCTACCGCCATGTGCTGATCGAAAAGCGGTTCCCGCATCACGGCGCCGTCGCGTTCGGTCACTACGGCGCGGAGATCTTCGAGGTGCTGAAATATCTCGGTGTCGCGGACATTTCATATAACCGCCCGGCGGGCGTCCTCTACCCGACCGAGAATCCGTTTGCAAAGAGATAAACATTATAAAGCAAAATTGATGAAAAGCCGCCGTGCACGCCGCATGGCGGCTTTTTTAATTTGATGATTTTTCCATTCATAATAATGCGCGGCGGGATAATAATAATGACAGAGGACGCGAAACGCGGACTCAATTATATAGATCACAAGATAAGGGCGGATTTATCATGCCGCGTTTCGCGTCACGATATATGATGCCCCGAAATCAGGAGAATCAAAAATGGCATCGAACAACAGCAACAGAAAGCTCGTTCCCGAAGCGAAGGAAGCTCTCGACAAGTTCAAAATGGAAGCGGCCAACGAGGTCGGCGTTAACCTCAAGGAAGGTTACAACGGCGATCTGACCTCCCGTCAGGCGGGTTCCGTCGGCGGCCAGATGGTCAAGAAGATGGTCGAGAAGTACGAGAACGATATAAAGTCCTCCAAGTAAGTAAAAGCGGCTGAACGCTTTTGCCGAAGAGAACACGCGCCCCGCGAATTTCGCGGGGCGCACGTTCTTTTTTACGCTTTACGCCAAAACTTTCGCGCGGGGTACAAAAATACTTTACATTCTCATTCGCTTGTGCTACAATGACAAAAACAGCACTACATTCATCGGAGAATCATTTTTATGCATATCGCCATAACGGGAAAGCTCGGCAGCGGGAAAACGACCGTTTCGCAGCTTCTATCATCGCGGCTCGGATTTGAGATCTACTCAACGGGCAGCATACAGCGCAAGGCCGCCGCGGACATGGGCATATCGACGCTCGAACTCAATCAGCGCATGATGAGCGACCCCTCGTTCGATCATGTGATCGACGACACCGTCGCCGCCGTCTCGCGCGAGCGCGACCGCATCATTTTCGATTCGCGCATGGCGTGGCACTTCGCCGTGAACGCTTTCCGCGTTTTCCTCACTATCGAGACGCCGGAGGCCGCCCGGCGCGTATACCTCGCCGAGCGGGGCGACGTTGAAAAATATTCGACCGTCGAGGAAGCTGAGGCGGCGCTCGAGGAGCGGTGCGCGCTCGAGCGCGAGCGGTTCAGGACGATATACGGCGTCGACTATACCGACCCCGCGAACTACGACCTCGTCATAGACACGACGCACAAAACGTCCGATGAGGTCGCCGATACGATCATCGCGGCGTACAAAAAGGCCGCCGGGGAAATTTGACACAGATAAAAAATCATGGGAGGGACGCGGACACGATCCGCTTCCCTCCCGTTTTTTCAATGTCTTGTGACGGCTCCCTCGTCGCCGCGCCAAATGCGGCGCTGCGTCCAGTCACATTCCTTTGCAGACCAGAACTCCGATGACTCCGGCAGCCCGAGCGGCAAAAATACGGCTGCGCAGAGATAGAGGCTCCCCGTTGATATATATCCCTCTCCAATCCGCGGCTGATACCCGTTTA
>CANROT010000183.1 GCA_947632285.1 uncultured Clostridia bacterium
ATTTCCCTGCCTCCGTCGTTTTTCTGTCCCAGCGTGATGATCGGATATGCGCCGGGGTTAAACTCTTTAAAGTACGCGCTTATGGTCCTTACCGCCTCGCCCGCGCTCAGCACGCGGACTCCGTTTACGTATTCGTCCCTAGGTATTCCCGCATACGCAAAAGCGTCAAAGCGCTTGTCGGCAAGGGCGCGCTCAACATTCTTCGGGCTTGCGGCAATGCGGATGTCGAGTATTTTCTTACGTTCGAGCCGCCCCGTCGCGCCGATGGAATAGGAGATGGCGGTGAGGCGTATCGGCTCGTCGCCCGCAGTAAAGCCGGTCGAAGCGGCCTGCATCGCAGTAAAGCCTTTTTCACCCCTTGCCTTGTCAAGCACGTTGAGCAGCCTTGCGTAGTGGCTTGACGGGTTCCTTGACGCAATATCGTCATCAAGGCTTTCGGAAATCACGCCCGAACGCTTAAGCGTCTCTATCTTTTCGGCAAAGCTTGCGTTTTGATACTTCCTCTTGCCGCTTTCGGATCTTGCGGTTTCTATGGCGGCAACGGCTTCTTCGGCGCTTCCGTTTTCCCGAGCCTGCCCTGCGGCCGTTTCCGCCGATGCAAAGGCGGTAAAACCGTTTTTTGCATTAACGCGTTCAAGCCGGCCATGCGAACCGGCGGCAGGTTTCTCAGCCTGCGGCTTTCCGGCGCTTATGCCTTCAATGCCTAAAATCTTTGAGGCAAGCATTTCCGTTATGCGGCGGTTGCCCGTTTCTCCCGAAAGCCTCCCGTCGGGAAGGAAAAAGCCGGCATACGCGGAGCCGCTTTCGGCCGCCGCCTCGCGGGACAGCCCCGTAAGCTTTTCAAGCACCGACACATAAGAACCGTTGATGTCGGGGAAGGTTTCCCTTCCGAGGTCGCTTGCGGCCATTATCCTCACGCCTCTCGGCAGGACGCCGCCCGCCTTCTTAAACAGCGCGCGGGTCTTTTCTGAGTTGAAATTGCAGACGACGGGACCCTTCCCGCGTCCCCATGCGTCCAGAAAAGCCGCAAACCCGTCAGAGTCAAGCCTCTCCGCTTTTTTGTAATCCTCCGCAGTCATGCCGATGTAGGCGAACGGGTCGAATCCGCCCGCGCGCGCCCGCTCGAAGGCTTCCTCCGGCACGTCAAGGAAGATATCCGCGCTGTCCTTTTCCGAAAGCGCCTTCCCCGACGCGTCATACGTCTGAAACATTACCCTGAAGGGATAGTCCTCCGAGGTAAGGCCCGTCGTGCTTATGTTAAGTATCGTAAATGCCCCATGCCTTTTTACGCCGCTTATAAACCTTTCGGTCATGGGTTTTTCGGCATCATAAATGCCGGCGTCTGGAATAAATCCGTCTTTCATCTTTTTTTCTCCTTTCTATCGTTCATAACAGTCCCTGCGCTTTGCATATCCGGCTCTGCCCGTCTCATAATCGGATATGATGGCCTTGAAGCCGTCGGGGAGGCCGGCGTATGCGGGCGTTTTCCGCGTCCCTTCGTCCGTTACCGCAGCCACGATTAGTTCGGGCGTCCCCGCCGAAGAATATGCAAACGCTATTTCCTTGTCCGCGCTGAAGTCCGCCTTAAGCCTCCCCGTCTTATCCGAATAGGAGAGGGACGGCCTTCCCGTCCTTTCCGGAACGTAAAACAGGTCGTACCTGTTCCCGACCCTTTCCTGTTCCGTCCTGAACAGGCGGTATGCTGTGTCCGTCTTCATGGTATTCAGACGCTCCTTTCCGTTCTTGTGCTTTCGGGAATCCTTATCCCCGCTATGTCCATGTACGCCTTAAATTCCGGAGACCCCGCTTTTTCCTCGTCAAGCACGCGTCCCGCAAGGATTACGCAGCCGTCCGCCGCAGGCAGCCGTCCGCCGTCTCTGCAGAACACGTCGAGAGGCTTTCCGTACTCGTCATAGGTTATCGTGCATACGCTTCCGCCCGCCTCAAAGTTGATTGAGTTGTTGTACGGGTTGTAGGAGACGAGGGCGCGCTCGCCCGCCTTGGACTGATAAAAGTCCCTTTTATTCTCCATAAGCCCCGCAAGCTTTTCGGAATACGACATATGATACGAAAACCCGTAGTTTTCCGGTTCCGTCATGCCTATGTCGGAGTAGCGGTAGCGTTCGTCCGCCTCCTGCGTTACGATCTCGCTGTAGCTGATTTCGAGACCTTCAGCCTGCAGGAGCCTGCACGCTTCGGGACTGTTAAGCAGATACTGGTAGTTAAGGTCGCGGAGGAAAAGAAATCCCGGCTCCCTGTAATCGTAAACCTTTTCGCAGAAGCCCTTTTCGCTGTAAAAATAAGCCCCCGCCAAGCCTTCTTCGCAGTAATTAAGCACCAAGGCGCTGTTGTCCTGCCTTAAAAAAATCTGACGGGAATAGTCGGAAACCTCGATTCCCATGTCCTGCGCCGCGCTTTTTACGGCATGGAAGACGCCCTCGCCCGCCGTCTTTTCGCGGGACTTAAGCACGTTCTTTAAAAGCTCCGCCTGATTTTCAGTCATCGCATTTATGTATTTTCCGGCGGCGGACAGCACGGTTTCGCCGTCCTGCGGGACTATCCTCTGGCCGTAAGTTTCAATGATTTCGAGAAAATCGTCCCTGCCGTTTTCGGAATAGCGTATGGCCCTGTAGCGGCTGTCGTTTTTTTCCATGTCGGCCGTGGTCTTGTAACACCGCACCTCGTTGGTCGCAAGGTCGATGTTTATGACTGCCGGAACCTCGCCGCCCCCGTAGCCGTCGGGAAGGTACGAGTTCTTTAAATCGCACGTCGGATTGACGAGCTGGATCTCGTTGGTCCTCGCATTGTTGAAAAGCATGTAGCCGTTTCCGTCGGGAGATGAGAGGACCGCCTCCAAAACGGCCTCAAGCTCGCTTTTTTTCCGTTCAAGGTCGGATATGCGCTCCTTAAGCTCGGCGCACTGTTTAAGAACCGCGTCCATGCGCTCCCTTTCCCTTTCAATGTTTCCGTCCGTCCTTTTGATCACGGGCAGGATCTCCCTGAGATGGTTCGCATTGTAGCTTCCGCCGGTAAGGGCGGAGGCGTCCCGCAGAAAACCGTCGGCATAGTCCGTACAGGCCGCGTTTTTTTCCGCTTCGCGCCCCGACGCCGCAATGTCCTTCAGCTTTTCGGATATTCCCGAAAGCCCGCCGGCAACCTTCTCGGCAAAATAATCAAATCGAAATCTCATCATAGCCGTTCTCCTTATCCTTCTGCCTGTACGCCTTCATAAACGTCTTTTCAAACTCCGAAGCGAAGGCGCTTCCCCTTTCAAAGCACTCGGCAAAGATGCCGCTAAGCCCGCGGAGCCTTATGTCTTCCTTCGGGACCCGCCCGATTGCCTGCGCAAGCCCCTTGGAGGCGCTGTCCAAGCAGTCAAGGCCGGCTGACTGGCAGGCGCATGACGCTCCGATGATGACCTCCATATCGTGCGCCGCGCCCTTTTTCGGGTATGGAGACGTTATCCCCGGAAGCATGTCGGGGCTTCCGGCAAGCACGCTCTCCGCGCACTGCTTTACGGCCAGATAAAAGTCGGAACCGTCCTGCATGCAGAAGCCCGGCGCCTGAACGCCGAAGCGCGGAGCCGTCTTTTCAAGAGCCTTTACCGCCGCGCGCATGCCGGACATGCCGCCGAGAGGCCTGTCGGGGTGCACGATTTCCTCGTAATTGTCATGGTCGAGGTTGGAATTGGGTTTCGTCTGCGATATGTCGTAGACGTAACATGTCTGGAAGCCTTTAAGGGCCGTCGCTTTGCCGTCAGACTCAATCTTTTTCATGTAGCGGGCCTTCATCTTATCGTAGCCCTTTTTGTCGCTGTAGAGGTAGCCGTTCCGCGCGAGGTACTTATCAACGTCCGCTTCGTCCTTAAGCGTGATCATGTTGGGAGCAGAAAGCAGTATCGGGCGCTC
>CANROT010000184.1 GCA_947632285.1 uncultured Clostridia bacterium
GTCAATACTTTTTTCTAACTTTTTTTAAACTTTTTTCCTGCTATTTTCATTCTTGAATCCTTAACTTAATGACATTGCCCCCGTGCCCCTTTCTTTTTCAGAACTTTTTATTACAAGACAGCAATTTAATGCGAACTCACATCTTCATAATATACTCGATTACAGAACGCATCAAAATCTTTTGAAAAAAATTTGAAAAAATTTTTCTCGGGACCGAGCATTTGACGACGTTTTCGGCACTATTAGACAAAGACGTCTTGAGAAGAAAAAAATTCAAAAAAAAGGAGGCGGTATCGCGTGAACAGATACGAAAGCATGCCCGACGCAGAGCTTGCGGAGCTGACTCAGAACGGCGACGCGGACGCGTTTGAACAAATAGTGCTGCGCTGTCAGCGGCTCGTTTTCGCCGCCGTTCGCGAGATCGTTTCCGACGCATTTGCAGTCGAAGACATCGCGCAGGACACGTTCGTTTTCGCGTTCCTCAACATTGACAAGCTGCGGGAGCGGGACAAGCTGCGCCCGTGGCTCACTGGGGTAGCGAGGCGAAAGGCGCTCCACTACGTGACGCGCAGACAGAGGTTTTCGGATATCGAGCTTGCGGAGGGGAAGACCTCGCAGGACGACGACCCGGAGCTTTCCTTCCTGCGGCACGAGAAGAACCGCGAGATACGCGACGCTGTCCTTTCTCTGCCGGAAAAGCTGCGGCAGGCGGCGGTGATGTTCTACTTCCACGATATGAAGGTTGCCGACATCGCGCACTCGCTGTCCGTCCCGCAGGGAACAGTCACGCGCAGGCTCTGCGATGCAAGAGCGAAACTGAAAAAAAGGTTAGAGTATATGAACGAAAATATCAAAAATGCAAATCCCGCCGAATTTGCGGCGGAGGTCAAAAAACGTCTTATCGAAATACAGACGTACTACATCGAAAGCGGGAACAAAAAGGACGACCGCTTCAATAAGATGTACAGTGACGCGGAGGAATACATAAAGACCGCGTCCGACGAAAAAGAAAAGAAATCCGCGCTCGCAGACCTTTACACTTTTTGGGGATTTTCTCCCGAGAAAGAGGCAGAGGGCTATACGCTCGCGAAGGAGAGCGGCAACGGAGTTGTGATCGCACGCCAGATGATCGACAGGGTGCTTGAAATCGAAGACGCCGGAGAGCGGCTGCGCCTCCTCGATGAGGAGATGCTCCCCGAGATGGAAAAGCTCGGTTGTAATGAAGGCAAGGGCAAGCTCCTGTTCTGGCGCTCGCAGGCGCTGCTTCATCTTCGCCGTCCGCTCGACGAGATCGAGCAGACATTCGCCGAGGCGGCGCGTCTGATCCCGCCGGAAGAGGTCTATCAGGCGTGCGCCGTGTGCGGACTTCGGACGATCGCGTTCGCGCGCGAGAATGCGTCCGACCCGTATCTCGGACTTTACGTTATGTCGGAGCAGTACCGCATTTCGGGCGGCAAGCTGTTTCTCGTTTCGGAGCCCGGGTTCAGCATCGGGTCAGTTGCTCCGAGTACTCATATCTGGGACGGCATCACATTTTTCGCGAGCCGTTTCGAGGATATGTTTTACGACACGTCGATGAAGCCGGGCGATATCAAGACCGCCGAAAACGGCGACACGTTCCTGCTCGCGTCAAACGACGAGTCAGTGACCGTTCCCGCGGGCAAATTCCCGAATTGCATGCACGTATCGATCAGTTTCGCGGATAACACGGACTGGCGGCCCGACGCCGCAGATGTGTGGTACGCGGACGGCGTCGGCATCGCCAAGGCGGTGTTCTCGGACGACAACCGCAGCGAGACGTACGAGCTATCCGAATACGAGATCAAGGGCGGCAAAGGTCCGTTCCCGCTCGCGGCAGGAAACGCGTGGCGCTATGTGAATCCCGCCATGCCGGAATATACCGCGTCGCTCTACGAATGGTATGTGACATGGACGGACGGCGTGTCGGCAAACCTCTCGATCGCACGATCGGTCACGAAGAAGAAGGATTTTGACGAGGAACGCGATGCAGACGGCGAATATTTCGTCGACAAGTGCGGAGAGCTGTGCGGTGAAGGATCGGCAGACGTTCAAAAGGTAGGAGAGGCGATCGACGCGCTCCGCTGCGCGGTGCGCAAGAACACAAGCGAGCGCGACACGCAGACGGCGCTCGGCGGCATCGAATATCTCGAACGCTTTACCGAATACATGAAGAAATACCGCCTCTGCCCATCGAGTTTCAACACGTTCTTGTGGTCAAAGAAGGACGGCCGCGTGACGCAGCGTGATTTCTATTACAGCCTCGGTCCGTACAGGTGGGGAACGCACCACATCGAGGACTGCATCTTCGGCGCAAAGCCGTATAGGTTCCAGGACAACTTCTTCGATTGCGTTTGGGACGACAGATGGGTCGTCGGGTATCACGAGGAGGACGCGGAGCGTCCGCATCCTTACGGCAGGAATGAAAAGCACCGTTTCTCGTTCGACGTTGAGGACGGCGGGACCGTCACCGTCGGCGCGGGGACGTTTGAAAACTGCCTTAAGCTGACGCTTCAGTACGGCACGCCCGACGAGGTGCCGAAGAACGATTTCAACGGCACGGGCGGCGCGGTCCTCGGCATAAAGGAATACTGGCTCGCGCGCGGCGTCGGCATCGTTCGCTTTGACTGCGATTTCGGTCGCGGTATGAAAACGTCGCTCAGGCTGACGTCGTACAAGAACCCCGCGCACGAGGACGGTTATTTCCCGCTCGCCGTCGGCTGCGAATGGGAGTACGACGAAGAAACGCTCACCTCCCGCGGCTACTGCGCGAAGGTCAGGACGAAAGTCCCGTGCGGTCACGGCGGCAAATTCATGCTCACGCAGTCGCAGGAATTCTTCTACCGCGGTACCGACGAGGAATACAATGCGTTCATCGCGGAGCTCAATAAAAACAGGGAATACCTTTATGATTAAAAAAACTCGGGGAAGGACTTTTCGTGAAAAGTCCTTCCCCTATTCCTTTTATTTTCCGAACAGGTCGGCAAGTATTTCCTCGGCGGTCATTTCGGAATATCCGTCCGGGTCGGCGAGCGTTGAGGCGTCCCATCTGTAGCGGGCGTAATCCGTGAGATAGCTCATGTCGCGCGAACAGGTCGGGCCGAATTTTTCATAACACTCAGGACGGTACATTTCCATGTAACGCGAGGCGAGCGCCACGGCCTCGCTGTTTTTATTTCCGCTCGGTGAAGGGGTGCCGCAGAGCGAGACAACGGGCGGGGATGAGTGAACAAAGAGGACGCTGCCGTCTCCGCACACGCCGACGACGATATAGACGTGTCCGCTCTTGAACATGATATCGCCCGGGAGGTAACCGTCAACGCCGCCCGCATATGTGATCTCGCCTCCGAATATTTCAGCGAAATTTTTCCCGCTCTCGCCGGACACGAAGACATAACCGTCGGCGTATTCGCTGCCGAAGACCTGATATATCGTATATCCCACAAATCCGCTGCAATCGAGCCCGTTATGTATTTGGTAGCTGTATTTCGTGTAGTCGTAATCCCCGCCGTGCTCGAGGAAAAATTCGTGCCAGCGCGGACTTGTGCCGAACTGCACGGCCTCGACTCCTGCGCCGTCGTCTTCCTCGTTCCAGCCGCCGCCATAGACATAAAGGCACCGCCCGACAGGTTCCATCGCTGCGGTCAAAAGGCCGCGCACGGTATGCGCTTTTGCCGACGGCGTTAATCACCTTCTGGACATTGAAGGCCTCTTTACTCCCGTCCTTCTTGATCACATAGACATTTCCCTTGGGTTTATATTCCTCGCTGTAATTCACCTGACTGGTAACTGCCGACTGAAAGCTA
>CANROT010000185.1 GCA_947632285.1 uncultured Clostridia bacterium
GTGGACGATGACGGACTGCTCGGACGCGCAGATCATGCCGTTGTCAAACGTTTTTGAATGTATTATCGAGTTGACGGCGAGCGTGATGTTCGCGCTCTCGTCGATTATCGCGGGCGTGTTCCCGGGGCCGACGCCGACGGCGGGCTTGCCGCTCGAATACGCGGCCTTGACCATGCCGGGGCCGCCCGTCGCAAGAATGAGGTCGGACTCGCGCATGAGCGTGCTCGTCATTTCGAGCGTCGGCGTGTCTATCCACGCGATGATGTCGTCCGGCGCGCCCGCGGCGACCGCCGCCTCGAGCACGATCTTCGCCGCCTCGACAGTCGACTTCTTTGCGCGCGGGTGCGGGCTGATGATGATGCCGTTCCGCGTCTTCAGCGAGAGCAGCGTCTTGAAAATAACGGTCGAGGTCGGGTTCGTCGTCGGAATGACGGCGGAGACGAGGCCGACCGGCTCCGCTATGCGCTTGACGCCGTATGCGCGGTCCTCCTCGATAACGCCGCACGTCCTGACGTTGCGGTACGCGTTGTATATATACTCGGCGGCGTAGTTGTTCTTGATGACCTTGTCCTCGACAACGCCCATTCCGGTCTCCTCGGCCGCCATCTTCGCGAGCGGGACGCGCGCCCTGTTCGCGGCTGATGCCGCCGCCGCGAATATGCGGTCAACGGCGTCCTGATCGTATTCGTCGAATTTCTTCTGCGCGCGGCGGACCTTCGCTATCGTCTCGTTCAGCGCTTCGAGCGTGTCTACCGGCGTGTAGGTTTTCTTTTTCATAAAAACACCTTCTTTATATTATAGAACGTTTCTGACATATTTTGTTTCGGCGCGGGCCTATCCCTGTCGGTCGCCCTTCGCGCATATTCCGCACGGAGAATAGCCCATTTCCAAAAGCTCGGAGACGTCGCTGACGTACACCGTCTTCTTGTTCGCCTCCGCCATTGAATCTATCGCGCGGCAGCCGGGATAGTGGTATTTTTTCGAGCTCGTGTTCAGGACTATCTCGATAGTCTTCCCGCTGTCCGGCGAATCCGTACCGGGCGAGTCAAGCGTCTCGCCTCCGGTTTCCATGATATGCCCGGTCGAGACCGGCTGTCCTTCGTCATAGTACACGGTCTGCCCGTCCGTGACGCGGCAGAGCTTCCCGTCCCTGATATAGATCTCGCGCTTGTCACCGTCCGGGCTGCGGACACGGTAATAGCTGTCCCCGCCGTTCATGTTCCATTCGGTGACGTATTCGATCTCGCCGCCGAATCCGGTGTCCGAAAGGACGGACAGGATCCTCTCCGCCTCGCTTTTTGTAACTCCGGCTCATTCTCCCCGCCGCCGCTGTCCCCTGCGGACGTGCCGCAGCCGGTTAAGAGAACGGCCGCGATGATCATTATGCAGACGATGAGCAAGAGCGGCGCCCGCCTCATGATTTTCCTCCGGAATTTTTAAGGCTCCGAGTATAACTATATCAAAATCCGCGTTTTTTTGCAAGCAGCAATAAATACCTCTCCGCAAAATCGTATGTTTGCACATAAAACCGCCCCCGGAGATGGCTGCCGATGTTGAAAAATGACGACGGTTTTCCGCATATTTTCCGCGCGCCGCGCCGCCGCTGTTGATTTTTGCGCGCAGATGTGGTAGAATTACCGTGTAAAACATCTGCTCGGGAGGCCCTATGATGCCGGAAAATGAAATACTCTCGGGGGCCGTGCGCACAACGCGGTCCGAAGCGGAGACGGAGGCGCTCGGCGAGGAACTCGGGCGCGCGCTCCTCGGGCGATCGTCCGCGTTCGTCGCGCTTTCGGGCGAGCTCGGCGCGGGGAAAACGGCGCTCGTCCGCGGTATGGCGCGCGTGCTCTCCCCCGGCAGCACCGTCCGCTCGCCGACATACACGGTCGTAAACGAGTACGGCCGCGGCAGCGTGCCGCTCTATCACTTCGACCTCTACAGGATAACGGGGCCGGACGACCTCTGGTCCGTCGGATATCACGAATACCTCGACTCCGGCATATGCGTCGCCGAATGGGCGGAGCGCGCCGGGGATGAGCTGCCGGTCCCGCGCATCGACGTCACGATAGCGAAGGCGGAGGGCGGCGCGCGCACTGTCACGGTGTCCGAGGTCGGCTGACGATTCATATAAAAGGAAGACTTTCACCTTATGCTTATCTTAGCGATAGATTCAACCGCAAAAATCTGTTCCGCCGCCCTCGTCCGGGACGGAAAGGTGCTCGGCGAGGTCACGCTCGACACGGGCAATACGCACAGCGAAACGCTCCTGCCATCGGTCGAGTTTCTGTTGCGCTCCTGCCGCCTCTCAGTCGGCGATGTTGACATTTTCGCGTGCGCCGCGGGGCCCGGTTCGTTCACCGGCGTCCGCATCGGCGCGGCGACGGTCAAGGGGCTCGCGTTCGGCAGGGGCGCCGTCACGGTCCCGGTCGGGACGCTGCCCGCGCTCGCGGAACGCATCGCGGGATTGCGCGGGCTCGCCGTCCCGGTCATGGACGCGCGCCGCGATCAGGTATACACCGCCGCATTTGACTGCACGGGCGGCGCGCCCCGCCGCATCTCGGAGGACGACGCGATATCCGTGGACGAGCTCGCGGCGCGGCTGAGATCCCTTAACACGGACGCGCCGATATATTTTGTCGGCGACGGCTACGGCCTCGTCCATGACAGGCTTTCGGCAACCCTCCCGCACGTTGCGGACACGCCGCTCCCGCTGCGCGAGCACTCGGCGGCCGCCGTTGCCGCCGCGGCTCGACGGTATCTTGAGGCGGGTGGCGCCCCCGTTGACGCGGAGGCGCTCATGCCCACGTATCTGCGCCTGTCACAGGCGGAGCGCGAATACAACGAAAAGCACAAAAATGACGCGGCTCCCGCCGCGCCCGAAAAATAAATACCGAAAGGACAAAAAACCATGAAAGTAGCGTTTGCCGCCGACCACGGCGGTTACAAGCTGAAGGACGCGCTCGTCGCGCACGTGAAAGAAAGCGGCATCGAGGTCGTTGACTTCGGCACGAACTCCCCCGACTCCTGCGACTATCCCGACTACGCGGATCCGCTCTGCCGCGCCGTCGCCTCCGGCGAATGTGACTTCGGCGTCCTCGTCTGCTCGACGGGGCTCGGCATGTCGATGGCGGCGAACAAGCACCGCGGTATCCGCGCCGCCTGCTGCTCCGAGACGGTGAGCGTCGCGCTGACGCGCAGCCACAATGACGCGAATGTTCTCTGCCTCGGCGCGTTCATCGTCGGCGAGCACACCGCCTGCGAGATGGTGGATCTGTTTATCAGGACGCCCTTTTCGGAGGGCGAGCGCCATATCCGCCGCGTTTCGAAGGTCAACGCTTTAGACGAGAAATAATAAGAGCGTGCAGCCGTCTCCCCCTCGGGGAGATGAGAGCGCCGCACGCACAGCGGGGCATGATTTTTTCTGCCCCAAAGCATAAAAATATATTAAGCAGGGACCCCCGGCGGGGTCCCTGCCTGTTTTCCCGGATACTTCCGAGCGAAAGATCATATCTTATGCATTTGCAAAAGACTATTATGCATTTGTAGAATTACGCTGATTTACGTCGATGACCGGCGTCGGCATGCCGGTATGCCGCAGGCATGCGAGCTTTATTATCGACGCATCAGTCTTCGCGTCGTGGAAACCCTCGCCGAGCGCAAGCTTTAACGCCTCATCAAACTTTATTCGTTCAACCGAAAGAAA
>CANROT010000186.1 GCA_947632285.1 uncultured Clostridia bacterium
ATCCAGACGATACAGCCCGCAACGTCCGGAGACGCGTTCGCCGCGGCGAGCGCCTCACGAATCGAAACGCTGTCTATCAGCGTCGGGCGCCACACGATCGGGTACGGGAACTTGCCGGACTCGTTGAGCGCGTCAACGATCTTGTGCGAGTGCTCCGCAACGATGCGCAGGCACTCGTCTCCGTAGAGGTCCTGAGAACCCGTGAGGAACCAGAATTCGTAATTTTTTGTCTTAAGCATAGATACCTCCGCTTATATAAAATTTTGTTTTTGGATCCATCATTCAAAAAAACTGCTGTCCACGTGCCTGTCCCTGAAATAATATTCCCGATCCCGCTCGCCGACCTCCCGCATGACGCGGCAAGGGTCGCCGACTGCAACGACGTTTGCCGGGATATCCCGCGTGACGACGCTGCCCGCGCCGATAACGGCGTTCTCACCGACCGTGACGCCGGGCAGAATTATCGCCCCGGCGCCGATCCACGCGTTCGCGCCTATTCGGACGGGCATATTGTATTGCAGCCCGCGCCGGCGCAGCTCCGGGTCAACGGGGTGCGCCGCCGTCGCGACGGTGACGTTCGGACCGAACATGACGTTGTCTCCGACATAGATGTGCGTGTCGTCAACGAGCGTCAGATTGAAGTTCGCGTATACGTTTTTCCCGAAGTGGACGTGGCGGCCGCCCCAGTTCGCGCGGAGCGGCGGCTCGACATAGCAGCCCTCGCCCGCCTCCGCGAACATCGCGCGGAGGAGCATCTCCCGCTTATACGATTCGGTCGGGCGGGTGGCGTTATATTCGTACAGGCGCTCGAGACATAAGAGCTGCTCCGCCATTATCTCCCGGTCCGCGGGGTCGTAGAGCTCCCCCGTGTGGAGCTTGTCGCGCTCGCTCATGCGGTCACGCCCTCGCGTCGCGGGCGCGGTTCGCCTCGCGCTGCGCCTCGAGCATCATGTCCTTGACCTTCATCAATCGCGTCGTGTTGCCGCGCTCGTTCTCGTCAAGCTTCATCGAGATGCTCTTTATCGTCTCCTCGTACTGCGGTATCATTATGTTTTCAAGCGCGTTGACGCGCCTGCGCGTGCGCTCTATCTCCGCCGACAAAAGTTCGGCGGATTTTTCGAGCTCGGCCAGGCGGACAAGCTCCGCCGACATATCGGACAGCTCCTCGACGGCGCGGTCAAGCTCGCCGGACGTGAACAAAAATCCGTATCCGGCGCCGCCCGTGCGCGAGACTTCATCGTAATTGAATCGCGGAACGATGACGCTCATGACGTTTAAGTCGGTGACGGAGAGCGTGCCCTCCGCCTTCGGGAGCATCAGCGCCTCCGTCAGCACGTTGCGGCTCATCGTCGCCGCCGCGACCTCAAAGCTGCCCCTGACCTTCGAAAATCTCTCCTCGAGCGAGGCGCGCAGGTCCTTTTCCTCGCGAACGATGTTCAAAAACTGTTTCATCAGCTCGTCGCGCTTGTCCTTCAGCAGCTTATGCCCGCGCCGCGCAGTCGTCAGCCTGCCCTTGAGCTTTTTCAGCTCCATCCGCGTCGGATTTACATTGATCGCCGGCATAACGTCACCTTACCAATATTTATCGAGGATCGCGGGCTTGATGCGCTTCATCTCGGACTTCGGCAGGATGTGCAACAGCTCCCAGCCGAGGTCGAGCGTCTGCTCGATAGTCCTGTCCTCATAGAACCCCTGATTGACATATCGCGCCTCGAACTCGTCCGAGAATTTCGCGTACAGCCGCTCTATCGGCGTCAGCGCGGACTCGCCGAGGACGACCATCAGCTCCTTTGCCTCCTTGCCGCGCGCGTATGCGGCGAAGAGCTGGTTCATCGTGCCGGAATGATCCTCGCGCGTGCGCCCGGCGCCGATGCCCTTGTCCTTCAGTCTCGACAGGGACGGCAAAACGTCAACGGGCGGCAGGTACCCCTTGCGGTATATCTCGCGCGACAGGATTATCTGCCCCTCGGTGATGTAGCCCGTGAGGTCGGGGATCGGGTGCGTCTTGTCGTCTTCGGGCATCGTCAGTATCGGGATCATCGTGATGCTCCCGTCGCTGCCCTCACGCCTGCCCGCGCGCTCGTACATCGTTGCGAGGTCCGTGTAGAGGTAGCCGGGATATCCGCGGCGGCCGGGGACCTCCTTGCGCGCGGCGGACACCTCGCGCAGCGCCTCCGCATAGTTCGTTATGTCCGTCATAATCACGAGCACGTGCATATTGCAGTCGAACGCCAAATATTCGGCGGCCGTGAGCGCCATACGCGGCGTTGAGATACGCTCTATCGCGGCGTCGGACGCCAGATTTATGAACAGCACCGTCCTGTCGATGGCGCCCGTCTTTTTAAAGTCCGAGATGAAGAAATCCGCTTCCTCAAACGTGATGCCGATGGCGGCGAACACGACGGCGAATTTTTCATCAGTCCCGCGCACCTTCGCCTGGCGCGCGATCTGCGCCGCGAGGTTCGCGTGCGGCAGGCCGGAGCCGGAGAAGATCGGCAGCTTCTGCCCGCGGACGAGCGTGTTCAGCCCGTCAATAGTCGAAACGCCCGTCTCGATAAACTCGGACGGATATTTTCTCGACGCCGGATTGATCGGCGTGCCGTTGATGTCGCGCACCGCCTCCGGGATCAGCTTGGCGCCGCCGTCTATCGGCTCGCCCATGCCGTTGAAGACGCGGCCGAGCATCTCGTGCGAGACGGGGAGCTGTACCCCGTGCCCCGTGAAGCGGACCTTCGAATATTCGAGGTTCAGCCCCGCGGAGGATTCAAAGAGCTGCACGAGCACGTCCGATCCGTTGACCTCGAGCACGCGGCAGCGGCGGACCTCCCCCGTCGGCATTATTATCTCGCCGAGCTCGTCATACTTGACGCCGTCAACGTCGCGCACGAGCATCAGAGGGCCTGCGACTTCTTCTATCGTTCTATACTCTCTGTACATTATCTGTTTCCTCCGAGAGATGAGATCTCCGCGTCTATCTCGGCGCGTATCTCGCCGAATTCGCGCTTATAGTCCGCGGTCGGCACGGATTTTGCTCTGCCGATGCGCTCGCGGACGGGCAGCTCCGAAATTTTTTCGATGTCTGCGCCTCCCTCGATGGCGCGGGACGCCGCGTCACGGAAATAGAGGATCAGCGAAAGCAGGTCATGCTGCTTTTCGGGCGGGCAGTACGAATCGTCCGGGGACATCGCGTCCTGCTGCAAGAAGTCCTCGCGGACGGACTGCGCCACCTCGAGCGTCAGCCTGTCGGCCGCGGAGAGCGCGTCTATACCGACGAGCTTGACGATCTCGTCGAGCTCCGCCTCGGCGGAGAGTATGCGCATCGCCTCCGTGATCTGCGCCATCCAGTCCGGCGCGACGTTTTTCTCGTACCACGGCGCGAGCCTGTCTTTGTAAAGCGAATACGAGTTCAGCCAGTTGATCGCCGGGAAATGGCGCCTGTACGCGAGCGAGGAATCGAGGCCCCAGAAGACCTTGACGATCCTGAGCGTCGCCTGCGAGACGGGCTCCGAAATGTCGCCGCCGGGAGGCGAGACGGCGCCTATCGCCGTCAGTGCGCCGATGCGCTCGTCGCTGCCGCAGCAGCGGACCATTCCGGCGCGCTCGTAGAACTGAGCGAGGCGCGAGGTCAGGTACGCGGGGTAGCCCTCCTCGCCGGGCATTTCCTCAAGTCTGCCGGACATTTCGCGCAGCG
>CANROT010000187.1 GCA_947632285.1 uncultured Clostridia bacterium
GTCGTTCGTATCGGGGGATATCGTGGTCCCGCCTGTACTGCCTTCGGACGTGCCGGAGGTACAGTTTTTGAAGCTGTTGCTCGTGATTATGACTATGATAAGGATCAAAACGATGACGGCAATGAAGATGAGCGTCCCGGTCGGTCTGCGGCGGCGGCGCGTGCCGCTGCCGACGGGCTTGCCAGTGGCATAATAAGGCGGTCGAGCCGGCTTAGGGTTCCTCGGCTGAGCGGGACGAACCTGTCCCTGCGGCCTCGCACCCGGCGCAGGTCTCGGCTGCTGCACTCCGGGCACCGCGGGCCTCGGCGGCTGTACCCCCGGTACATTCGGCCTCGGCGGCTGCACTCCCGGTACTGCGGGTCTCGGAGGCTGTGTCCCCGGCACGTTCGGTCTCGGCGGCTGTGTTCCCTGTATATTCTGCCTCGCGGGCCCGGACGGCTGCTGCGCACCCGGCGAGGCGGGATTTTGCGGCTGCGTTATGGGACGTTCCTGCGGAGTGTTATCCGGAAAATTTTTTTCGTCAGGCATCTTCGGTGTCGTCCTCTCTCTCTTTAGTTATTTGCTGTCTTTTTTTGAGTTTGTGTTCGCGCCCGTCCTCCCCGATGTAGCGGACGGAATCAAGGCTTGCCGTTAAGCTCTTGCGGAAGCGGCGAATGTATTCGGCTCGGAGCTCGGCGCGCTCGGCCAACTCCTCATCTGTCAGGCCTGCCGCTCTGTTTTTTGCGGCAAGCTCGTTTATGCGTTTTATCAGCTCGTCAGTCGTCATATTTCATCTTTCCGCGCGTAAAAGCGCGCTTTTTTCATCTTCCGTAAGATATCGCCATCTGCCGGGCGGCAGTTCACCGAGCGAAATGCCCCCCTCTGAGATGCGCGTCAGCCGCGTTATCTTCAGCCCGAGCTTTTCGCACATGCGGCGGATCTGCCTGTTCCGCCCCTCGCGGAGCGTCATTTCAATAACGGTCGATGTGTCGCTCGCGGAGATCAGCGACACGGTGCAAGGGGCGAGCGCGTATTCTCTCCCGTCCGCCTCGGTGATGGTCATGGGGGAGGCGAGCGCGCGGAGCGCACCGTCTCCGACGCGGCCGCGCAGCGTGACGCGATATATTTTTTCCTTGTTCCCGGACGGGTGGCAGAGCGCGTTCGCAAGCTCACCGTCGTCGGTCAGGAGCAAGAGCCCGTCCGAAAACATGTCGAGCCTGCCGATCGGGTAAACGCGCGCCGGTACGTCCGAGACGAGCTCCGCTACGGTGCGGCGCTTTTTCCCGTCCTCATCTTTCATCGTCGTGATGACGCCGGCGGGCTTATTGAGCATGATGTATGTATGCGTGCCGGTGCGGCGTGTGATGTCCCTGCCGCCGACGGCGACGCGCGCAGCCTCGGGGTCGACACGGTCGCCGAGGTGCGCCGTGACGCCGTCTACCGTGACGTCTCCTTCGGCGATCTTTCGCTCCGCGGCTCGGCGCGACATGAGCCCCGAGTCCGCGATAAATTTTTGCAGCTTGACTGTTTCGCTCATAACGAGTCGATCTGCTCCCTCAGCCACAAAAGCGTGCGCACAAGCTTGTCAAGATCGAGCCCCGCCTCGGACATGACGGGCGATTCAAGCGTGAACGTGCCCCTATATCCGGCGTCGCGCAGCCCGGAAAAGAGGGCCGGGAAGTCGACCTTTCCCTCGTTCGGGTGCAGGATAGGCCGTATCTTTGAAAAATCGCGGAATTCGCCGCCGAAGTCGCTGATGTGCATGTGCGATATGCGCCCGGACTTCATATAAGGGGAGGCGAGAATGTCCGGGTTCTGGCCGTGGAGCTGGCCGAAGCGGACGTCGTAAATAAAGCCGCAGTCATATTTTTCAAGCTCATGCCAGCGGCTGAGCGGGTCAAGCGAGACGCACGGAATGTTCTCGATCAAAACTTCGATTTCATATTTTTCGGCCACATCAAGGATCTCGTCCATAAACGAGGCGTTGTACGCAAAATTGCGGTCGGATTCGGTCCCGCCCCAGAGGTGCAGCACGGCGCGGCGGCAGTCGAGCGCGCGCGCGTATTCGCAGTTGACGCGCCAGAGCCGCATGGACTCGCGCGCGTTGTCCTCGCCGCCGAGCGAGAGATAAAGCCCGATGTTTTTATCCGCATGAATGACGGCGCAGCGCAGCCCCGAGCGGAGAATGATATTGAGCTTTTCCCGGTCGTCCTCATAAAACGCGGGCGTTATGACGTGCTCGATCCCGTCGGCGGAGACCTCCCGGCATATGCGAGGAAGCCCGTGTGGTCAAAGCCGGTGACGCGACCGATAACGGTGCCGGTCGAGCAGTACATTTCGTTTCTGTGTCCGTTCATAACGACTCCACGAACCCTTTGATTTTTTTCAATGCTTTATCTATATGAGCGACGGAGTATGCGTATGAGATGCGCGCGTACCCCTCGCCGCATTTGCCGAATGCGGTCCCCGGGACGATGGCGACGCCCGCCTCATACAGGAGCCGCTCGCAGAATCGCTCGCACCCCATGCCGAACGCGCCAATATACGGCCAGACGTAAAACGCGCCCTTGGGCGAAAAACAGCGGAGCCCGATGGAATTCAGCCCGTCAACGATATAGCGGCGGCGCCTGTCGTATTCGGAGCGCATCATCTCAATGTCGCCGTCGCCGTTGTTGAGCGCCTCTATCGCCGCGTACTGCGACGTTGTCGGCGCGCACATTATGGCGTACTGGTGGACTTTATATATCTCCCTTGAAATTTCGGGCGGCGCGCAGACGTAGCCGAGGCGCCAGCCCGTCATCGCGTACGCCTTCGAAAAGCCGGAGGCGAGGATCGTGCGCTCTCGCATACCGTCGATTGACGCAATCGAGACATGGCGCTCCCCATACGTGAGCTCGGCGTATATCTCATCTGACAGGACGAGGATATCCGTGCCGCGAAGGACGTCTGCGATCGCCTCAAGCTCGGGCGCCTCGAGTATCGCGCCGGTCGGATTGTTCGGAAAGGGAAGTATTAAGAGCTTTGTTTTGTCCGTGATAACGGCGCGCAGCGCGTCCGCCGTCAGCTTGAAGTCATCGCGCTCCGTCGTTTCGACGAGCACGGGGACGCCGCCGGCAATTCTGACTATCGGCTCGTAGCAGACGAAACAGGGGACGGGGATCACGACCTCGTCTCCCGGATTGCAGACGGCGCGGACCGCGGCGTCTATCGCCTCGCTGCCGCCGACGGTGACCGTTATTTCGGACTGCGGATCATATGTAAGGCCGAACCGGCGGTGAAGGTATTTCGATATGGATTCGCGCAGCGGCAACAGACCGCTGTTAGAAGTATAGTATGTTCTTCCGGCCTCAAGGCTCTCTATCCCGGCAACGCGAATGTGCCACGGCGTTATGAAATCCGGCTGACCGACGGTGAGCGAGATGACGTCCTCCATCGAGTCGAGCAGGTCGAAATATTTTCTGATCCCGGACGGCTCAAGGGCGCTTACCGTGTGCGAGAGAAGTTCGCTGTACGGCTTCATATGAAGTCATTCCCCCGCATGTCTTCCTCGACCGCGCCGAAAACGATGCCGTCCGACTTATATTTCCGCAGCACGAAGTGCGTCGCCGTTGAGACGACGTCCTCGAGCGGCGCGAGCTTCTGTGCGACGAA
>CANROT010000188.1 GCA_947632285.1 uncultured Clostridia bacterium
GTGTCTTTAAGGGAAGTTCTCTTATTCAGTTCGCAACGTTCCGGGAACTTTTGGAAAATGAAAATTCAAGAAAAATTGTTGGGTTTGATATGTTCGGTGAATTTCCGCAAGGAGATAAGTTCAAAAGCGATAAAAGCTTTGTTGACAAATGGAACAGTGAATTTAAAGAAGAATTTTTGTCCCGTGAGGATATATACAAAAGCCTCGAAAACAAAGAGCTCCACACGGACTATGTCGATTATTGCCGCGCCCGCTTTGCCGAAAACAAGCTCGAGCTGACGACGGTGACCCCGCCGCTCGGCGGGCAAAAGACAGAGGAGGGGCAGAATATATGAATCTTACGGCTCCCTCCGACAGAAGAAAGCTCATAAATAAAAACAGAAAAAAGAAAAAAGAGCGCGATATTATTTATCTGCCGACAAAGCAGACGCACACAAGAGCGACAGTCAATATCGGGCTCGCCTGCCGCGCGCTGCTCGGGGCGATGTATGTCTCGGGCATCTGCCTTTTCGTCGCGGACGCGTTCTGCATAGTGCCCGACAAGGCCGGGGCGGGGACGATCTTTTTGTCGGCGCTGTTTTTCTCGGCGGCGATAACGCTTTTGTTTTACGGCGGGATCGTGTCCGCTGTGGGCGGCGTCCTTTTGGCGGGCGGTATTTTTACACGGCTCGCGATAGTTTCGGTCGATTTCCCCGATGTGATCGTGCAGTCCGTCGCGGCGGTACACAACACGGTCATAGAGAGAGCGGTCGACGCGGGGGTGACGACCGTTCACAATATGTATATTATCCTCCCCGAGGATTCGGTCGGAGCGATATACAGCGAGGCGGACCTATATAAGATCGGGCTTGTGATGCTCACGCTCGTTGTCTCGCTCTATCTCGTGCCGGTCATAGTGAAGCGGTGCCACCCCATCTGTATCGCATTGATAACCGTCGTGTTCGTTGTCCCGGCCTCGATATACAACATAATCAGGGGGAACTGGGGCTTCTCCCTCCTTGTCGCGTCCATCGCGGGCGTGGTCGTGCTATGGACACATGACAGAAACTATACGAAGCGCTCAAAGAAAAAGCGCTTTATAAAGGACGACGAGCCGGTCCCGCTGTTTGAAGACGCGGACGAGCCGGACACGCGCGGGCGCGAAAAGAAAAAGCGCAAGGGCGCGGTCGAGGACGTATTTGTCCTTGAAAGCAACGCTGACAGGCGGCGCAGGCTGCGCGCCGAGCGCAAGGCCGAGAAGGCCGCCCGCCGCGAGGAAAAGCGCGCGCGCCGTCTCCGTGAGCGCGAGCAGAGGCGCGCCGAAAAGCTTGACGGGAAGTCGGTCGCCGACAATCTCTCGCTTGGCGGGATAACCGGGCTTTCCGCGGCGGTGATGGCGCTCCTCATAATCGCCGCCCCGGCCCAATTCGTCACCGAGAGCGACCCGGGCATACCGTTCGTTTCCGATATAGTCAGTGACGCGCGCAAGTACGTCAATGCGATCTTCTGGAGCCAAAAGGTAGACCTCAACAAGGTCCCCTCTCCCGGCGGGCTGACCGGGTCGACCGACGGACCGCGTCCGACAGACCCCGTATATCCCGAATATAAAGAAGTCGTTGTCGCAACGGTCGAGGTCCCGTACAACGCGCCCGTATATCTGCGCTCGTGGGTCGGAACGACGTATGACGACGACCACTGGTATTCGGCGACGCTTTCGGAGATCGACAAATACACATCGCTCTTCGGAGAGGATTTTACGCCCGAGACGATAACGGACAATTTCTACAACGCTATGTACCCGACGTACTCCGTGTACGCCGATGCCTCGGCATACGCAGACAACACGCGCCTCGGCTTTATTTACGAGCGCGTCAGCGTGACAAACAAGGCGGATTCGACGCTCCTTTACCTGCCGTCGTTCGTCAGACCGTCCGTGGGGCTGTTGTCGTACAACTCGAATTTGCCGTCGCTCTTGCCGTACAGCTATTACTTTGACGGTATATGGACCTCGAGCTATTTCTTCGAGAACACATCATATACGACCGAATCCCTCGTGACGACGATGCGTTACCCGGAGATCGGCAGCGTTTACGCGCGCGGCATAAACGAGTATCTTTCAACGCTTGAGCTGATAGCGTCCGGCGAGCCGGACACCATCATAGGGCAGGGGGAGGAGACTGCTCTGCGCTACGCGGAAATGTACGCGGAGGATTTCGGCGCGGAGTCTGCGGGGAGCTCCCTCATATACAGATATCTCACGGAGATGACGGACGCGGAGCGAGCGTCTCTGCGCAAGGGCGCGGAGCTCGAGCGCACGTATTCCGAATACGTGCGCGGCACGTATCTTCAGACGGACGATAACGATGAGGCAGTCATCGGCGCGACGGCGCGCGTCGCCCTCAGAGAAAAGGGCATAAGCCTTTCAGACACGCCGAACGTCTCCGAATACCACGACACCGCGATGGCGCTCATAGATTATCTCGGGGATAACTACCGCTATTCAAAGGAGCCGCCGACATCGCCGGAAACGGCCGATGAAACGACAGCGGCAAGCGGTGCTTTGGAAGATGGCGGCGAAAACGATCTTCCGAATGGCTCCGAAACGCCCGCGCTGATCGAATTTCTGACCGAGACGAAGACCGGCTACTGCGTCCAGTTCGCGTCGTCGCTCGCGATGATGCTGCGTTCGCTCGGTATACCGGCGAGATACTGTGAGGGCTATGTCGCGTCCGACTTCAGCTCCGGCTATGCGACCGACCGAGATGCGGCGCGGTACTACTCGACCGATGTGCTCGACAGCGACGCTCATGCGTGGGTCGAGGTCTATTATGACGGGCTCGGCTGGGTCCAGTACGAGGCGACGCCCTCGTATCACGATGCGATGTACGGCAGCGGCCTCGATATGCCCGATCTGCCGACGCCGGGCACGCCTGACGATAAGCTGCCCGATAAACCCGGGAATCCCGTGGTCAACGAGCCGGAGCAGCCGCCGAAACAAGATGAGGTGCCGATAGTGGACGACACACCGGACTACGGGCTCTATATAAGGATAGCCGTTGCCGCCGTTGCGGCAATATGGATCATCGCAGCCGTCGTTATCGTCGCTCTGCGCTTTAAGAGCAGGAGCAAGCGGGCGCTGCGCGAAAGGGAAAAGCTGATCGAGAGGTGCCGTGATACGGACAGCCCGCTGTCCGGGGAGGAGCTGCGCAGCCTTGCGCACAAGCTCGATATCGGTATATTTGACGTTTACGGCGCCCTCGGGCTCTCACCGGAGACGGGGGAGCTGCCGGACGAATACGCGGCACGCCTTGACAGATCCATCGGCGGCGCGTCCGATACGGGGATATCCGCGGTCCTTGACCTTGTGAGCCGCGAGGAATTCGGCCATTCGCTCACGCGTGAAGGCGTCTTCACGCTGGCGAATTACTATGACGACCTGACGACGAACGTATATGAAGGGCTTTCGTGGAAAGATAAATTCGTCCTTCGCGGAATACGCCGCGTCGTATAACGGAGGGAAAATGAACAGCGTTTACAGCGAATACGGCGGCGACGGCCTGACCGGGCGAT
>CANROT010000189.1 GCA_947632285.1 uncultured Clostridia bacterium
ATTCACGAGGAGCCCGACTACACGAACATGACCGACTCCGTTTCGGTCGTGTGCGGCTGCGAGCTGTACGCGGAGAAGACGGACGGCATCATCGTCGCGACGATAGGCGAGTAAAAGCGTGAGCATGACGGAGGAGGAATTCGGCCGCTTCTCGCGGGAGGCGGACAATATCATTCGCCAGGCGACCACGGGCGCCGACGGCGTCTGCCGCGCCGAGGCGCTCGCGGACGAATTCAGAGACGAACTGCTCCGCTGCGAGGGCGCGCTCGTGGACGTGCTGTACCGCATCTCGCGCGAGGCGGCGAGCGGCGCGGTCGAATCGGTCAGCGCGGGCGGGGAGCGCATCTCGTTCCGCGCGGCGGCATACGCGCGGGCGGCGGGCGATCCCGCCGTCCGGCTGCGGCTCTTGTACGCGACGGTGACGGAGCATCTCGGCGGGCTGCGCGGCAGGGACGGGCTGCCGCTGCTCGCCGCCGTCTGAGGAGGGCAAATGTACGACAGCACTGTGACCGTTTATAACCGCGCGCCGGGCGGGATCTGGCTGCCGACCGTGCTGCGCGGCGTCGATGTCGCCGCCGGGGAGGCGGCGCTCGCCCGCCGATACGGCGCGGTCCCGGACGGGGAGGCGCTGCTCAGCGTCGCGACTGTCGGCGTGTGGCAGGACGGCATCGCCGTCCGCGGGACGGAAAAGCTCTGGCTGCCGCCGAAGATGTGGCATGATGCCGACGCGGAGGCGATGCGGCGGACGTTCACGTTCACGCCGGGCGAGTGCGGCGATTTCTTCGCCGTCGGCGACTGCGGCGGGGACGAAGTATCGGACGCGGACGAAAAATTCGGCGGCGAGGGGTTTTACGCGTTCTGCCGCAGGACGCGCGACGGCGTCTACGCCGTAAACACCGTTGCGCGGTTTTATCTGATACCGCACTTCGAGGTGACGGGGAGGTAGGAGATGGGAAACGATCCGATGACCGCCGCGGTGCTCGCGGCGGCGAATGAGGCGGCGGAGCCGTTCGGCAGGCGCGTCCAATTTGAGGTGCTCGGCGGCGAGGACGGGCTCGCGATCTTCCCCGGGGACGGGGGAGGAGACGCGGGCGGCATCGTCAGCGAGACGCGCGACATCGCGGGCGGCCGCGTTCTGCGGCGGCGGTACGTGTGCCGCCTCGTGTGGCGGTCGGCCGGGGATTCGGAGGCGGCGCGCATGTATGCGGACGGCGCGCTTTCGTCCATCGCCGACGGCGTATGCGAGCGGCTGCGCGCGAGTATGCGCGGGCTCTATGACGGCGGCGCGCGCCTGCTCCTGGCGCGGCGCGGCACGCCGCACAAGAACGAGAGCGAGAAGAGCGGAGTCTCTGACAGAGTCGTTCTGATCTCGGCGGAATACTACACCGCCGAGGGGGATTAAAAAATTTTTAAACCGAAAGGAAAAATTACAATGATCGAGAGAAAATATCTCGCACACTATATCGACGCCGCGTTCGACAAGACGGCGGCCGCGTGCGATTACGTCCGCATCGGGCGGCACCTTGAGGAATATTCGGAGGAGCTGAACCCCGATGTCGAGGTGAAAAAGAACATCATCGGCGAGCAGTCCGTGATCCACAACGGGTACGAGGTCGAGGCGTCCGTCGACCCGTTCTACTTCGAGAGCTACGACGACGCGCTCTCGAACAAGCTCGCCGACCTCGTCAACACGCGCGCGACGGGCGACGCGTGCAAGACGACGATGGTCGACGTGCTCCTCAAGCCGGGCGCCGAGGGCGGGGAGCCGACCGTCGTCTGGGCGTGGCGCGAGGACGTCTACGTCGTGCCGACGTCGATGGGCGGCGATACGTCCGGCGTCGGGATCCCGTTCACGGTCTATAAGGCGGGCGGCCGCGTCAAGGGCAGCTTTGACACGTCGTCCCGCAAGTTCACGCCGGGGGAGTAAATTATGGAGACGGTACGCACGTTTGACCCCGGGGTGCTGACGGTCCGCTTCGCGGACGGCGGCGGCGAGGTGTTCGCGAGTTTGCATGTGAATCCGACGGACGCGGGACTTTTGTCCCGCGCCGCCGAGGTCGCGGAATTCTTCCGCGCCGGGCTGCCGGAGGACGCGGCCGCCGCGGACGCGGCGGTCGAGGAGCGGATCTCGTACCTGCTCGGGTATGACGCGCACGCGGACCTGTTTTCGCGCGTCACCGCGACGACCGTTTCGCCGGAGGGGGAGATGTTCGCGCGCGCCGTGCTCGACGCCGTCGCGGACGCGGTCGCCCCGGAGCTTTCGCGCCGCGCGGAGCTGCTCCGCCGCCGCGTCGAGGAGTACGCGGCGAAGTACGAGGCGTGAACGGGTACGGATTGCCGACGAGCGTGACCGTTCGCGGGCGCGAAATTCCGATCCGCACCGACTACCGCGCCGTCCTCGACGTGCTCGCGGCGTGTTCGGATCCGCTGCTCGACGACGGCGCGCGAGCGGAGGTGATGATGCGGATCATGTTCCCGGACCGGGGGCTGATCGCAGAGGACGAGGCGGCGGAGGCGCTCGCGGCGGCGGTCGAATTCATTGACTGCGGCCACCGCGCGGAGTCGGATTCGCCGCGCCTCTTTGACTGGGAGGCGGACGCGGAGCTCATCGTCCCCGCCGTGAACAAGATCGCGGGCGGGGACGTGCGCGCGCTGCCGTATCTGCACTGGTGGAGCTTCCTCTCGTACTTTTTCGAGATCGGGGACTCGCTGTTTGCGAGCGTTTTGCGCATTCGGCAGAAGCGCGCCTCGGGCGCGCGGCTCGACGCGGCGGAGGCGGAATTTTATCGGGAGAACAGGCGGCTGTTCGGCGCGGTCCGGGCAAGCACACACGAGGAGGAGGAAATATTAAAATGGCTGTAATTATCGGGATCGGAGGCGGCTGATGAGGAAAAATAACGGCTCCGCGTTCACCGTCGTGTTCGACGCGGGCGGGAGCGGCGGCGCGTCGTCGCCGCTCGCGAAGGAGAGGGACGCGATCGAGGCGATTTTGCGCGACACGGAAGCGTCCGTGACGTCGCGCGTCGCGCGGATCGCCGCCGTTTACCGCCGCGCGGGCGTCGGCCTGTCGGAGGCGTTCCGCCTCGCGTGGGCGGACGTCAAAAAATACGCGGAGGCGGCGGGCGAGGCCGTCTCCAAGACGGAGGGGTACCTCTCGGGGCTTGATGAAATAAGAAGGTACAGCGGCGGCAAAACAGCTACGTCCCAGACGCCGGCTTCGCCGGCGTCGCTGACGTCTGCGACACCTTCGGTGTCGGAGTCCGCGCCCGTTCCGAACGCGGACGAGGCGGAGGCGAGCGCCGAGGCGGTCGATAAGATCGGGCGCGCCGCGCTGTCGCTCGCGAAGGCGATCGCGCGCGTGACCGTGCGGCTCGACGCGGGGCGCGCGCAGTTCTCGAGCTTCGGCGCGTATCTGTCGTCGTCGCTCGGCGGGATCTCGGGTCGGCTCGACGCGCTGTCGGATTCGTTTTCGGCGGGCGCGGGCGCGGGCGAGTCGACGCTCGAGTCGTGGCAGACGCTCGCCGTAT
>CANROT010000190.1 GCA_947632285.1 uncultured Clostridia bacterium
GTAAAGCCCGTCCTCGATCCAGCCGCCGACAAGGCCGCAGAGAATGCGGCGGAAGTATTCGTGGCGCGGATATGAGGTGAAGCTACGCGAGTCGGTGAGCATTCCGAGGAAGCAGCCGAAGACGGAGAGGGAGGCGAGCTTTGTCATCTGGCGGCGCATACCGTCAAGCGTGTCGGCGAACCACCACGCGCTGCCCTGCATCATGCGTGGGGATCCGTCGCCGGACGTCTGAAAGCTGCCGCAAAGAGCGGCGACCGCGTCATTCTGATGCGGCGCGATGGGGTAGAGCACCGTGCGCGGCAGCGCTTTGTGCGTGTCCATCATGTCGAGCAGGCTCCCGAGAGCGGTTATCGGCACCGTGTCGCCGATAGTGTCAAAGCCGGTGTCGGGGCCGAGGCTTGCGAACATGCGCGAGTTCGCGTTGCGCAGGACGCCGAAGTGTATCTGCATGACCCAGCCGCGCCGGACGTATTCGGAGCCCAGAAAGCGGAGCATCGCGCCCTTGTAGAGCGTCACCTTGCCGAGGTCGCGGACGCCGCCGTCGGAGGCGAGCGCCTCCTTGAATATTTCGTTTGCGTGATAGAGGTCCGGGGCCGTGTAGAACGGGTAGACGTCGAGCCCGTGGTCCGCGACGCGGCAGCCGTGGACGGCAAAAAAGTCAAGGCGGCGGCGATACGCTTCAAAGAGCGATTCGATGTCGGTGATATTGACGCCTGCCGCCTCGCCGAGCTTTTTTATGTAGCCGGAAAAGCCCTTTGCCTCGATGTTTATGCCCTTGTCGGGGCGCCATGCGGGGTATACTTTCGTCTCGAAGGTCCCGTCTTTTGCGAGCGCCTCATGGTATTCGAGCGTGTCCGCCGGATCGTCCGTCGTGCAGATGACGTCGACGTTTGAGCGGCGAATGATGTTTCGAACCGAGAATTCGTCCTTCTCGAGCGCGGAGCGCGTCAGCTCCCATATCTCGTCGCACGTTTCGGGGGAGAGGATAAGGTCGCAGTCAAAATAGCGGCGCAGCTCAAGATGCGTCCAGTGATAGAGCGGGTTCCCGATGAGGCGCGGCATGACGGAGGCATACGCGCGGAATTTTTCGTAGTCGGAGGCGTCCCCCGTGACGTATTTTTCGGGGACGCCCGCGGAGCGAATGGCGCGCCACTTGTAGTGGTCGCCGCCGAGCCAGAGCTCGGTTATATTTGAATACCGGCAGTCATTTGCGATATCTTTAGGCGGAACGTGGCAATGATAGTCGATGATATGTAACGGCTCCGCCGTCCCGTGATAGAGGCGGCGCGCCGTTTCGGTCGAGAGAAGAAAATCTTCATTCATGAACGGTTTCATCTTTGCTCTCCTTATTAAATATGTCGTGTATCCTGTCGAGCAGGGACGGCTTTTTTCTCGCGTTGACCGTGCCCTCGGCAAACAGATCGAACTTTCCGAGCGAGTTCCCGTCTTCGTCGAACCATTCGACATATCCGAGGTTTTCGCCGCACTCGACCGGGGCAAACACGAACGGGCGCAGGTTGACGACGCGGTGCGGCGTCGGCGCGTCTACGGGCAGGGAAACGGTCATGCGCTCCCCGCCGTGAGCTATAACGAAATCCGTATCGCCTCCGGCGACGGGGACGGGGAACGAAAGCCCGTCGTCATCGCATAGAATGTCGCACCTGTACGAATCGAGGCCGAGCTTAAGCATCGCGGAGTGGTCGCGCCAGTCGTCCGGGTCGCGGAGCGTCACGGCAACGACGGTCACCCCGCCGCGCTCGGCTGCGGTCACAAGGCAGCGCCCGCTCCGCTTTGTAAATCCGGTCTTGACGCCGATGACGTTCTCCTCCGTGCGCAGCAGCCTGTTGTGGTTGACGAGTACGCGGACACCGCCGCCCTCGAGCGGGATAGTATGCTTGTATGTCGAAACGATCTTTCTGAACGTCTCGTTTTGCAGCGCGGCGGCCGTTATTTTTGCGAGGTCGCGCGCGGTCGTGTAGTGGTTTTCGCTGTCAAGCCCGTGGGGATTGTCAAAATGCGTGTCTGTGCAGCCGAGCTCATTCGCGCGCCTGTTCATGAGCGCGGCGAAGTCCTCGACCGAGCCGGACACCTCTATCGCGATGGCGGCAGCGGCGTCATTCGCGCTCGCGAGCATCAGCGCATAGAGCAGATCCTCAAGCGTCAGCTCCTCGTCCGCCTTGAGATAGATCGACGATCCCTCGACGCCGACGGCGGAGGGGGAGACCTTGACGCATCTTTTGATGTCGCCCGATTCGATGGCGCAGAGCGCCGTCATTATCTTCGTCGTCGACGCCATGGGGAGGCGGCGGTCGGCGTCATGCTCATAGATGACGTGCTCCCCGGACGCCTCTATCAGAATTGCGCTTTCGGCGGACGTGCCCGAAAAGGCGCTGACGGTGAGGGGGCAGAGGGCTGCCAGCGAAAAAATCATTGCCGCGGCGCGGCGAAAAAAAGCGGTCATATAGTGAAAAGCTCCGAATAAATATTTCAGAGCTTATTTTCCCGCCTCGGCGCTTTATGTATTCGCGGATATTATTTGTCGAAAATGAAAATTATTCCGCTGACGCCTCGGCGGTGTCGGCAGCCGTCTCGTCGCCCGTATCGGCGTCCTCGTCGGCACTGTCGCTTGTGTCTTCGCTTTTCTTTTTCTTCGGCAGCAGGGACTTGATCTTGTCTATCAGCGCCGGCGCGCCGTCGATTATGGTCGCGACGTCCGACTTCTGGGCGGCAGACGACGATATCGGCATGAGATCGACCGAGCCGTCCGCCGAGATGACGATGAACGCGACGGGCTTGACGGAAAGACCGCTTCCGCCGCCGCCGCCGAAGTTGTTCCCGCCGCCGTGCTCGGACTTTGTGGCGTTCTTGCCGAGATAGTCGAACCCGCCGGACGCGAATCCGACCGAGACTTCTGATATCGGCAGGATCGTGACGCCCTGCGGCGTCGTTATCGGGTTGCCGACGATGGTGTTTGCGTCGACGACGCCGCGAATGTTTTCAAGCGACGTCTTGATTATGTCGCTTATTTTGTTGTTCTCGCTGATCTTTCCGTTGCCGTTCATTCCATTGTTCCTTTCTCAGTCACTGTTTTTTGCTATTTTCAGTTTTATAAAATTGAAGACGAATCGCAGCCCGAGCCCGAGCACCGAGCCCACCCGCACGGACAGGCGGACGTTTATGTCCGCGTCTATTTTTCCGGACAGAAAATCCGGCACGGTCATGACGGCGTCCCGGCCGACCCGGACGTCCGCGTGTTCCTCGGCGAGCGTGAGCGCGGCGCCGACCGCCTGGGTCACGGTGCCGTATCTTATCGCGGTATTGGCGGCGTCTTCGGCGCCGACGGACAGATAGAGGCGGTTTATCTCGAGCCTCAGCTTGCGCGGCGCACGTTTCAGCACGTCGAATACGAGCTCGAGCAGCTCCGGGATCATCGCGGTCAGGGCCTGCTTCTTTTCCTTTTCGCCCTCGTCCGCAGGCTTTTTTTCGGTTCGCTTTTTCTTCGGCTTGCTC
>CANROT010000191.1 GCA_947632285.1 uncultured Clostridia bacterium
GAACCCGCCGGAAGCGAGCGCCTGTGTCCCGTCCGGGAGCGTCAATGTGACCGGCGCCTCCGTCACGACGGGTGCGCCGGAGGTCGTTTCCCCGTCGCCTGTACGGGAGCAGGCGATGAGGGAGGACAGGAGCGACGTCCCGAGCGCTCCGCAAAACATCATTTTTAAAAGTGTCCTTTTTTTCATTTTTGACCGACCTTTACCGATTTGGGCACGAGAGTTTTCTACAGTTATATTGTAGCAGACAGGGACGGGCGTTTCTAACAATATCACCGCGTCAACTCGTCGCAGGCGGGCATGACCGCCGTACCGTTGCGGTTAAAAATTTGCCGATATATATGAATAAAAACGGAGTTTGATTTGATGCGTCCGCAGAGATAACTTGTATTATTTTGATATTTGTGATATCATAGGCGCAGGACAAAATGAGCATACGGGAGGCGGAGCCATGTACCGGGAGGATTATTTATCGAATAAGGACAGCCACAGGCACGGGAGCGAAAGCTTTCCCGTTGCCGTATACATCGTGTCGGACGACCCGGGGCAGATCGCCCCGGGCGGCGAATTCGTCAATCTGCCGCTGCACTGGCACGAGGAGGCGGAGCTGTTCTATATGACGGAGGGGAGCTGCGTTTACTATATCGACGGGGTCGGGTACGAGCTCGGCGAGGGGGACGCAATATTTGTGAGGCCCGGCGTGCTCCACCGCGCCAAGTTGACCGGGGACGGGCGGCGGGCGACCTCCGTTTCCGTGACGTTTCACCCGGATTTTCTCCTCGGCCGGTCGGGAGATGTTGCGACGAATGTGTATCTGCCCGCGATATTTGACGGGGAAAGGCGCGCGGGCCCCGTCATATCGCGCGACGTTCCGTGGCAGGCAGAGATAATCGGCGATATACGCGCGATAGCGGAACTTTTCGGCGCGCGCGAGATCGACACATCGCGCGGCGCGCACACGGACGTGACGCTCAGACTGAAAAACGAAGCGGACGGGTCCGAGCTGCGGATAAAGAGCCTGTTTTTCGACATCTTTTATTTGTTCACGAAGAATTCCGAGCCGCGCGCGGAGGCTTTGGGCACGAGCCGGTCTGCGTACAAATGTCTGCTCGATTCGATAGCGTATCTGCACGCTCACTACGGCGAAAAGCTCACGCTGCGGGCGCTTTCCTCGCGCGCGCTCATGAGCGAGGGGCACTATTCGCGCGTTTTTTCGAGATATATGGGGTGCAGTCCGTTTTCGTACCTGAACTCGTACCGCATAAACCGCAGCCTGTGGTTTTTGATAAATACGGATATGAAGATAATCGATGTTGCGTCCGAATGCGGGTTCCAGAATATCAGCTATTATAACAGGCGGTTTTCGGAGATAATGCGCGTTACGCCGACGGAGTACAGGCGGAAAAACAGAATCGCGAATAAAAGCCGGGCGGAGGTGACAAACTAAAACAAAAAGACAAGGAATGAGGTGGTAAAATGCCGCAAAAAGGCATAGTTACGCTGCCGAGGCCGGTCTTTTTCGGGTCCGCATCGTCGGTGGGCGGCGCGGAGGAGGAAAAAGGACCGCTCGGGATATACCTTGACGTAACGGACGTTGAGGAAGATGACAAATTCGGTACAAACTCGTGGGAGGCGGCCGAGGGCGAAATGCAAAAGCGCGCGCTGACGACGGCGATCGCGAAGGCGGGGCTGACGGAGCACGATATAGACGCTGTTTTCGCCGGTGACCTGCAAAATCAGTGTGTCGGCTCGAATTACGGGCTGCTCGACTTTGATATACCGTATTTCGGGCTGTACGGCGCATGCTCGACGTGCGCCGAGGCGCTCATTCTCGCCGCCTCGTACTGCTCCGGGCTCGGTATGGGCCCGACGGCCGCCGTCGCCAGCTCTCACAACTGCGCGGCGGAGCGGCAGTTCCGCTTCCCGATCGAATACGGCGGGCAGCGCGCTCCCACCTCCCAGTGGACGGTGACGGGCGCGGGCGCGTTCATGCTTTTGCCGGAGGGGGAGCCGGGGGTGCCGAAGATCACGGATTTTCTGCCAGGGCGCTCCATCGACCGCGGCATCAACGACCTCAACAACATGGGCGCCGCGATGGCGCCTGCGGCGATAGACACGCTGAAGCGGTACCTTGACGAATCGGGCAGGAGCCCCGACAGCTTTGACCTCATTCTGACCGGCGACCTCGGCGCCGAGGGGACGCGCATTCTGCGCGACTTCATGGCGTCGTCCGGGTATGACATCTCCGGCGTCCACGAGGACTGCGGCCTTCTGATATATGATACCGAGGGGACGGACAAGCACGCCGGAGGCTCCGGGTGCGGGTGCAGCGCGACGGTGCTTTCGTCGGCGATACTGCCGCGCATGGGGATCCCCGAGCGGTGCAAAAGCGTGCCGGGCAAGCGGCTGCACGATATTTTGTTTATGGCGACGGGGGCGCTGATGAGCCCCGCGAGTGTATATCAGGGCAACAATATCCCCGGCATCTGCCACCTTGTTCACATCGTATCGGAGGGGAGCTGAGAATATGGATTTTCTTTCGGTCTTGACGGATTATCTGATCGTGTTCGCCGTCGGCGGCGCGCTCTGCGTCATCGCGCAGATATTGATAGACAAAACAAAGCTGACGCCCGCGCGCATTCTCGTCGCTTACGTGACGGCGGGCGTCATACTCGGCGCCGTCGGCGTGTATGAGCCGTTCGCCGAGTTTGCCGGGGCGGGCGCGACGACGCCGCTCTTGGGATTCGGAAATACTATCGCAAAGGGCGTCCGCGAGGAGGTCGACGGGCGCGGCCTTATCGGCGCGCTGACGGGCGGCCTCACCGCCGCCTCCGCCGGTATCGCGGCGGCAATGGTGTTCGGCTATCTCGCCGCCCTCGTCTTCAGCGGCAAGCGGAAAAAGTGACGGCATTTAATTATGAAAATAGCGCGGGGAGGAAAACTTTTGAAAAAGTTTTCCTCCCCGCACCCCTTCTTTCAAAAGCTTTTATGGCTTTATTTTTATATATTTATCCTGTCAGTACGCGTTTTACGTAGAGCGCGTCGTTTTTTGTTAATGCGTTTGTGACGACGAGGAGCAGCAGATATAAAGACGCGGACGCCGTCATCATCAGCACCATCGGGGCGAATCCCTCGGCGCGATAGAGGCGCGGCACGAAATTTATGACAAAGCGGATCGCGGAGGCGGCGAGCGTCGAGGCGATGAGTGGACGCAGGAGCCAGCCGAATATGTGCGGCGTCACGTCCGCGACGGAGAGCAGCCGCCAGATCGAGAGAGAGGCGTTGAATACCTCGCTTATGATGATCGTCGCCGCATAGCCGGAGATGCCGAACCTCGGCACGAGCAGCCAGACGAGCGCGACGCTGAGCGCGGAGTCTATGATATTCACGCGCATACAGAAGAGCTGCTCGCCGAGTCCCTTCAAAAGATTGTCAACGGCGGTGTCGAGGTACATTATCGGTATGACGGGCGCGATCATGCGTATATAGCGGCCCGCC
>CANROT010000192.1 GCA_947632285.1 uncultured Clostridia bacterium
CGTGAAATTCGCAAAGTTGAAGTTGCCTTCCGGCGTGCGGACGAAGAGCGGCCTGCCCGTGTCGAGCCCGGTGACGTGCTCGCCCGAGAGATAGCCGTATGACATGAGCCCGCCGCAGTCGGCGTCGCCCTTTTCCGACTGGAAATAGACGATGTCATAGAGCTTCCACTTCGGGATATCGCACCCCGCCTCGTGGAGCAGCTCGGCAAACATGTCGACCCAGCCGTTCAGGTCGGAGGTGCAGTTGTTGCAATGCACCATCGCGACGAGCTTGCCCGTCGGCGTCGTTACGATGTCTATTTCGGGATAATAACCCTTGAGCGGACGCTCGAGCACGACCATCGCGAATACGGACGTCCCGGCGGACGTGTTGCCCGTGCGCGGCGCGACGCTGTTCGTCGCGACCATGCCCGTTCCGGCGTCGCCCTCCGGCGGCGCGAGCGGAATGCCCGCCTCAAGGTTGCCGGACGGATCGAGCAGTTTTGCGCCCTCCGCCGTCAGCCTGCCCGCGTCCTCGCCCGCCATGACGGCGCGCGGAAGGATATCGCGGAGGTGCCACGGATAGTTCTTGTGCTCGATCAGAGCCTCAAATTTTTCTATCAGCCATTCGTCATACGTATTCGTCGACTGATCTATCGGGAAGACGCCGGACGCGTCTCCGATGCCGAGGACGCGCTCGCCCGTCAGTTTCCAGTGAATGTATCCGGCGAGCGTCGTGATGAACCTGATGTCCGGGACGTGCGGCTCGTCGTTCAATATCGCCTGATAGAGGTGCGAAATGCTCCAGCGCTGCGGGATATTGAAATGGAATTTCTCCGAGAGTATCTCGGACGCCTCGCCCGTGATCGAGTTGCGCCACGTGCGGAACGGCACGAGCATGTCGCCCGCCTCGTCAAAGACGAGGTAGCCGTGCATCATCGCCGAGAAACCGATAGCGCCGACGCGGCGCAGCGTCACGCCGTATTCGTCCTTGACCGCCGCCGCGAGCTTTGCATAGCTGTCGCGGACGCCGTTCCAGATGTCTTCCTCGCTGTAAGTCCAGATACCGTTTTCAAGCCTGTTTTCCCAGTCGTGCGCGCCGGAAACGATCGGCGCGAAATCGTCCCCGATAAGGACGGATTTGATCCTCGTCGAGCCGAGCTCGATGCCGATGACGCATCTGCCGCTCTCTATCGCTTTTTTGATCTCGTTGTGTTCCAATTTATGTACCTCCGTTTTTCCGCCGCAGCGGACTATCCTTTAATAATAATACTATAAAATCTGCCGGATTGCAATATTTTTTTGTGAATGTGTGCCATATTTTCGCGTCCGCCGATTTTACCCGCGCGATATCGCGAAAAAGCCGACGGCGCGGGCAATATATTTTTGCCGAAAAGCCTTGACAAACAAAAAAACGTGTGATATCTTTATCGGAAAGGCGGGGAGCCGCCATGACTCAGAAAGGAAAAAACCGTATATGCCATACAAAAAAATACTTACGATACAGGATATATCCTGCGTCGGTCAGTGCTCGCTGACCGTTGCGCTGCCTATCCTCTCCGCCGCCGGAATGGAGACCTGCATTCTTCCCTCCGCCGTGCTGTCGACGCACACGGCGGGATTTACCGGATTCACGGTCCGCGACCTCACGGACGACATTCCCGGCATCGCCGCGCACTGGAACAAGGAGGGCATCAGGTTCGAGGCGGTCTACACCGGGTACCTCGGGAGCACGCAGCAGATAGACTACGTCAAGAATATTATGGAAACGCTGCTCACGCCGGGCGGGCTCAGGATCGTTGACCCCGCGATGGCGGACAACGGAAAGCTCTACCCCGCGTTTGATGCGGAATACGTCGAGGCGATGAAAACGCTCGCGTTCACGGCGGACATGATCCTGCCGAACATCACCGAGGCGTGCTTCCTCACCGGCACAGAATACCGCGAGAGCTACGACGAAAAATATATTAACGCGCTGCTCGACAAACTCAATGCGTGCGGCGCCGGGACCGTCATTCTCACCGGCGTCGGCTACAGGGAAGGTAAAACGGGCGTCGTCGTCGCGAGAGGCGACGACCGCGCATACTACGAGCACAAAAAGATCGCAAAGGGCTGCCACGGCACCGGCGACGTGTACGCGTCCGCGTTCGTCGGCGCGCTCATGAACGGCATGTCCGCCTATGACTCCGCAAAGCTCGCAGCCGACTACACCGTCCGCACGATAGAGGTGACGCAGGACGATCCCACCCATTGGTACGGCGTCAAATTCGAGGCCGTCCTGCCCGAATTCATACGTATGCTCGGGAAATAAGACAGAGATATATTATTCGGGGGAAGAAACCTTTGCAAAGGTTTCTTCCCCCGAACCCCTTTTTTCGAAAACTTTTATTAACTTCGGAGTGACCGGATCCTGAACCAATAGCGTATGTCGCTACCACTCCGAAACGGATAGGGGGCGCATTCGCGCCCCCTATCCGTTTCGGAGTGACTGGATTCGAACCAGCGGCCTCTTGGTCCCGAACCAAGCGCTCTACCGGACTGAGCCACACCCCGTTTTGTTATATGCCGTCTCACAACAGCCATAACAGTATATCACCGCCGAGACTCAATGTCAAGGGGTAAAACAAAATTTTTTCGGCTTTAGGCGCCGCCGCTGCCGGACGGCTTGTACGTCGGAACGATCTTTTCGACGAGCTCCTTTATGTTCGGGTCCTCCGTCTTGTACGCCGCCTCAAGCTCGGCGAGCTGCTCCGTGAACCTCTCGTCGTCCATCTCTATCGGGCGGCCGATGTGTATGCGGCGGTTCGCCGTGCTTTGCAGCCCTTCCTCCGCCATGAGGATCTCTTCGTACAGCTTTTCACCCGGGCGCAGGCCCGTGTATACTATCTTTATATCGACGTCCGGCTCGTAGCCCGACAGCCTTATCAGATTGCGCGCCATGTCGACTATCTTGACCGGCTTGCCCATGTCAAGCACGAATATTTCGCCGCCGTGCGCGTAATACGCCGCCTGGAGCACGAGCGAGACCGCCTCCGGTATCGTCATGAAGAACCGCGTTATGTCCGGGTGCGTGACCGTGACCGGCCCGCCCTCCGCGATCTGCTTTTCAAACAGCGGTATGACGCTGCCGTTGCTCCCGAGGACGTTGCCGAACCTGACGGCGACAAAGTCCGTGCCGCTCGTTTTGCGGTCCATCATCTGCACTATCATCTCGCAGATGCGCTTCGAGGCGCCCATGATGTTCGTCGGATTGACGGCCTTGTCGGTCGAGATG
>CANROT010000193.1 GCA_947632285.1 uncultured Clostridia bacterium
CTTTTACATTTTTCTCGCGCGGCGGGCTGTTTTTTTGCGTTTTTTGAGTTTTTAGTCTTTTATTTCGGCGCTGAAAGTGATATAATGGATTTTGTATATCACTAAAGAAGCGGGGTCGGACATGAGCGATAAGCGCATCATCATCGTCGCCGGTCACTACGGCGCCGGAAAAACGAACGTCTCGGTAGAGCTTGCGCTGCGTCACGCCGGGCGCGGCTCAGCGCTCGTCGACCTCGACACGGTCAACCCGTATTTCAGGGCGGCGGACTCGGTCAGCGAGCTGCGGCGCGCGGGCGTGCGCACGATCCTGCCCGAATTCGCGAACACGAACGTCGATATTCCGACGCTGCCGCCGGATATCGCCTCCGTCTTCACCTCGGACGAGATCGTCATATTCGACGTCGGGGGTGACGACGGCGCGTCGGCGCTCGGAGTGTACAAAAACGGCATCGAGGCCGCCGGGTATGAAATGCTCTATGTCATAAATATGTACCGCCCGCTCATCGCCGACCCGGGGTGCGCCGTCTCGCTCATGAGGGAGATCGAATCGTATTCGCGCCTCCGCTTTACCGGCATCGTCAACAATTCAAATCTCGGGGACGAAACGACCCGGCGCGACGTCGAAGCATCCCTTCCCTACGCCGAGGCGGTCGCCTCCCTTTCGGGGCTGCCGGTCGTCTTCACCTCCGTCATCGGAGAGGACCGCGCGCCGCGCGGCGAGCGCGATATCCTCGTCATGACGGGACACACAAAAAAGCTTTTCTGAAATAAAAATATATAATCACAGGAGTCTTGAAATGAACAAGGTAACGATCAGGAGCGACCGCTGCCGCGGCTGCGGGCTCTGCGTCGAGGTCTGCCCGAAGAAGATACTCACCCTCTCCGGCACGACGCTCAACGCGCAGGGCTACCACCCCGCCGAGGTAACGGACATGGAAAAATGTATAGCATGCGCCATGTGCGCCACGATGTGCCCGCACGTCGTGATACGCGTCGAGCGCGACGTCTGACGGAGGTTTACATATGGCAAAGGTATTGATGAAGGGCAACGAGGCGATCGCGGAGGCCGCTATCGCGTCCGGCTGCCTCTACTATTTCGGTTATCCGATCACTCCGCAGACGGAGATCTCGGAATACATGGCAAAACGTATGCCAAAGGTCGGCGGGCTGTGCCTCCAGGCGGAGTCCGAGATCGCGGCGATAAACATGGTGCTCGGTGCGTCCGCATCAGGCACGCGGGCGATGACGTCGTCGTCCTCGCCCGGAATAAGCCTGAAGAGCGAGGGGATCTCTTACCTCGTCGGCTCCGACCTCCCCGCCGTCGTCGTCAACGTGCAGCGCGGCGGCCCCGGGCTCGGCGGCATACAGCCGTCTCAGGCGGACTATTATCAGGCAACAAAGGCATACGGCCACGGCGACATGCACCTGATCGTGCTAGCCCCCTCGACCGTGCAGGAAATGGCGTCGCTCACGGGCGAGGCGTTCGACCTTGCGGACATCTACCGCACGCCCGTCATAATCCTTGCGGACGGCGCCGTCGGGCAGATGATGGAGCCCGTCGACTTTTCCGAGCGCCGCCGGCGCGAGATCCCGCCAAAGACATGGGCGACCTGCGGCCACGGCGGCGGACGCAAGCACAATATCGTAAATTCGCTCCTCATGAACCCCGAAGACCTTGAAAACTCGATACACGACCGCTTTGAGCGCTACCGCAAGATCGAGGCGGAAGAGGTCAAATATGAGGAATATATGACCGAGGACGCCGACGTCGTCGTCGTCGCGTTCGGCATCGCGGCGCGCATCTGCAAGTCCGCCGTCGCCGCCGTCCGCGCCGAGGGCATACGTGCCGGGCTTTTGCGCCCGATAACGCTTTGGCCCTTCCCCTCCGCCCGGATACTCGAGCTTGCCTCGACCGCGAAATCGTTCCTGTCGGTCGAGCTCTCGATGGGGCAGATGGTGACGGACGTCAAGCTCGCGTGCGAGTGCAGAAGGCCCGTCGAGTTCTACGGGCGAACGGGCGGCGTTCTCCCCGAGCCCGCGGACGTCGCGCGGAAGCTCGCGGAAATGGCGCGGAAACATATATAAGGAGGAAACGGAAATGTCAGTAGTATTCGACAGACCCAAAGCGCTGAACGACGTGCTCATGCACTACTGCCCCGGCTGCACCCACGGCATTGTTCACCGCCTTGTCGCCGAGGCGATAGACGAGCTCGGCGTCGAGGACAAAACGGTCGGCATCGCCCCCGTCGGCTGCGCCGTATTCGCGTATAATTATTTCGCCTGCGACATGATCGAGGCGGCGCACGGCAGGGCCCCCGCCGTTGCCACCGGCGTCAAGCGCACGCACCCCGATCTCGTCGTCTTCACATATCAGGGCGACGGCGACCTCGCCGCGATAGGCACCGCCGAAACGGTCCATTCCGCAACGCGCGGCGAAAACATAACCGTCATCTTCATCAACAACTGCATATACGGCATGACCGGCGGCCAGATGGCGCCGACGACGCTGCCCGGCCAGGTCACGACGACGACGCCCTACGGCAGAACGCCGAAGATACAGGGCAACCCGGTCCGCATCTGCGAAATGCTCTCAACGCTTGACGGCGTCGCATACGCGGCGCGCGTCTCGGTGGACACGCCCGCGAACGTCAGGACCGCGAAAAAAGCGATCCTCAAGGGTTTCCGCAATCAGATCGAAAAGAAGGGTTTTTCGATAATCGAGGTGCTCTCCTCGTGCCCGACGAACTGGGGCCTCTCCCCGGTCGAGGCGCTCGCGTGGCTGCGCGAAAACATGATCCCCTATTATCCGCTCGGGACATACAAGGACATCGACGCGGTCGGAGGTGACGCAAAATGACGAAAAATATTCTGATCGCCGGATTCGGCGGACAGGGAGTCCTCTTTGCCGGGAAGGCGCTCGCCAAAATGGCGATGCACTCCGATCTGCACGTCACGTGGCTCCCCTCATACGGGCCCGAAATGCGCGGCGGCGCCGCGAACTGCTCCGTTGTCATTTCCGACGAGGAGATCGGCTCGCCGCTCGTGCCGTCTCCCGACATACTCATCGCACTGAACAGACCGTCGTTTGACAAATTCGGCCCGAACGTGAGGCCGGGCGGCGCGATATTCGCCGACAGCTCGATGATAGACGTGAAGTCGGAGCGCACCGACATCGACGCGTACTATATCCCCGCGTCTCAGATGGCAGCCGACAACGGGCTTTCGGGGCTTGCGAACG
>CANROT010000194.1 GCA_947632285.1 uncultured Clostridia bacterium
CTCGCTCTCGAGAATGTCGGGCCAGATCGTGCCCTGCGCGAGGAACTCGATGCCGTCGAGCTTTCTCGCCTCCTCCGCGAACACCTCAATAAATTCGCCGCCGATGATCTTCCGCTTTTCCTCCGGGTCGGTGACGCCCGCGAGCTTGTCAAGGAAGCGGTCAGTCGCGTCGACGTAGATGAGGTTCGCCTTCATCTGATTTCTGAATACCTCGATGACCTGCTCCGGCTCGCCCTTGCGCAAGAGGCCGTGGTTCACGTGGACGCACACGAGCCGCTCCCCTATCGCGCGGATCAGGAGCGCCGCCACGACGGACGAATCGACGCCGCCGGACAGCGCGAGCAGCACCTTTTTGTCGCCTATCTGCGCGCGCAGCGCCTCAATGCTCTCGCGTATAAACGACTCCGCGAGCTCGGGCGTCGTTATCCGCTCCATGTTTTCGGGTCTTCTGTCAAATGTCATTTTTTGTACCTCCGATGGTCGTTTACATCGTGACGGTCGCGAATCTGAGCGCGAAGAGCGCGGCGATGACCGTCACGGGAATGTCTGATTTCTTGTACTTGCCCGTGCAGAGCGTGATGAGGACATACGCGATCGCGCCGATGCCGATGCCGTTCGAGATCGAGTACGTGAGCGGCATCATGACGAGCGCGAGGAACGCCGGGACGGCGGAGCGAACGTCGTCCATATCGACGTTTTTGAAGCCCTTGAGCATCAGGACGCCGACGTAGATGAGCGCGGGCGCCGTCGCGCACGCGGGCACGATGGACGCGAGCGGGCTCAAAAACAGGCACGCCGCAAAGCAGAGCGCCGTCACGAGCGAGGTGAACCCCGTCCTGCCCCCTGCGGCAACGCCGGACGCGGACTCAACGAACGTCGTGCACGTAGACGTGCCGCAGACGGCGCCGGTCACGGTCGCGATCGAGTCGCACATCATGCACTCGTTGACGTTTATCGGGTCGCCCTTTTCGTCAAGCATATCGGCGGCGGACGCCGCGCCGTAAAGCGTCCCGATCGTGTCGAACATATCGACGAGGCAGAACGTGACGATGAGCATGAGCGCCGAGAACAGCGTCCCGATTTGGAACCCGTCGCCCGTCCCGATGAACGCCTCGCGCCACGCGTCACCTTGGAACACGCCCGTGATGCCTATCTCGCCGAAGTCGCGGAAGGACTGCCCGATCTGCGAAATATTGAAGTTCGGCGCGGTCCACGTCAGAAGGTAGTAGAGGACCGTGACGCCGCCGATGCTGATGATGACGGAGCCCTTCACCCTGAATTTTTCAAGTATCGCGATGATGACGAGCCCGAGCAGCGCGAGCAGCGCCGGGAGCGCAAGCTCGGCGAATTTTCCGCTGTCTATCGCGCCGTTGATGTCGACGAATTGCAGGAACGTGTACGGGTTGTCCTGGAGAATGCCGGCGTTTTTAAAGCCGATAAACGCGATGAAAAGCCCGATCCCGGCGGGGATCGACTTTTTGAGGCAGTCCGGCAGCGCCTTCGCGATCTTCGAGCGCAGCCCCGTGACGGACAATGTCAGGAAGACGAGCCCGGAGACGAGAATGATGACGAGCCCGGAGTGATAGCCCTTTATCATCGCGTCTTCGCCCTCGGCAAGGTGCGGCAGGACGAACGACACGAAGAAGAACGAGTTGAGCCCCATGCCGCACGCCTGCGCGAACGGCATGCGCGCGTAAAACGCCATCAGCAGCGTTCCAATCACCGCGACGAGTATGGACGCGATATAGACGGCGTTCCAGATCTTCACGGAGTTGGGGTCGCTCGTGTTCGGAATGAGCCCCGCGACCTGGTTCGGGTTCGTGACGACGATATACGCCATCGCGAAAAACGTCGTCAGCCCGGCGATTATTTCGGTGCGGACAGTCGAGCCGCGCTCCGAAATTTTGAAAAATTTGTCCAAAATGATCCCTCACTTTTAAGGAATAGTTAATTACATATTCAGTATACATTATCCGCCGCAAAAAAGCAAGGAAAACCGTATTTTCGAAAGAAAAAAAGCGGGGAGAGGAGCGTTTCCGCCCTCTCCCCGCGCGAGCGTTTATTTAGTTCATCGCCGCGCCGTCAACGCGCAGGACGGCGCCCGTCACGTATGACGACATGTCGGAGGCGAAATAGAGGTAAGCGTCCGCGACCTCGTCCGGCTCGCCGGGGCGGCCGAGCGGTATGCCCGCCGAGATCCTGTCGACCATCTCCTTCGGCAGCGCCGCGACCATGTCCGTCTTCGTGACGCCGGGCGCGACCGCGTTGACGCGGATATGATCCTTCGCGAGCTCCCTCGCGAGCGATTTCGTCATGCCGTCAACGGCGAATTTCGTCGCCGGGTAGCCGCAGCCGGAGGGCTGGCCGTATTCGCTCACCATCGAGCTCGCGTTGATTATCGAACCGCCGCCCGCCTCGCGCATCAGCCTCGCCGCCGCCTGCGTGCAGACGAACACGGCCTTCAGGTTGATGTCGATGATCTTTGAAAATTCCTCGAGCGTGTAGTCGTAGAGCGAGGTGCGCGAGGAAACGCCCGCGTTGTTTGCCAAAATGTCGAGCGAGCCGAACCGCTCCTTCACCGCGGCAAACGCCGCCGCGACCGCGTCCGGGTCGCAGAGGTCGGGGCATATCCCCATGACGCGGTCGCCGTATGCGGTGAGCTGCGCCAGCGCCTTGTCCACCGTTTCCTGCCTGCTCCCCGCGATGGCGACATTCGCCCCGTTGTCGAGATATTTTTTCGCCACAGCAAAGCCGATCCCGCGCGTCCCGCCCGTCACGACTGCCGTTTTCCCTTTTAACATGACTATTGCCTCACTTTTATATTATTTAAATCACCCGTTCGGATAATGCCGACCGCGCCCGGCGGCATATTTCCTCGTGCCGCCGTCCGATTTTTAATTATACCCCCTTTTGCCGCGCATTTCAATTAGCAAAATATTACAAAAACGCGCCGCGCTTTTTTGTCCGGCAAAAATGAAGCCATATTTCGTCGCGGCGTACTGCACCTTTTCCAAAAAAGCATTACAAAAACACAAGCTGCCCGAAAGCCCGCGTGTAACGGGTGCTCGGGCAGCTTACAGCGAAAATTTTATTCCCACTCGACAACTACTAATCAATTTTGTTTAGAGATTATTATTTGTCGTGTATGTAGGTCTTTTGATTAT
>CANROT010000195.1 GCA_947632285.1 uncultured Clostridia bacterium
CCCACGTGCCCTTGACGTTGCCGGAGATCGTTCCGTCCTCGTTCAGCGTCACCTTCAGCGTCTTGATGACGGGGGTGAACTGCGTCGCGGCGGCAAGACCGTGATCTATGAACTCATATTCGCCGACGATGTCGTCGTTCGAGTAGCCGTCCTTCGAAATAACGCTGCCCTGATGCGCGTAAACCGCGGTAACGGGCCAGCCGTCTTCATTCATGAACTGCTGGTGTACTCGGACCTCGTGCCACTCGGTCCCGTTGTTAAAGCGCGTGTGATAAATCAGGTAGTGCTGCCCGTCCGTGTCGATAAACGCGGAATTGTGACCGCCGGACATATATCCGTCCTTCGCGTTGCCGGAGAGATACGAGAGCGTATAGTTGCCCATCAGCTTTATGCCGACCTGAGAGCGGTCCGTTCCGGCGGAGGCGGAAACCGCCTTGTTCCCCTTCGCGTCAACATAGGGCCCCGTCACTTCCTTCGAGCGGAAGAGCCTTATGTGGTAGCCGCTGAAGCTGTCCGTCGCGTTGAGCCCGCAGTACGAGATGTACAGATAATAGTAGCCGGTGTCCTTGTCCCAGACTATGTATGAGCCCTCGCCCGTGTCGCCGAAGCCGCCGGAAATGCGGTAGCCGAAGTAAGCGTCGCACGTGCGGCCGACGTTTTTATATTCCTCGGTCATATCGCGCAGGCCCGTCTTGTTGTCGAGCTTCAGCAGGAATATGCCGCCGAACCACGAGCCGTAAGACATCCAGAGCTGACCGTCCTTGTCGTAGAAGACGCAGGGGTCGATCGCGTTCGGTCCGTTGTCCGTGTTCCAGAAAGCGCCGTTGACGAACCGGGTTATGTTCGTGTTCCCGGTGACCTCTTCGTAATTTGTCTCGGAGAGCTCCTGCTTATTTCTGAAGCCGGAATAAACGATCGTGTCAACGAGCTCGTACTTGCCGTTGATCTTATCGGCCGTGAGCATGACTATCGACGAATAGTAGTTGTCGCCGTTTATGGACATATACATGCACCACTTGCCCATGTCCTCGTTGTATATGACGTCCGGCGCCCAGAGGTTGCCGCTGACATCGTAATTTGCGGAACCGTGCGACGACCATTTGACGTTGTCCGGGAACAGCGTCTGAAAGTTATCGTCTATGGACGGGATCGAAGCCGTAGTCCATGTCGCAAGGTCACGGCTGCGCGCCCACGCCCTGTGCGAGCCGAACAGCCAATATGTACTGTTGACCGGGTCCCAGACGATCGACGGGTCGTGAACGGACACTTCCTTCAGCGTCAGCTTTTTATCGCCGTATTTAAGCGGCTCGTATTCGTCCGTGTTCTTATCCGGCGCGCTCGTGTCCGGAGCTTCCGTTCCGGGAGCGTCTGTCGATTCTTCCCCGTTCGTTCCGGTCGGGACTTTGCCTCCGCCGTCACAGCCGGCAATGAGGAGCAGAACCGCAAGGATCGCCGCCAGCATCGAAATAAATCTTTTGTTTTTCATTCTTCCTCCAAAAAAGTGTCGGACATATTATGCCGCTTTGTGAAAAATGCACCTACGTTAAAGTATACTGCAACTTTTGAGTCTTGTCAATATCTCCCGCGCTTTTTTCACCGTCTTTCGGCAAGTATCTTCGCTTCATAGCGGCGGACACCGTCGAGCCATGCGCCGTCCGACGGAACGGAGGCCCGCTCGCAGTATTCCGCCCACACGTCGGAGAACGGGAACGTCTTATATTCCTCCATGAGCGCGAGGCGGGACGTGTAGTCGCCCTCTTCCTCGTATTTTTTGAGCAGCGCGGACGGCTCGAGCGCCGCGTACAGAAGCGCGCGCTGCATATTGCGCGTGCCGATGACCCACGCGGCGACGCGGTTTATAGATGCGTCAAAGAAGTCGAGCCCGATGTGGACGCGCTCGTCCGCCCCGGCGCGAATGATCTCGCACGCGATGGCGCGCAGCTCGTCATCAAACGTGACGACGTGGTCGCTGTCCCAGCGTACCGGGCGCGAGACATGGAGCAGTATCTCGGGCATAAAGAGCAGAGCCGTGCTGATCTTGTCCGAAATGAACTCCGTCGGGTGGAAATGGCCCGCGTCAAGCGTCCAGAGTACGCCGCGGCTGATCGCATACGCGAGATAAAAATCGTTGCTGCCGACGGTGAAGCTCTCGGCGCCGATCCCGAAGACCTTCCCCTCGACCGCGTCCTTGTTGTATTTTTTGTCGACCGGGCGGCGGAACACTTCGTCGAGCGACTCCGCGAGGCGCTGACGCGCGCCGAGCCTGTCGGCGGGCGTGTCCTTGTGTCCGTCCGGGACCCAGTAGTTCGTCACGACGGTGTCGCCGAGCGTTTTGCCGATGTATTCGGCGATATCGCGCGAGCGGCGGCAATGCTCTATCCAGAATTCGCGCACGGCGCGGTCTGGCGAGGACAGCGTAAAGCCGGAATCGCTCATCGGGTGCGAGAAACACGTCGGATTGAAGTCGATCCCGAGCCCGCGCTCGCGCGCCCAATCTATCCACGAATCGAAGTGGCGCGGCTCGATATCGCATCTGCCGACATTTTTGCCGTCCGCATCGAGATAGATCGCGTGCAGGTTTATGCGCTTTTTGCCCGGTATGAGTGAGGCGGCGACGTCAAAGTCGGCGCGCAGCTCCCCGACCGTGCGCGCGCGCCCGGGATAGTTCCCCGTCGTCTGTATGCCCCCTGTGAGCTCGCCGTCCGGGTTCTCAAAGCCGCGCACGTCGTCTCCCTGCCAGCAGTTGATGGAAACAGGTATCTTCGACACGCGCTCAAGCGCCGCTTCGACGTCGACACCGTATCTCGCGTAATATTCGACCGCTCCCTTGTAGTCCATACGTTTCCCTCCGTTTTTATATTATCTTTAAAAATCTTTCGTATGCCGCGTCCCACACCCCGGATCTGCCGGACGGCTCGTACAGGGACAGCTCCGTCGACCGCCGAACAAGCTCGCGCGCGTCGCCGACGCCGCCGAGCTCGCCCAGCGCTATGAGTTGGGAGCAGATATTGCCCGCCGCGGTCGCCTCCGCTGGCCCGGCAATGACCGGAACGCCGCAGGCGTTCGCCGCCAGGCGGAGCAGCGCCGTCTCGCGGACGCCGCCGCCGACGACGTGTATCTCCGACACG
>CANROT010000196.1 GCA_947632285.1 uncultured Clostridia bacterium
TTTACGGCGAAAACTCGACCGTCCTTATCTCGACGCACCTGATCGCCGACATTGAATCCGTGCTCGACGAATTCCTGTTCCTCCGCGACGGGCAGATCGTCATGCAGTCCCCGGTCGATGAGGCGCGCGAAAAATACGGCATGAGCATAGACGGACTTTTCAGGGAGGTATACAGATGTTAGGCAAGCTTATAAAACACGATCTGCGCGCCCAGCGCCGCTATCTCATTCCGATGACGCTCGCGATAATCGCCGCGTCCCTGCTCTGCACCGGAGCATTGCGGTACATCGTTTCGGTCTTTTCGTCGGAGTCCCCGTCGGATTTAGCGGTGATGTCCGCGTCCTCGCTCGTAATGTATGTTATTTTGAACGCGATCGCCGTCGTCGTGTACCCGACGGTCGTGACGATACTCATAATGGTGAACTTCTACCGCAGTCTCTACACAGATGAGGGGTACCTGACGTTCACGCTCCCGGTCAAGACCGGCTCGATCCTGCTCTCGAAATTCATAACCGCCGTTTTCTGGAATGTCATCTCCTCCGCCGTCGTCCTCGGCTGTTTCTCATTTGTCGTCACCTTCGGCACGGCAACGGACACGGTCGCCAACACCGAGGTCTTCACCGCCATGTCGGATATCGTCTCCTTCTTCGGCGATATGGTCGGCGTGTCGCCGATACTGTATCTCGTAGAGTTCGCGGCGACCTCGCTCTATATGACCGTGATCCTATTCCTCGCCATCACGATAGGCTCGATAGTTGCGAAAAAGCACAAGATCCTCGCCTCCATCGGGCTATATTACGCCATCAGCATCGCGACCTCGCTCGTCACGAACCTGGTCGGCATACTCATGATGATCCCCGCCCTCTTCGGAGACGCGGAGACGCTGTTCGTCTCGACCGTGACCGTCCAGCAGCTTGTCGACTCGATAATCTATATCGGCTTCGCCGCGGCGGCGTATATCCTGACCGGCAGTCTGATGAAGAATAAGCTGAATTTGCCGTAAATGTTGACACATCGGGGCGGAGGTGGTATAATTTCATCGCCGGTTTGCTACGCAAACCTCAAAAGCTTACGCTTTTGCTGCGGTTTCACCGCAGGCTCGATATTGACGACCTCGCAAAAATGCCCTTGCAAGCAAGCATTTTTGCTTCGTGGTATACTATTGAGGTATTTCAGCGGGAAGATCTCCGCACGGAGGTAATTTTATGAATAATTACGGAGCCCGGCGCCCGAGGAAAAAGAAGCAGAACTCGTCCGTCCCGTTTCTGTGTATAATCATCGTATGGCTGCTCATACTCGGGGCCGTCCTCATATTCGCGACGCGCCGCGACGGCGCGCCCGAGGACACGGGCGGCTCACAGGCGGGGACAAGCCCCGAAATAACGGACGGCCCCGTCGGCACGGACGGTGGCACCGAAACCGCCGCAGGGACTGAAACGGAGGCGCCGCCGGAGCCGGTAACATATAAAGAGGCCACCGTGCTCTCCGCGGGCGACATAATCCCGCACTTAGCGCAGATATATTACGCTGCCGCCGCCGGAGGCAACGGAACATACGACTTCACGAATACGTTCAAATACGTCAAGGACGTCGTCTCCGCCGCCGATTACGCGGTCGTCAACTTTGAGGCGAACCTCGCCGGCCCCTCGCTCGGCTACAACGGCTACCCGTTCTTTAACGCGCCGGACACGCTCGTCGACGCCGTCATGGGCGCGGGCTTTGACATGACGCTCTACGCGAACAACCACTGTTACGACACCGGATTTGACGGATTTATCCGCACCCAGCAGCAGTTTGACGAGCACGGCATCGACTATATCGGCGCGAAACAGGACCCCGCCGACGCCGCATACAAGGTAGTCGACATCAACGGGATAAAGGTCGGCATGTTCAACTACACCGATGATCTTGCATGGGGCAAGACCTCCCCGAGGACGATCAACGGCATCACGATACGCGAAAGCGACCTCCCCTACATGAACGTCTACAACCTGAGCCTGCTCGACGAGTTCTACTCGGAGATCGATTCCGTCATCGCCGCGATGCGCGCCGAGGGCGCGGACATCGTCGTCGCGTACATGCACTGGGGGTACGAATACAACATTCAGCACAACGCCGATCAGGAAAAGGTCGCTCAGGCGCTCTGCGACCGCGGCGTCGACATCATCATCGGCGGCCACCCGCACGTCATGCAGGACGTTGAGGTGCTGACCTCGAGCAGTGACCCGCAGCACAAGGTCATCTGCTTCTACTCGCTCGGCAATTTCGTCTCGAATCAGAGCCGACACACGCCGGATTTCGACGTTATGAACATGGATTACACGGACGCGGGGCTGATGGTAAAGTTCACGGTGCGCAAGTATTCGACGGGAGAATCGATGATCACGAAGGTCGAGGCGATACCGACGTTCATTCACCGATTTGTCTCGACGAACTGGCATTATGCGCATGAAATAGTGCCGATCGCGACGGCGCTTGAAGATCCCGCCGCCTTCGGGCTCACCTCGTCGAATTACGGCGAGTCGGACGCGCGCGACGCATACGAAAAGGAAACGGCGCTGCTCGGCGGAGCCGTTGAGGCATATAACGACTCGATAGTTCTCCCCGCCGTCGGGGAGCCGGAAGGTTAAATCTCGATTTTTGTGCCGGGGAAGGCTTTTCCCCGGCACCTTTTTTGTCCAAGGCACAAAGCGAAAGAAAAAAAAGAGGTGCGGGGGATCATTCCCCCGCATGGATTCAATATTCTGCGATCCTGCTGCACCCGATGCCGATGGCGCCCGGCCCCGTATGTGACGCTACGGAAAGCGTCAACGGATCCATCGTGACGCCTCCGAGGTCGGGAAAATGTTCCTCGATCTCCCGCTTCCACTCGGCAGCCTCCTCCTGCGAACACGTATACGCCGCGCCGAGGCGCACACGGCGCCCGCGGAACCTGCCGCAAAGGTCCGCCGCCATCGCGTCAAACATCGTCTTTTTCGCCGCCTTCATTCCGATGACCTTCGCGATGATCGAGGCCACAGTGAGGATGGTTCCCTGAACCAGATAGTTTTTACTGCTTTT
>CANROT010000197.1 GCA_947632285.1 uncultured Clostridia bacterium
CTCGCCTCCCGCATCGCGAAGATAAACGAGTCCGAGCACATCCGCGATATCTACTGCTCGCCGCTCGGGCGCGCGCAGGACACGGCGCACACGTGCCTTGACCCGCTCGGCAAGAGCTTTGTCACGAAGGACTGGATGCTCGAATTCCCGGCGAAGATGCAGCTCGCGGACGGGACGCTCCGGATGCCGTGGGACCTTCTGCCGTCGTTCTGGACGACGAAGGAGGACCTCTACGACAAGGACAACTGGTTCCGCGGGCCGACGATGTCGCGCGGCGGCGACGTTGAGGAGTGGTACCTGCGCGTGACGCGCGGGATCGAGGAGATCGTCGCCTCGCACGGGTACACGCGAGACGGCAATTTTTACCGCACGGCGGGCGGCAACAAGGACACGCTGCTCTTTTTCTGCCATCTCGGCGTCATGTTCGTGATGCTGTCGCGCCTGCTCTCGATGCCGACGCCCGTTTTATGGCAGAACTTTTTCGTCGCGCCTCGAGCGTGACGCTCGTCTCGACCGAGGAGGTCGTAAAGGGCGAGGTCGCGTTCCGCGTCAAATATTTCGGCGACGTGTCGCATCTCTACGCCGTCGGCGAGCCGCCGTCCGATTCCGGATTCTTCGCAGAGGCGCGCTGAACCCGATGGAGCTGTATCGCGAACCGTTCCCGCGTATCGCGGGCGGCGTCGGCGCGCTCGCGCTCGGCACGTTTGACGGGGTGCACATCGGGCACGCGGCGGTCATTAGCCGCGCCATCGCCGAGGCGGCGGAAAACGGCGCTCCCGCCTGCGTCTGGTGCTTTGCGTCGCCGCCTCGCGCGGTGCGCCCGCTGATGTCGCCGGAGGAAAAGGCCTCTGTCATCGGCACGCTCGGCGTCGGCGTGCTCATAATGCCGCCGCCGACAGAGGCGCTCCTCAAAGAGGCGCCCGAGGAATTTTTAGAGAATCTCTTATCGGCGACCTCGCCGCGCCACATTGTCGTCGGTTACAACTACACCTACGGCAGCCGCGCCGCCGGCAACGTCGAGACGCTGCGCGCGTATCTCACGCCGAGGGGCGTGCCCCTCACCGTGATCCCCCCCGTCACGCTGAACGGCGAGCCTGTCAGCTCCAGCACCCTCCGCCGCCTCATCGAGCGCGGATCCCCCGTCACCGATTTCCTCTACCGCGAGCCACGCTGAAATACGAAAAAAATGAGAAATGAAGATCGAACATATGCCTGAATTACAGAATATTGAATGGAAATCAATATGGAAGGACGATTATCTTGCGTGGATATGCGGATTTGCAAACGCGCAAGGCGGCACCCTCTATATCGGAAAAAATGATGAGGGCGAAACTGTAGGGATTGCAAATTCGCGCAAGCTTCTCGAAGATCTTCCGAATAAAATAAGGGATTCTTTGGGCATCATCGTTCCCGTAAATCTGCTGGAAGAAAACGGGCATGAGTACCTTGAAATTCCGGTTCAGCCATATCCGATCGCCATTTCCTACAAAGGCGTATATTATTATCGGAGCGGCAGCACAAATCAGAAGTTGACCGGACTGGAACTTGAAAGCTTCTTGCTTCATAAACAGGGCGCAACATGGGACAATCTGCCGCTGCCGTCATTTACGATAGAAGACGTGGACGACGGCGTTGTAAAGCGTTTCAAAAAATGGGCGTCAAATAAAGGCCGCATCGATAAAAGCGCGCCGGACGAGCCCAAAGACGTCCTGATGAAAAAACTTCATCTGATGAATAACGGGTACCTGACCAATGCCGCAATGCTACTCTTTGCTGAAGATCCGGAGGTGTGGCAGCTCGGCGCATTCACCAAGATCGGATATTTTGAAAGCGACTCGGATTTGCGTTATCAAGATGAGATCCACGGTTCTTTGCTCGACCAGATCGATCGCATCATCGAAATCGTACATCTTAAATACATGAAGGCGAAAATTTCTTACGAAGGAATGCAGCGGATCGAGCGGTATTTCGTTCCGGACGAGGCTTTACGTGAGGCTCTCCTGAATGCGCTGTGCCATAAGGATTATGCGCGCGGTATCCCGATCCAGGTGAGCGTATATGACGACAGGCTGTATATTGCAAACTGCGGGCACCTTCCCGAAAATTGGTCCGCAGAAAAACTCATGGAAAAGCATTCTTCGGAACCGTTTAATCCGAATATCGCTCATGTTTTCTATTTGGCAGGCTTTATTGAAAGCTGGGGTCGCGGAGTTGAGAAGATATGTGATGCTTGCAGAGCAGAAAATGTGCCGCTGCCCGAATATGATATTACCGGCAATTCTGTCATGATAAAATTCACGGCTAAAAAAGATCGCGTTGTTCGCGGTCCCAACGAAACTCCGAACAACGAAAATGTCGTAGATAATGTCGTAGATGATGTCGTAGATACAAAAAAGCTTTCCGAAACGGAGCTGGCAGTTATTGAGCAGCTTCGAGTGTCACCGGAGATGTCTTCGAAAGAGCTTGCAGCCCTGCTGCACAAAACGTCCAGAACGATCCAACGCAATATAAATTCCTTGAAGGAAAAAGGGTTATTGCAAAGAGAAGGTTCAGACCGATATGGCAGATGGATAGTTTTGCAGTAAAAAAACGGGATTTCAAATACCGCCGTCTATTGACCGGAAACGGTTATTATACCTCTCGCCAAAAGTGTTCGAGAGTACAAGGCGTGGGCGTCAGCTTCGCTGACGCCCACTCCTTAACATATACTTCAAAACAAGGATAATAAAGGGGAATATGAGGCCTCCGTCTCACTCAATGAAATTCGCTCCCGCGAGCGCACTCGCGATCTCCGCCGTGATAAAATCGCATGCAAACGTGCCGCAGCAGCCGGTCCCGATGCCTCGGACGTACTCGACAAGCCGCGGATTTATAACATTCGACACCTCGGTGACGCCGAAGCTCCCCGTATACCCGCTCGTGAAGTTGAGGCAGAACTTACCTCCGCGCCCGCTCGAATGCGCGAACTTTATAAGATCCCGAACCTCCGTCCACTTCGTCTCGATCCCGGCGCTGTCGCCCAGGCTGTAATGA
>CANROT010000198.1 GCA_947632285.1 uncultured Clostridia bacterium
CCGTAGCGGAAATTGGACTTGAACCCATGACCTACCGGGTATGAACCGGTTGCTCTAGCCAACTGAGCTATTCCGCCACATCTCTTTTATTGTGCCCGACGCTACCGAGCTTGATTATTATATCAAAGAGTTCGCCGCTTGTCAACACTTTTCTGAGAAAAAATTTTGCAGTCTCTGCGTCCCCGCGATCGCCATTTATTTTGACCTCTTTTTATCGAAAAGCTTGAAAAAACGCGCGGGATACGTTATAATTATATTTATAGTAGGTGATTCATTTTTGATGTGCGGAGGCGGACGGATTTGGCATACGTTTTTCGCGGCGGAATAATGTTTAAAGACGGCAAGTCTGAGGGCGGCGAGGACGATCTGCGCCGCTTTTCACCGGAGGCGCTCACCCTTCACGCGGAAGGGGAGCCGTTCGTTCACATAGGTGACAGCGTATTTCGCGGGCAGCCGATAGCGGCGGGCGTCCACTCGCCCGTGTCCGGGACTGTTGCCGATATCGCGGTCGCGCCGGGCGGCGTCAATATCACCCTCAGCTCGGACGGGGAGAACACGCTCTTTCCGGGACTTCTCAAAATGCACAAGAAGCTCGCCGAGTGCTCGCCCGATGAAATAATCGAGAAGATAAGAGACGCGGGCATCGTCGGAATGGGCGGGGAGACCGGGTCCGTCGCGGACAGGCTCGCGGACGTCACCGGCAGGGCGGACGTTTGCATCATCAGCTGCGCCGAGCGTGAGCCGTATGTGACGTGCGATTTGGCGGCGCTGCTCGCAAGACCGGCGGCGGTCGTCAACGGGCTTAAAATATTCCTGCGCGCACTCGGCGTTCACCGCGGCGTCATCGCCGTGCCGGAGGGCAGCGCGGAGGCGATAAACAAGCTCTCCGAGCTGACAAAAAACAGCTCCATGATAACGCTCCTCAAAACGAGCCGGAAATATCCGGCGGGGGATCTGCGCAGACTCGTTTATTCTTACACGGGCCGCGAGCTTGAGCCCGGCGCCGATACGGCGGCGCTCGGGTGCGTCATCTTCAACGTGCAGACGTGCATCGCCGTCTATGACGCGTTCGTGACGGGGCTGCCGTCGGTCAGCCGCGTCGTCACGGTCGGCGGCGACTGCTTTACAAAGATATACAATTTCGAGGTGCCGGTCGGCACGCGGATCGACGAACTCATTCGCGCCGCCGGTGACATGTGCGCCGAGCCGGCACTCATTCTAAACGGCGGGCCGCTCCGCGGAGTCATATGCAAAACCGACGGAGTCGTCGAAAAGACGACGCGCGCGATCCTCCTTTTCTCGCGCAATACCGTCGGCGACGGGAACACAGATATTTCGCCCGTCTGCATCAGGTGCGGCAGGTGCGTCCGGTACTGCCCCGAGCGGCTCATGCCGAACCGCATCTACGAATGCATCAGGGACGGCAAGGACGAGGCGGCCGTCTCCGCAGGCGCGCTGCGCTGCGTCGGCTGCGGGATCTGCTCGTACATCTGCCCCGGGAAGGCGCCCGTCACCGAGCTGATCGCGGAGCTGCGCCGCAGGCACGCGGACGGAAAAGGGGACGATAGCGAAACCGAAAACGAAAAAAAGCCGGAGGTGACGGGAAGTGATAATGACTGACCGCGAGGCCATGGAGGCTTCCGTGGCACACACGCCGTATATAAGGCACCCGGACACGGTCCGCTCGATGATGGCGGACGTGCTGATCGCGCTCGTGCCCGCCTTTATCTGGGCGATGTATTCGTTCGGGCTGCGCGCATTCCTGCTTGTGCTCGTCTCCGCCGTCACCGCCGTCGTATCCGAGGCCGCGTTCAACTTTTTCACGAAGCGGCGCGCCACGATCGGCGACCTTTCCGCCGCTGTGACGGGGATCCTATTCTCATTTCTTCTGCCTGCAAGCGCGCCGCTGTACATAGCGGTTATCGGCCCGGCGTTCGCGATACTGATCGTGAAGTCCGCTTTCGGCGGCATCGGCGCGAATTTATTGAACCCGGCGCTGGCGGGATATGTGTTCGTCAAGCTCTGCTTCCCGGCGCAGCTCGCGATCGCGGGCGATCCGCTCGCCGTGCTGCAAAAGGGAGAGCTGCCGGATATTTCGCTGTTCGACATGCTCGTCGGGAACATTCCCGGCGGCATCGGCGAGGTCTCGACGTTGCTTCTGTTCGCGGGCGGCGTGTATCTCATCTTGCGCGGCGTCATAGACTGGCGCATACCGACAGCGTTTATCGGCGTCGTCGCCGCGGTGACGCTTTTGTTCCCGAACAATATAAACGGGCTCTCGTTCATGGGCTGCGAGCTCTTGTCAGGCTCGCTGTTCCTCGTTGCGATCTTCATGGCGACGGACCCGGTGACCTCACCGGCGACGCAGGCCGGACGGCTCATATTCGGCGCCGTCTGCGGGGGGCTGACGCTGATCCTCCGCTACTTCGGCATGGACCCGGACGGCGCATCATATGCCGTGCTGACGGCGAACCTGCTCTCGGGCGTGATAGAAAAGGTAACGTCGCCCGTCCTGACCGCAGCACACACGGGAAATAAAAAAGAGAACGGTAAACTATGAAATTTGCGATGAAACCCGATAAACAAACGGTCGTCTGCTATATTGTTTCGGCGGCGGTGGCCGCCGTCATGGCCGGGACTGCGCTCGCCGCCGCCGCGTTCGCGGGGCGGGGGGACGCATATATCCCCGCGGGCACGTCTGCCGACACCTCGGTGATCGAATCGGACGGCGCGGCAGCGGATCCGACTCCCGATGCGGACACGCGCCCCGACGAGACGGACGGGGAGACCGCCGGCACCGCAGACGACACGCAGAGTGCCCCGCCGGACGAGACCGCGCAGCAGACACAGACGCCGGAGACGACGGGGAAGCTCCCGGAGGGCGTGCGCGGCCCCGGCGACCCGCTCGCCGGGCTCGGCAGGGACACGCCTCCGAAGGAGACAAAGACCGAGACCTGGACGACGGTCATCACGGAAGAGGCTGAGCCCGACGAAAG
>CANROT010000199.1 GCA_947632285.1 uncultured Clostridia bacterium
CGTCCGCGACGCGGACGCCTACCGGCTCGCCGCCCCGGACTGCGACTGCGTGATCTTTGAGGGGTTCCTGCCGCGCCGCGACGGGAGGCGCGCATGAACGCGCGCCGCGAGGCGGCGCTGACGCGCGCCGTCGCCGCCGTGCTGCTCGTCGCGCTCGCCGCCGCGACCGTATTCGCCGCCGCGAGCCTGCGCTCTCGCAGCGTCGTGACATCGCTCCCGCCGCTGGCGCACGCGCCGAGCGACGACGAAATGCCGACCCGCGCGCAATACTCCGACACGGGCGAGGACGTCTTCGGCGCGATACTCGAGGGAGGATCAAAATACCCCCTCGACCGCGGATTTTTCGACTTCTGCATTAAAAACGGCTCCCTCTTCCCCGACGGCGGCTTTGAAACCTCCGCCCGCCGCTATCTGTCCTCGTCGCACTACCGCGACGATATGTGGGAATCGCTGACCGGCATCACGCTCTCGGTCCTCTACGACATCTACACCGGGAAGATCGACAGTCCCGGCGTCACCGTGCTCGGCGACCCTACAGACGCGCACAAAACGACGCTCGCCGTCACCGGCGGCCCGATCACGCAGCAAATCAAAACCGCGCTCGGCGCCGCCGATATATATCTTGACGCCTCCGCCCCGGTCGAAACGCGCTATTATATCTCCGGCGGCATGAAGCTCGCGATATGCTCGCCCTATGACGTCGAGGCGGCATGCGCGAACGCAGACTGCGTCGTCGCCGTTGTAGACAGCGCGGACGACGCTGCATCAACCGCTGCGGCGGGCGCGGATATCATATTCGCCTGCGGCCCGCTCTCCGCGCCGGAATACGTAGACGGCACGCCGGTCATATACGGGCTCGGCGCGCCCGGGGACGAGCTCTCCGCAGCGGTCACCGTGTCGTTTGCCGTCGGGATCACGCCGGTCGTCCGCCTGTACCCATGCGCCGGCGGCGAGCTATTGTCCGGGGAGGCTGCCGAGGCGGTCATCGCCTCGCTGACCGCGCAGTCCGCCACCGCACTTATTGATGACGACAACAGAATAAAGGAAAAATAAACCGTCCGCGGGCTGCATCTTCACAAAATGCGCCCCGCGGACACGATTTTTAAAAAGTCCGCACAATATAAACAAATTTTCCAAACCGTCTTGACAATACCCCCCGGAATGATATAATTTAGAAAAATTATTTATAGAGCGAGGATCACACCATGTCCGAAACATATTGCGGAAAATCGTGCGATGAATGTACATACAGGGAAAGTCTCGGCTGCCCGGGCTGCGCCGCGGGGCCGGGCGCGGCCGACTCGGGGAGCTGCCGCCTCGCCTCGTGCTGCCGCGAACGCGGGCACGAACGGTGCCGCATGTGCCTTGACAGGGGCTCCTGCGAGATGCTGAAGCGGCGGGGCTCAATGCCGGAGAACCGCGCGAGGGAGGAGGCGGAGCGCGCCGCCTTTGACGCGCGGAACAGGGAAAAATGTGCCTTTCTCGGGAAATGGCTGTGGGTGCTGTTCATTCTCATCGTCCCCGCAATCGTCGGCGACGTTATAGGGATATTCCCCGGCATCGTCGGGCTTATCGGCTCCGTCATCAGTTTTGCGGTAAGCATAACATACGGCGTGATACTGCTCAAGCTCTCGCGCGAATCCCGCGACTACCTTATCGCGGGCATATGTTATTTTGCCGCAGCCGTCCTCATGTTTGTTGCCGCGCCGTTCATAGCCGAAGAAAATTTTTTAGCCGTGCTCATTCTGCTCCTTTTCGCCGTCCCGCCCGCATTTTTCAGCGAATTTAAGGAATATACGGCGCACCGCGCCGTCCTTGACGGCATAGATGACGAGCTCGCCGAGAAGTGGCGAAAGCTCATCTTCTGGTACATATTTTCCATCGTCGGGCGGGTGCTCGGCAATCTGATCCCGGTGTTCGGCGTGCTGATCCTGCTCCCGGCGTCTATCGCAAATATCGCCGTCAAAATTTTAAAGCTCGTCTATCTCCGCCGCACCGCCCTCACATTCCGCGAATACTATCTATAAATAAAAATCCCACCCCCAAAAAATCAATAAAAATTTTTGAAGGAGTGGGTGCGGGAGAGGGGACTTTTTTTAAAAAGTCCCCTCTCCCGCTAATTATATAGCCCCATTAAAATCACTGAGCCGCGTCGATGATAGCGCCGAACGCGTCCGCCTTGAGGGACGCGCCGCCGATGAGGCCGCCGTCGACATTGACCTTGCCGAGGAGCTCGGCGGCGTTCTTATCGTTCATGGAACCGCCGTACTGTATCGTCAGCGCCTCCGCCTTTTCCTCTCCGTACAGCTCGGCAACGACGCCGCGGATTATGCCGCAGACCTCGTCCGCCTGTTCGGGCGTCGCCGTCAGGCCGGTGCCGATTGCCCACACGGGCTCGTATGCTATGATGACGTTCGAAATATCCTCGATCCCCGCGAGCGCGAGCTTCGTCTGCATTGAGACGATCTCGGACGTGATGCCCGACTGCCTCTGGCCGATGACCTCGCCGACGCAGATGATGACCTTGAGCCCTGCGGCAAGCCCCGCCTTCGCGCGGAGATTGACCGTTTCATCAGTCTCGCCGAAATACTGTCTTCTCTCGCTGTGCCCGACGATGACGTGCGTCACGCCGCATTCAACGAGCATCTGTGCGGATATCTCGCCCGTGTAAGCGCCCGATTCCTTGAAATGGACGTTCTCGGCGCCGATCTTCACGTTCGTGCCCTTCGCCGCTTCGACAGCCGCGGGGATATCAACGTAAGGAACGCAGAGCACAACGTCACATTTGTCCTTGCCCGCCGCCTTCTCGGCGATGGCCGCCACGAGCGCCTTCGCCTCGGACGGCGTCTTGTTCATCTTCCAGTTTCCGGCGATGACCGTTCTTCTCGTATCTTTCATGTCCTTATGGGATCTCCTGTTTTAAAACTATTTTGTCAGTCCTTGTCGTTGAGGCAGGCTATGCCGGGGAGCTCCTTGCCCTCGA
>CANROT010000200.1 GCA_947632285.1 uncultured Clostridia bacterium
CCCTCCTTGTGCCGGCAGGTGGATCCATAAGGAGGAGGGTCCGGAGTACCCTCCTCCTTATGACAGAAAACTTTTGCGATAAAGAAACAAATTTTTCCAAAGAAAGAAAAGGAACCTCCGCGGCAAAGGAAAAAGCCATTACTTCTTTTTCGGGTGAAGAAAATGTTTCAATTCGGTAAGCGTCTTCTCATACGGGACGGACCGCAGATGGGGGAACGAGCGTATCATGCGCTGCTGCTGGGCGTTGAGCTTCGCGGAAAAGCTCTCGTAAACCTCGGCGAGGGTCTCATATACCGGCGAGGATTTTATCGCCTCAAAGGCGCGCTCCCGCGCCTCCGCGACGGTATCGAGCTTTTTCTTCATGCCCTCGGCGAGCGCGCCGCCCTCCGAGCGTATCGCCTCTACGGCGCGCTCGCGCGTCGACTCGAGCTCCGCCGTCAGCTCGCGCAGCTTGTCGTTGAAGCCCGCCATGCCTCTCACGGTCACGACCGTGTCCGTCACGACGAGGACGAACAGCACCCCCGAGACGACGTGCAGCCACGGCTGCGCTATCATGCCGATGAGCCCGACGACCGCCGGGTGCACGAACTTGATGACGAGCATCGAGAAAATACCGAAAACGACCGCGCCGAGCAGACAGACGCGCCCGTTTATGTTGAACCTGTAGTTCGAATAGTCCCACCAGCGCGCATGGAACAGCTTTTCCATCACGTATGACGTGACGTATTCGAGCAGCGTGTCTATCAGCGAACCGAACAAAAACAGGAGCGCGACGTTTTCCACCCTGCCGATGACGAGGACATCAAAGAGCACGCCGAAGCCGTATATCGGGCAGTACGGCCCGTTCAGGAACCCGCGGTCCACGAGCCGCCTCGCCTCGATCGAGCATATTATCGTCTCGTATATCCAGCCGCCGACGCTGTACAGCATTATGTATAAAAACCACCGCTCGCAGAACTCAAGCATTTCCATTGTGTCTTCTCCTTCTTGCACATACCGTCTCCGAGAGCGCGCATATCTTGTCGGAAACGGTCAAAATCACACCTTCGCGCGTCAGCGGAACGCGCGGATTCAGTGGGAACATATGGTGCGCGATCATGTCCCGCTCCGTTTTGCCGAGGCGGAAATCGCGCGAGGCAAGCATCACGGCACGCGACGCGTGCGAAAATCCGTGCCCCGCGTGGCCGGGCTCGTGCCAGTCATATAAAAAATAATCGTGCAGCAGCGCCCCGCGAACGAGCGCGCGCCTGTCGACGTTCGCGCGGAGCGAATTTGCGATAGTGAGGCACATCGCCGCCACCGCGACCGAGTGCTCATACACGCTGACGCGCCCGTGCTGCATCAGCCGCCGCTCCGCCCTCATTCCCGGCGAGGTCAGAATATCGCGCCCGAAAAGCAGTATGTCCCGCGCCTCATTCATGACAATGCCTCCCGATTTTTTCTACCCCGCTATTATACGACAAACATTTCATAAATTCAATAGCCCCGCAAAATATTTTTATAACCTAAAGTTAATAAAAGCTTTTGAAGAGAGGGTGCGGGGGAGAAACTTTTCCCGAAAAGTTTCTCCCCCGCATAACTTAACTCTCTATAAGCTTGTCGAGCATGTTTATGACGGCGTCGGTGCCGGTGCTTTGGACGTTCGGGCAGAAGATGATGTCGTCGATGCCGTAATCCTTGATGAGGGACGAGAACGACCCCTTATAGTACCTGTAATCTATCCAGTAAACGTACTCGTAGTGGTCGATGAGGAACGGCACGAACGCGTTGCCGAACGAATCCTTTATGACGACGCACGCGGAGCCGTCCTTTATCGACTCGTTGTGCGCATACGCGAACGGCTGGTCGCCGCCCGCAAAGCAGCTGTATTTCGAGCTCTCGTTGTACGCCGAAACGTCGTTTACGATGTTCCACGCGATCTCGCTGCCGTCCGCCTGCGTCATCTTCATTTTATTCGTCCCGAACGGGACGAACGCCTCGACCGTGTCCGGGCTGTTCTTCAGCGCCTGCGACCGGCTCGACGAATACGACGTCCCGAGGAAGCCGGGGTATTCGCGGTGCTCGAACATGTCGAGCCCGTGCGCCGTCACGCCCTTCGCCTTCGCGAACGCCGTGTATGCGTAATACGCGCCGAGCGCCGTCCAGTGATGGTCGGTGCGGAAATAGATATAATCGTTTTTGTGCGCCGACAGCGCGCCGAACGCATCAACGGTGCGGACGTTTTTGCTCATCAGCGAGTACATGTACGCGATCGCGCGCTGCTGGTCGCTCGCGCCGAGCTTTTCGGTCACCGCCTGCGAGAGGAGCACGCCCGAATTCAGCGGAGGTATCACGCAGTATACGTCCGCGTCCCCGCCGAACCGCTCGTATGCACGGTTCACGATCTCCGCGTACCGCTCAGAATTCTTGCGGTTGAAGTAGTAGAGCCCGAACGCGCGGTTCCCTTCAATATATATCGAGCCCGACATCTCGCCCGTCGGCGTGTCGTTCCCGCCCTGCTGTCCTGTCGTCTCCGGCGGCTGCGTTTCCGGCGGCTCCGTATCGGGCGCCGTCGTCTCGTCCGTGCCGGGCGCCGCCGTCTCGGGCGGCTCCGTGCCGGGAGCTGTCTCGGGCGGCTCCGTGCCCGGCTCGATCTCGTCGGTATCGTCACCCCACGGGTCGGGCAGCGTGACGTCCGGTATCTCGTCCGCGGGGCGGTCGCTCTGCCCCGGGATAAACTGCGTCGAGCGCTCACCGTACAGCGACTTCACGAGGCTGCCGAGTTCTATCAGCTCCTCGCGGAGCGGGTACGTGTCCGAATACCAGAGGTCGACGCCGTGCCAGAAGCTGCCGTCGAGCATGCCGCCGAGCGACACCTCCGGGAACTCCGTGAGCTCCCGCTTTTCCACCTCGGACACGGTCGGACGGCAGAAGAACAAGAGGCCGATGACGAAGAACACGCCGAGCGCGATGAAAAAGACGAC
>CANROT010000201.1 GCA_947632285.1 uncultured Clostridia bacterium
AGGGGTCGTATGCGCTCGGCATCGTCTGCGCGGACTTCCCGGGCAGGCTGTTCGCGGCGCGCAGCATGAGCCCGCTCATCATCGGCGTCGGCGCGGGCGAGAATTATTTTGCCTCGGACGTGACGGCGTTCATCAGCCACACGAAGAACATCATTCACATGGAGGACGGCCAGTTCGCCGAGATCACCCCCGACGGCGTCACGCTCTATGACGCGATCGGCCGCCGCATCAAGCCCGCGTATGAAAAGGTGACGTGGGACGCCGAGGCGGCGGAAAAGGGCGGATATGAGCACTTCATGCTCAAGGAGATAATGGAGCAGCCGCGCGCGCTCGAGGCGACGATAGATCCGCGCATCAGCGGCGGGAAAATCGCACCCGAAGAGCTCAAATCGCTCGATATAACGAAGATCGACCGCATCGTCATCACGGCGTGCGGCAGCGCGTATCACGCGGGCGTCGTCGGCAAGTACGTGATAGAGGAGCTGTGCCGTATCCCGACGACGGCGGAGCTCGCGAGCGAGCTGCGCTACGCGTCGCCGATACTGAACGAGCGAACGCTCGTCATCGCGATCTCGCAGTCGGGCGAAACGGCGGATACGCTCGCCGCGATGCGCGAGGCAAAAAAGCTCGGCGCACCCGTGCTCGCGATAGTCAACGTCGTCGGCTCGAGCGTTGCCGTCTTAGCGGACTACGTGCTCTATACGTGGGCGGGCCCGGAGATCGCGGTCGCGACGACGAAGGGGTACACGACGCAGGTCGCGATGCTCGATATGTTCGCCGTCTGGGCGGCGGGGCAGCTCGGCACGGTCACCCCCGAGCGCGAATCTGAGCTGACGTCGGCGATACAGTCGCTCCCGGCGCGCGTGCAGCGCGCGATATATCTCGCCTCGAACGTCGAGGAGATAGCGGAGCGGAACCACAAGCACGCCTCGCTCTTCTTCATAGGGCGCAATATAGATTACGCGTGCTGCCTTGAGGCGTCGCTCAAGCTGAAGGAGGTCTCGTACATTCATTCGGAGGCATACGCGGCGGGCGAGCTCAAGCACGGAACGATAGCGCTCATATCCCCGGAGCAGCTCGTCATCGCGATAGCGTGTTACGGCGCGCTGCGCGATAAAACGATGTCGAATATCCAGCAGGTCAAGGCGCGCGGCGCGAATGTCATCGCCGTCGCCAGAGAGGGGGACAGGACGCTGATCGCGGAGGCGGACGACGTGATCTTCGTCCCGGAGACGGAGCCGATATTCATGTCCGTGCCGCAGATAGTGCCGATGCAGCTCTTGGCGTACTATGTCGCGCGCGAGAACGGCTGCGACATCGACAAGCCGAAAAATCTCGCGAAGTCGGTCACGGTCGAGTGACGGCAAGCGGAAACAGATTCGAAAAGGACAAAAAACAGGACACAATGGAAAAAATACTCGTTTTAGACTTCGGCGGACAATACAATCAGCTCATAGCGCGGCGCGTCCGCGACTGTCACGTCTACGCGGAAATACTGCCGTATACGACGCCGCTCGGCGTCATTGAAAAGGGCGGCTACCGCGGGATAATCTTCACCGGCGGGCCGAATTCCGTATATGACGGCGCGTCCCCGCATTACGACCCGGCGATACTGTCGCTCGGCGTGCCGATCCTCGGCATCTGCTACGGCTGCCAGCTCATATCGTTCATGGCGGGCGGCGAGGTGAAGACGGCGCCCGTCTCGGAATACGGAAAGATCGGAATAAAGACGGCGGTAGAGAGCGAGCTCTTTGCGGACGTCCCGGAGTCGTCCGCCGTCTGGATGAGCCACACGGACTATGTGAGCCGCGTGCCGGACGGATTTTCGGTCACGGCGTCAACGGCGGACTGCCCGTGCGCGGCGATGGAGGACCGCGCGCGGAGGATATACGCGGTCCAGTTCCACCCGGAGGTGACGCACACCGAGTTCGGGCAGCAGATGCTGCACAATTTCCTATACCGCGTCTGCGGCTGCTCCGGCGACTGGGTCATGGACGATTTCATCGAGCGCACGGTCGGCGAGCTGCGGCGGAGGATCGGCGGCAGCCGCGTCGTGCTCGGGCTGTCGGGCGGCGTCGATTCGTCGGTCGCGGCGGCGCTTCTGTCCCGCGCGGTCGGCAGGCAGCTCACGTGCGTCTTCGTCGATCAGGGATTGATGAGAAAGGACGAGGGCGACAGCGTCGAGCGGACGTTCTCCGCGCGCTTTGACATGAATTTTGTCCGCGTCAATTGCCGGGATCACTTCCTGCGGTGCCTTTCCGGCGTCACGGACCCGGAGGAAAAGCGGAAAATCATCGGCCGCGAGTTTTATAATGTGTTCTGGGCGGAGATAAAAAAGCTCGGAGAGGGCGGATTTTTCGCGCAGGGAACGATATATCCGGACTGCATCGAGTCCGGAAAGGGAGACGCGGCGGTCATCAAGACGCACCACAACCGCGTCAGCCTGCCGGGAGACGTGAAGTTTGACGGCGTCATCGAGCCCTTGTCGGAGCTATTTAAGGACGAGGTCCGCGTCGTCGGCGAAAAGCTCGGCCTGCCGCACGAGCTTGTATGGCGGCAGCCGTTCCCGGGCCCGGGGCTCGGCGTCCGCATCATCGGCGAGGTGACGGAGGAGAAGATAAGGATCGTACAGGAGGCGGACGCGATCTTCCGCGAGGAGATGGCGGCGACCGGGTACGAGACGGAGCTGGCGCAGTTTTTCGCGGTACTGCCGGGCGTGCGTTCGGTCGGCGTCATGGGCGACCACCGGACATACGAGGAGCTCGTCGTGCTCCGCGCCGTCACGACGGACGATTTCATGACCGCAGACTGGGCGAAGATCCCGTATGAGCTGTTAGCGCGCGTCTCGAACCGCATCACAAACGAAGTCCGCGGCGTCAACCGCGTCGTCTACGACATCACCTCCAAACCCCCGGCGACGGTGGAGTGGGAATAAGTTGAGAAGTCGTAAAAACCCAGT
>CANROT010000202.1 GCA_947632285.1 uncultured Clostridia bacterium
AATAAGGGGGCTTCCGATATGATCCACGTATACAGGCTCGGCGGCGAAAGGTTCGTCTTTGACCGCGGCAGCGGTTCCGTCAGCACGGTCACGGCGCTGCAATACAAAATGCTTTCATATCTGAAGCCGCCGCTCACCCCCGACCTGCCGACGTCTCTCCGCTATGACCTTGCGAAATATGACAGCGGCATGGTGGAGGACGCATACGAGGGACTCTATGCGCTATACGAGGAGGGAAAGCTCTTTTCCCCGGACGGGTGCGCGGAGGAGCCGTGCTCCGGCTGCTGGGCAAAGGGCAGGTGCACGCTTGAGGGCGCCTGCGGCTCTTGCAGCGCAGAGCAGCACAAGCTCGAGCTCTCGCTCGCGGGAAAAGCATAAAATCAAATAAGCGAAACGGGACCTTCCGCGCGGAGGTCCTTTCTGCTTAAAAAAACGGATTTGGGATTGATATTCCGTTCCGTTTGTTGTATAATAAAGGGAAAAGAAAAAATTTCAAGGACAGAATACAGTAGTGAAGATAATTGACAAGGTTTTCGGAACATACAGCGACCGCCAGATCAAAAAGATAAAGCCCACGGTCGATAAAATAGAATCGCTCGCACCGAAATATAAGGCGATGAGCGACGCGGATATGCTCGCCGAGACGTCCCGCTTCAAGGAGAGGCTCGCAAAGGGCGAAACGCTCGATGACATTCTGCCGGAGGCGTTCGCGCTCGTGCGCGAGGCGTGCGACCGCGTCCTCGGCAAGCGCCCGTTCAACTGCCAGCTGCTCTGCGGCGTGCTCCTGCACCAGGGGCGCATCGCCGAGATGAAAACGGGCGAGGGCAAGACGATTGTTGCGACGATGCCCTCGTATCTGAACGCATTGACCGGAAAGGGCGTCCACGTCGTCACGGTCAACGAGTACCTCGCGCGCAGCCAGGGCGAGGAAATGGGAAGGGTGCACGAATTTCTCGGGCTCACGACCGGTCTTGTCGTCCACGATCAGACGATGAAGGAAAAGCAGGACGCGTACAACTGCGATATAACATACGGAACGAACAACGAGTTCGGATTCGACTATCTCCGCGACAACATGGTAAAATATAAGGAACAGCTCACGCAGAGGGGGCACAATTTTGCCATCGTCGACGAGGTCGACTCGATATTCATAGACGAGGCGCGCACGCCGCTCATTATTTCCGGCGCGGGCGAAGAGTCCACGGAGATGTATGCAAAGGCAGATGAACTCGTCTCGCATATGAAGCCGTTCGTCATAAAAGAGCTCGATTCAAAGGAAGACGTTGAGGACGTCCTCAAGAACGCGGGCGTCAACGCCGACTATATCGTCGACGAAAAGCAGAAGACGACGACGCTGACCGAGCGCGGCATCGCGAAAGCGGAGAAATTTTTCGGCATAGAGAACTTTGCGGACGAGGAGAACTCCGAGCTGAACCACTATGTCTATCAGGCGCTCAAGGCGCACGGCATAATGCACCGCGACATCGACTATGTGATATACAACAACGGTATCATGATAATCGACTCGTTCACGGGCCGCATGATGCCCGGCAGGCGGTATTCGAACGGCCTGCACCAGGCGATCGAGGCAAAGGAGGGCGTCGAGATCCAGCGCGAGAACCAGACGCTCGCGACCATCACGTTCCAGAACTATTTCAGAATGTACAAAAAGCTCTCGGGAATGACCGGTACGGCGCTTTCCGAAGAGGACGAGTTTCGCGAGATATACAATCTTGACGTCGTCGAGGTCCCGACGAACAAGCCGATGATCCGCGTCGACCACAACGATATAGTATATAAAACAGAAAAGGCAAAGTACGACGCCGTCATCGACGAGATAAAGCGCTGCCACGAAAAGGGGCAGCCGGTCCTCGTCGGTACTATCTCGATCGAAAAGTCCGAGGCGCTCTCAAAGCGGCTGAAGGGCGCCGGGATCCCGCACACGGTCCTGAACGCCAAGTATCACGAGCGCGAGGCGGAAATAATCGCGCAGGCGGGCAAGCTCGGCGCCGTCACGATCTCGACGAACATGGCAGGGCGCGGAACGGATATCCTGCTCGGCGGAAACGCAGAATACCTCGCAAAGGCCGAAATGAGGCACGCCGGGTATGACGAGCGCATGGTTGCGCTCGCGACCGGTTCGTCTCAGTCCGTCCCGGAGGACGTGCTCGCGGCGCGCGCCGTATATCAGGAGCTTTACAAAAAATATCAGAAGAATATCGAGCCGGAGGCAAAGCTCGTCCGCGAGGCGGGCGGCCTGTACGTCCTCGGCACGGAGCGCCACGAGAGCCGAAGGATCGATAACCAGCTCCGCGGCCGTTCCGGAAGACAGGGCGACCCCGGCGAGTCACGCTTCTACATCTCGCTCGAAGATGACCTGATGCGCCTGTTCGGCGGCGACAAGCTCTACAATCTTGTTGACAGGCTCCGCCTGCCGGACGACGTTCCGATAGACGCCTCCATTCTTTCAAACTCCATCGAGACAGCACAGCGGCGCATCGAGGGCCAGAACTTCAACAGGCGTAAGAACACGCTCGAGTATGACGACGTCATGAACCAGCAGCGCAAGCTGATCTACAGCCAGCGCTCCGAGGTGCTTGAAGGGCTCGATCTGCACGACAAGATAATCGGCATGATAAAGAACACGATAGGTGAAGACGTCGCCTCCGCCGCCACGGGGGACGACCCGACATCATGGGCGCTCGACGAGCTCATTCAAAATTACAAGGGCGTCCTGTTCGCGCCGTCCGACCCCGAGTTTTCAAAGGAAACGCTCTCCGGAATGAAGCCCGAAAAGATCAAGGAGCTCTTCACCGACAGGGCGATGTCGATATACAACGCGAAGGAAGAGAAGTACGGGTCAGACTGGGTCCGCAACGTCGAGCGCAACGTGCTGCTCACCTGCGTTGACAGGCATTGGGTCGAGCACCTCGACGCGATGGACGACCTG
>CANROT010000203.1 GCA_947632285.1 uncultured Clostridia bacterium
AGGGGGTCTCCCCCCTTGTGCCGGAGGGTGGATCCATAAGGAGGGGGTTCCGGAGTAACCCCCTCCTTGTGACAAAATACTTTTGAGATAAAGAAAGGAGTTATTCCAAAGAAATAAAAGGAACCAAATAAGCCCCCGTTTCCGGGCAGGGAAACAAATCTCACGCCGTTGCTATAAACTCCATTATCGCCGAGGATATGGCGAGCGCCAACGCCTGACAGTAGGCGGGATCGTTCAATTTCCCGCATTCCTCGGCGTTTGAGAGGAACCCGCACTCGATGAGGACCGCGGGAGATTTTATCCTGTTGAGAAGATAAATCGAGCTCCCCGCACGCTTTGTCTCCCTGTCATTATCCGGCTGGATATAGCTCCTCACCGTCGACTGCACAAGCCCCGCGAGGCGCGCGGACTCCGCATCATTCGGCGAATAATACACCTGCAGCCCCGAATACTGCTTTCCCGAAAACGCGTTCATATGTATGCTCACGAGCGCGGCGCCGGGGTGCTCCTCCGCTATCCGCAGGCGGTTCCGCAGATCGTAGACCTTCTTCTTCCCCGCGTAGTCGGAGAGATCGCCGTATGCGTCGTACAGCAGCCTGTCGTCCTCCCGCGTCATGACGACACCGACACCGTTCGATGCCAATATGTCGCGCACGATGAGCGCTATTTTGAGGTTCACGTCCTTCTCGACCGTGCCGTCGCTCCCGGACGTCCCGCCGTCCTCGCCGCCGTGGCCCGCGTCTATCACGACGCGGACGCGGTCGCCGCCCGGCGCGGCGTCCGCATCACGCCCGCGGTCGCCGAGCCCGAGCGCGAGCCTCCCCAGCGCGAAGCACAGTATCGCCGCCGCGACCGAGATCAGCGCATACCGGATCACGGTCGAGATCACCGCTCTTTTGTCGTTTTCCGTATTATTCATTCCCCGTCACCTCGCAGTCATATCCTCTGAACAATTATATGACGCGCGCGCGCGGCGTATGTATGATAAAGGGGAGGCCGACGCCTCCCCCGTAGCTTTATTTTCCTTAAATCTTTCGCTTGTCGCCGTAGTAAGCGGACAGATACATCTCGCGGATCTCGGAGATCTTCGGATATCTCGGGTTCGCGCCCGTGCACTGGTCGTCGAACGCGAGCTCCGACATCTCGTCGAGCGTCGAAAGGAAGCTCTCCTCGTCGATGCCGTAGTCGCGGATCGTCTTCTTGATGCCGACCCTCTCCTTCAGCTTGTCGACCGCCTCGATCAGCCTTTCGAGCTTTTCCTCGTCCGTCTTGCCGCCGAGCCCGAGCGCGACCGCGACCTCCGCATAGCGGTGGAGCGTGTGCGGGTGATCGTACTGCGGGAACGTGCCCATCTTCGCGGGTGCCTCGACCGCGTTAAAGCGGAGCACCTCGTCTATCATCAACGCGTTTGCAACGCCGTGCGCCAGGTGGTGCATCGCGCCGAGCTTGTGCGCCATGGAGTGGCACACGCCGAGGAACGCGTTCGCGAACGCCATGCCCGCCATCGTCGCCGCCTCTGCCATCTTCTCCCTTGCGACGGGGTCGTGCGGCCCGTTGTCATACGCCGCGGGCAGATACTTGAATATATTTTGCAGCGCCTTGATCGCAAGGCCGTCCGTGAAGTCGGTCGCCATCATCGAGGCGTATGCCTCGAGCGCGTGCGTCACGGCGTCGATGCCGGACGCGGCGGTCAGCCCCTTCGGCGCCGTCATGTGAACGTCCGCGTCGATTATCGCCATCTTCGGCATGAGCTCATAGTCCGCGAGCGGGTACTTGATGCCCGTCTTCTCGTCCGTGATAACGGCGAACGGCGTGACCTCGGAGCCGGTCCCGGCGGACGTCGGTATCGCGATGAAGTACGCGCGCTCGCCCATGTGCGGGAACGTGTAGACGCGCTTTCTGATGTCCATGAAGCGCATCGCCATATCCGTGAAATCGACCTCGGGGTGCTCGTACAGCACCCACATGATCTTTGCCGCGTCCATCGCGGAGCCGCCGCCGAGCGCGATGATGCAGTCCGGCTCAAACGAGAGCATTTCCTGCGCGCCCGCCTTGGCGCAGGCGAGCGTCGGGTCGGGCTCGACGTTGAAGAACGTGATGTGCGGGATACCCATCTCGTTGAGCTTGTTCGTTATCGGGCGCGTGTGCCCGTTCCTGTAGAGGAAACTGTCCGTGACGATAACTACCTTTTTTATGTGCAGCGTGCTGCCGAGCTCGGAGAGCGCGACCGGCAGGCAGCCCTTTTTCATATAAACCTTCTCGGGGCATCTGAACCAGAGCATATTTTCCCTTCTTTCGGCGACTGTCTTGATGTTCAACAGGTGCTTGACCCCGACGTTCTCGGAGACGGAGTTCCCGCCCCACGAGCCGCACCCGAGCGTCAGCGACGGGGTGAGCGCAAAGTTATATATATCGCCTATGCCGCCGAAGGAGGACGGCGTGTTCACGAGGATCCTTCCCGTCTTCATGCGGCGGTTGAAGCGCGCGAGCTTGTCGCGCTCCTTGATCTCGTCTATATATATCGAGGACGTGTGGCCGTAGCCGCCGTCCGCGATCAGCCGCTCCGCATAGTCGAACGCCTGATTCAGCGTCTTGACGCGGTACATCGCGAGGATAGGAGACAATTTCTCGTGCGCGAACGGCTCGGTGATCTCGACCGATTTTACCTCGCCGATAAGTATCTTCGTGCCCGCGGGGACCTCTATCCCCGCCAGCTTTGCGATCGTTTCCGCGGACTGGCCGACGATTTTCGCGTTCGCGGAACCGTTCACAAGGATAATGCCGCGCAGCGTCTCTATCTCCTCCTCCTTGAGGAAGTAGCAGTTGCGCGCCGTGAATTCCGCCTTGACAGCGTCGTAAACGGC
>CANROT010000204.1 GCA_947632285.1 uncultured Clostridia bacterium
CGACGCCCTACGGGCGCACGATAGAGTCGATCGGCGAGGACGAGGACGTCGTGCGGTACTTCTATATGCAGGCGTCCGACGAGGAGCGCCGCCACCGCGACGTCGAATTCGTCACCTACGCGATCCGCGGCGACGCGAACGACTTCGACAACTGGACCGAAGTCTCGCGCGAGCCGATAAAATATCCGTACTACGACGCGCACTGACGCGGGGGAGGAAAAATGCTGCTATTGAATATTCGCGTCGCCGCGTACATCGACCCGTCCGCGATGACGTATATCATACAGATCATCGCCGGGGTCGTCATCGCGGCGGGCGCCGCGTTCGGATTTTATATCCGCCGCATAAAGCGCGCGTTCTCGAGGTTCGGCAAGAAGGACGACGAATACGACGGCGGCGACTGGGACGACGACGATGACGACGACACCGGCATGGGCGATTACGAGCTGCCGGCAGCGTCTGCAAATGTGTCCGCATACGCGGACGCAAACGCAGCCGCAGAAGCGTCCGCAAACGCGCCCGCAGAAGCGTCCGCAAATGCAGCCGCAGTCAATGCCGCAAAAGCGTCCGCATACGCGGCCGCGCCCACCGACGAAGATGTCGGCGGCCTGTTCCCGGACGGGGAGCTCGACGCGCTCGAATTCGAATTCGAAGATGAGGACAAGCCCGAACGTGCGCCCGACAGGTTTGACGAGACGGGCGGGGAGGGCGGCCTTATGGCGGAGAACCGCGAGCTGCGCCGCCAGCTTGCGATAGAGCGCCGCCGCGTTGAAATATTAAAGCAGGCGCTGCACGTCTGCACCGGGGAGCGGGGGCGGTGACCGCATGGAACTGATAAACACGCTGATCGGCACGCCGCTCGGCTGGCTGATGCGCCTCTGCTACAACATTTTCCACGATTACGGGCTCGCGATCATCATCTTCACGCTGCTGACGAAGGTGATAATGTTCCCGATCTCGCTGCTCGTGCAGAAAAATTCGATAAAGATGGTGCGAATGAAGCCGCAGCTCGACGCGCTCCGATACCAGTACGTCGACGACAAGGACGCGTTCCTCGACGCGCAGACCGCGCTCTACAAGGCGGAGCATTACAGCCCGATGGCGGGCGTCTGGCCGCTGCTTCTGCAATTGCCGATAATCTTCGGCCTGCTCGACGTCGTATATAAGCCGCTCAAGCACATTCTGCGCGTCGCCTCCGGCACGGCGGACGCGTTCGTCGCGAGAACTGCGGAGCTCCTCGGCGTGACTGTCGCGGACCTCGGGTCAACGGCGCAGCTCACGGTCGTTGAGAAGGTGCGGGAGATGCCGGAGGCGTTCGCCTCTATCCCCGGCGCCGATCCCGTGATCTCCGCGATACAGTCCCTGCGCATGGACTTCCTCGGCTTCAATTTAGCGGAGACGCCGAACATCGCGGTCCTGAACGCGGTCTTCATCGTCCCGATACTGGCGGGGCTTTCGGCGCTCGTCATGTGCGTGATCCAGAACCGCATAAACGTCCTTCAGATCGAGCAGAACAAGCTCTCCCAGTGGGGAATGACGGCGTTCATGATAGCGTTCTCGACGTTTTTCGCGTTCATCGTCCCGGCGGGCGTCGGGCTGTACTGGACGTTCGGCAACCTGTTCTCGATAGGCGTGATGTATCTCGTGAACGCGATATATTCGCCGAAGAAGTACATCGACTATGAGGCGCTCGAGGCGATGAAGAAGTCCGCCGCCGAGGAAAAGGCGGAGGCAAAGCGCTGCCGCGCGCTGGCAAAGCGGTATTACAAGGAATTTTTCGCGCCGGAGAACATCTCCGGCATGCGCCTCGTCTTCTATGCGGAGGGCAGCGGGTACTACAAATATTTCGAGGCGATGATAGACGCGCTGCTCCGAAAATCGGACGTCGTGATACACTACGTGACGAGCGACCCGGACGACGCGATATTCAAAAAGGGCGAGCCCCGCATAAAGGCGTACTACGCGGACGAGACGCGGCTGATCTCGCTGATGATGAAGCTTGAGGCGGACATCGTCGTGATGACGACGCCTGACCTCGAGAAGTACCACATCAAGCGCTCGCGCGTCAAGCAGAATATCGAGTACATCTACGTCGACCACGGCTGTTCGAGCCTGAACCTCACGTACCGGACGGGCGCGCTCGACGCGTTCAATACAATTTTCGTCGTGAGCCGCGAGCAGGCGATAGAGGTTCGCGCGATGGAAAAGCTGCGGCACACAAAGCGTAAGCGCATCGTCGAGGTCGGATACGGCCTCCTCGACAACATGATAGCGGCGTACAACGCCTCCGAGCATACGGAGAACGAAAAAAAGACGGTGCTGATAGCGCCGTCGTGGCAGTATGACAACATCATGGACTCGTGCCTTGACGAGCTCGTCGAGGCGGTGACGGGGCGCGGGTACCGCGTCGTGATCCGGCCGCACCCGCAGTATGTGCGGCGGTTCCCGATGAAGATGAAGGGGATCATCGAGAAGTACCGCCCGCGGTTCTCGGAGGATTTCGTGATAGAGACGGATTTTTCGTCGAATGTGACGGTATACACGGCGGACGTGTTGATCACGGACTGGTCGAATATCGCGTTTGAGTTCTCGTTCACGACGGATAAGCCGTCGCTGTTCATCAACACGGAGATGAAGGTGGTGAACAGGGACTACGGGAAGATCCCTCTCGTACCGTTCGATGTGACGGCGCGCTCGAAGATCGGGAGAGCCTTGGAGAAGAGCGAAGTCCCCGCCGCCGGGGACGCTGTGGCGGAGCTGCTCCTCCACGGGGAGGACTACCGCGACCGCATCAGGGAGCTGAAGAATTCCCACTTCTACAATCTCGGTCACAGCGGTG
>CANROT010000205.1 GCA_947632285.1 uncultured Clostridia bacterium
AGCATCGATACGACGCGGATCTACGTCGTGTCCAGCGGCGCGGAGCATCGGCGGAAAATCGAGAGAATGCGGCTGATACTATAAAAAAGGCGGCGCACAAAGCGCCGCCGACAATCCGTTCGACATAATGTTTGTTATGTTGTAATCTCCCGCAGCTTGACGGTGCAGGTGATCTCTCACTGGATAAAATTATATAACGGGCTGCGGGAAATGTCAATAGCAAACGACCCAAAGTTAGAAAATTTTTTTAAAAAGCCCAATATATTTTCCGATTTTCGGCAGCACAAACAGCCTCTTTTCTTTCTTTTTTCAAAAAAAGAGAAGAGGTTTTTTGCCGCGCCCGGAAAATGGCGGGCTTTTTTATTTCTGCTCGCCCGGGGCGGGGCGATGCTCATTTGCATTTACAACATAACAAACATTATGTTGCACTTTCGGGAAACGGCGGCTGTATAAAAAATATGGAAAGGAGGGCCTCTGCAGAATATCCGTAGATGAAGAACGACACAGGAAGGGAGGGTGACGGGACCTCCTTGCCGGTAAGCTTTCACTGAATACCGTAAGACGGCATAGACGCGCCCCGATTTCGGCGGCATTTTCCGGGGAGAGCGTCTCCACCTTAAAAGTGCCGAAAAAATTCAAAGGAGTTTGAAATGAAAAGAACAAAAACAAGCAGAAGAGCTCTGCTCATGAGCGTACTTTCCATGCTCATGTGCTGCGCTATGCTCGTGGGAAGCACTTTCGCGTGGTTCACGGATAGTGTAACGAGCGCCGAAAACAAGATCGTAGCCGGCGTTTTGGACGTCAAGATGTACTACGATAACTTAGCGGGGGCATCAACGGCCAACTGGTGGGTCAACCCGACCGAAGTAACGGGTGAGACGGAGCTGTTTAAAACGATCTACGACGACGATCACAAATACAAGACTGCCGATATAAAGTGGGAACCCGGCGTTGTGGTTGTCGAGAACTTCTATATCTGCAACAAGGGCGACGTCGCGCTGGAATATAAATTTACCCTCGACGCGCAGCCTGTCAATTATGTGGAGGTTGATGGAGAGCTCAAGTCTCTTGCCGATGTTTTGAAGGTTGCTGTCGTTCCCGGCAGCTACGTTTTACCGTCCGCAAGCAATATGTCGACGTATATGGCGTCTGCGGTTTGGGAGAACCTCTCTGATTTCAGCTTTTCAAATCACCTGATCCCGGATCCGAGTGGCGCAGATTCTACCATCGACTATGATGACGCGACGCGCACTTTTGCCGTGTTGCTCTATTGGGAACCCTCTGCCAATGACGACGATTATAACCTGAAAAACGGCAAGAAGGCCGTGAATGCGGAGAAAGAACCGGTAGAAGAAGGGCTGTCCATCGATGTGGGCGTCAACCTGTTTGCAACGCAGTATACATATGAGCATGACAGCCGCGGCAACACCTATGACAGAGGCGTGCTGGATAATATGACGGGGGCAGAAGCTCTCAAAAACGGCGATAAGGCGGCTATGAACGTGAACGTTGCCTTCCCGAACGCAATCGAAGAGCAGATCGCTGACTATAACGCGATGAGCGTTAAGATCGAAAGCGCTGCTTTGACGGCGCCGATCGTTGCTCACCTTGGCTCGGACGGTTACTTTACGGCCGATGAGGCGTATGTGGACGGAGCGGAAATCGCATTCGATTCCATTAATATCGGCAGCGGCTCATATAATGGATATAAGTTCGCCCTCAACCTCCCGAAGGATCAGACCTACACGTTGACCTTCACCGGTGCCGGCTACCGTCAGTACCGCACCACTGTGAAACTGACAGATGACGCAACCGTTAACGTCTGGAATAACGCCATGGGCAGCGAGCAGGCTGTCGTGACGGTCGGCGCTGAAGAGGTCACTAAGGCGACGATTACCTTCCTCGCAGGCGATATCGACAACAGCGGAAAAATCGATAGTAAGGATCAGACTGAGGTCAGCAACCGTTTCGGCACCACCCTTGACACCAGCAAGGCTGATTCGAGAGTCAAGTACGACCTGAACCGTGACGGCAAGATCGACAGCGGCGACACATCACGGATTCTTACCTCTTGGGGCAAATAAAATTTAATTGTCTCGTGACGGCCTCCCCTTAGGGGGAGACCGTCAATCAAAGGGTACAAGCTTCGGCTCGTACCTTTTGATTGACGGGGAGCGGGCGGCCGGGAGCCCGGTACCGTTCGGGCCTGCCGAACGTCTCTGTCTCTTCGCTTTTTGCGGGGAGCGCAAGCTTTTTTTAAAAATTTCTTCGTGCGGCCGCGTCCGGGCTTCATTACCCCTCGGGCGCCGTTTGCGGAAAGGCGGATAATCATAATGACAAGGTACGGAAGAACTAAAGCCGCTCTGCTTTGCAGCGTCACCTCCGTTATCGTCTGCTGTGCGATGCTCGCCGGCAGTACGTTTGCCTGGTTTACGGACAGTCTGACGAGCGGCAGCAACAGGATCGTTGCCGGAAATCTGGATATTGCATTGGAGTACGCGCCGAGGGAGGCCGCGAGCGGCGGCACGATAGATGACACGGCGTGGAAGCCCGTTGAGGACGGCACGGATCTGTTTGCCGGGAGCGCGCTGTGGGAGCCGGGGCGCACAGAATACGTGTACCTGCGGGTGCGCAACGCGGGCACCCTCGCGCTGAAATACAGGCTCAACCTCGTTGTATTCGGTGAAGATAAGAGCGGCGCGGAGCAGCGCTATACGAACGTCTACGGCGACAAGGTCAAGTTGTCCGACTATCTGGTCGCCCGCAGGATCGAGAGCACCGCACCCGTGGACAAGCCCGAGGACCTA
>CANROT010000206.1 GCA_947632285.1 uncultured Clostridia bacterium
TCATGCCGTTCGTATTCAAGGGGACGAAACCGCTTTGAAGAACACGCGGGATATGAATCCGTTCCCAGCAGCCGAACCGCTCGTTATCACGAGTTCCGAAACGAACGCCGCAGCCGGGCAGCGCCTATCAAAAGCATAGCTGCCGAAACTTTGCCGCAGCCCGCGACAGCGTTCAAAAGCTGCTCAAGCGCTGTTGTGTGCCGCCCCTTCGCGGGAGCGGAAAATGAAAAAACACCCCCATGGCTCGGAGGAGCGCCCCCTATAAGGGGGATTCACAAGGGGGTCTCCCCCTTGTGCCGGAGGGTGGATCCATAAGGCGGGGGTTCCGGAGTAACCCCCGCCTTGTGACAGAAAACTTTTGAGATAAAGAAACAAATTTTTCCAAAGAATGAAAAGGAACCATTCCTCCGCCTGAAAATAAAGGGAAAACCCAAGGAAATCATGAAAAAACGCAGTTGTTATATGCTCTTTACAAGGCTCTGCATCTCCCCGCGCGTGGAGACTTTACGCGCTTTCTCGATAACTTTATCCTGCTCTTCATTTGAAAGCGCGGTAAACCTCGCAAGAGAGGCTGTATCTTGTGCAAACGCCATCGCAAGCCCCGCCGGGAGCTCCCATGCGCCGTTCGCCGACGCGCTGCCGTCCGGAAATCTCGTGACGTCCCCCGAATTGATGCCGCCGTCGACCGGCGAATTTATATTTTCATATGCTTTCATCGCTTATGTTCCTTTCCGGGGGACAAACGCGCCCCCCGATGTTATTTTTTCACACCGGGGGGCACGATATTCCGGATATATGTGGAAGCGATTTTTACAGGAATTTCGCCAAAAATTCCGCCATTCCCGCGCCGGTGAAGACGTGGCCGCCGCTGTGTACCGAATGAACGAGGCGGTCGGCGGCGCCGAAATTTTCGTATGCGGCGCGGGCGATATTTACCTTCGAATACACGTTTTCGATGCCGGAGACGCCGTTCAGCTTGTCCGCCGTGCCGGACTCGATGAAGAGCGGGCGCGGCGCCGCCATCGCGCCGATGTCGCCCATGTCGAAATATTCGTAAAGCCCGGGGACGAAGTTGCAGCCGCAGTTGCCGGGCTGGCGGAGCAGCGCGTCACGGAAGCCGTAAAAGTAACCGCTCGTTATCGCCGCCGAGACGCGGCGGTCGAGCGCCGCGAGGTACAGCGTCTGCATGCCGCCGCCGCTCATTCCGGCGCAGGCGATGCGCCCCTTGTCGACGAAGGGGAGCGTTTCGATGAAATCGAGCAGGCGCGCGAGGTCATATACCATCGCGCCGAGCGGCGTTATCCCGAGGGAGATATACGAGTTCAGCATCTCGCGGTGCGAGTTCTCGCGTTCGCGGCCCTCTCCCGCGTGCGCGCCCTCGCGCCTCTCTCCCGCGCCGCGCGCGTCCGGGGCGGCGACGCAGTATCCGAGGCGCGCGAGCGTGACCGCGAACGTGTCGGGCGCGTCGTATACCTCGCCGGCGGTCTCGCCGGGGCGGAGCACTATCCCGACGTTTTCGTCCTTGCCGCCGCCGTGGCCGTGGGGACTTATGACGGCGGCGCCGTTCGGCTTGTCCGGGGTGAGGAGATAAAGCGGCATTGTGACGGACGGCTCGGTGTCGAGCTCCCAGCGCTCGCATGTGAATCCGCGATAGCGGCGGGACGCTGTTTTCCTCGGCGCGGGGTCGGTGTCGAGCATACGCGGCAGCCCGAGGAGCTCAGACAGGCGCGTCTGTGCCTCGGCGTACCATGATTCGTGCTCCTCATTGTTCCGCGCACGGTACGCGAGTCCCCGACCGAGGTGGTCGTATCGCATTTTGATGTATTCTTCCGTTGTGTACATGGGGCTGCCTCCGTGTTACGCGCGATCGCCGAAGAGCGTGCGCATAAAATTGCTTTTCCCGTACAGGACGCGGACGACATATACAACATCATTCTTCACACGGTAAAAAGCCATGTAATTCCCGCAGACAAGAAAGCGATAATCAGTTTCAATATCTATAATTGATGAGAGCGGAGCGCCGCTTTCGGGAAAAACCGAGAGCTGGCGGACGCGTTTCATTATGCCCGCGAGCGTGTCATCGGCGGCTTTTTCGGCAAATTCTTCCGCGAGATACTCCCGTATGTGCCGCAGGTCGGATATTGCGTCCGGCGAGAGCTTTATTTCAGACATTTTCTATTCCGAGCATTTGCTCGGCGGCGGCGATATCGACCCAGCCTTCTTTTGCGGCGCTCTTTTCGCCGCGGGAAATTTCCCCCATGAGCTTGACGATCGCGCGCGTTCGTTCATATTCCTCGATATCGACGATGGCGTATCTTCCCCGTCCGTTTTTCGTGAGGAACACCGGCTCTCCGACGGCGATGTCGCGAAGCACTTCCGTATAGTTCCGAAGATCCGATACAGGTTTTATATTCGGCATTTTTATGTCCTCCTCCTGCGGTTGCTGCTATTATTATATGCTTATTTTTCGTAAAATTCAAGTGGTTTTTTGATGTTAAATAATGCGGCGGGTTTGTCATTTCGCTGGCGCGGCTGAATTGTTCCTTTTCCTTCTTTGCATAAATTTTCTTCTTTATCGCAAAAGTATTTAGTCATAAGGAGGAGGGTACTCCGGAACCCAGACCCCGCGAAGCGGGTGTCGTATGGCTGCGAAGCAGACATTTCCCTCGCACTTATGGATCCACCTGCCGGCACAAGGAGGGGGGATTAAACCCCCTCCTTGTGAATCCTCCCCGGGCGCGCCTGCGCTCGTGCGGAGCAGGCTGACCGTCTCGGACTCCCCCGTTC
>CANROT010000207.1 GCA_947632285.1 uncultured Clostridia bacterium
CGCTTGAAGGCCCGGACAACATCGTCCGCGCCGTGTGCGGCGACGAGATCGGCACCGTTGTGACACATACAAAGTAAACAATACTATAAAATAAAACGGAGGAGACAAAAATGAAATTCAAGACAGACGAATTTGAGACCAGAATGAAGAAGTCCATTTCCGCTTATTCGGATAACCTTGGCACGATCCGTGCGGGGCGCGCAAATCCCGAGATCCTGTCGCGCGTGAGCGCCGAATACTACGGAGCGATGACGCCCATCTCGCAGATGGCGGAGATCCGCGCCGCAGATGCGCGCACGCTTGTCATCTCCCCCTATGATCCGACCTCGCTCAAGGCGATCGAGCGCGCTATCCTCACGTCCGACGTCGGGATAACTCCCCAGAACGACGGCAAGCTGATCAGGCTCGCTGTTCCGCAGCTCAACGAGGAGCGCCGCCGCGAACTGAAAAAGCAGGTCGAAAAGCTCGGCGAGGAGGCAAAGGTCGCCGTCCGCAACATTCGCCGCGACGCCATGGATCGCGCAAAGGCGCAGAAAAAGTCGAGCGAGCTGACGGAGGACGAGGAAAAGCAGGCGGAGAAGGACATTCAGACGCTGACCGACAAGTATATCAAAGAGGTCGACCGCGTGACCGAGGGCAAGGTCAAGGAGATAATGTCCGTCTGAGCCAGAGAGCGAAGCTTTTACCGTGCGGCATGGCGGGACGGGAAGTCCCGCCGCCGCAGTTTTCTCTATTTACGCGCCGAACGGCGCATGACCGGGAGTCAGAATGGCTTTATTTGACAAAAATAAAACGACGCTGCGCGTCGACGAGCGGCTGACGCACATAGCGTTCATACTCGACGGGAACGGGCGCTGGGCGAAAAAGCGCGGTCTGCCGCGCGAATTCGGGCATACGGAGGGCGCGAAGACGTTCAAGCGCATCGTGCGCTACTGCGGCGATATCGGGATCAAGGTCGTCACCGTATACGCGTTCTCGACGGAGAATTGGTCAAGACCGAAAAACGAGGTCGACAGGATCATTTCGCTGCTCGGGGAGTATATAAAGGGCGCGGAGGACGAGCTCGAGGAGAACAAGATAAGATACACGTTCCTCGGCGACAAATCCGTTTTTACGCCCGAAATGGCGGAGCGTATGCGCCGCCTCGAAGAGATATCCGCCCATTATGAGCTGCGCCTGAACATCGCGCTCAACTACGGCTCGCGCGCGGAGATCGTCCGCGCCGCCGCCGAGCTCGCCGCCTCCGGCGAGCCGATAACGGAGGAGACGCTCTCGTCGCACCTGTACACGGCCGGGTGCCCTGACCCTGACCTCATAGTCCGCACGGCGAACGAGCGCAGGCTCTCGAATTTTCTGCTCTGGCAGGCGGCATATTCGGAGCTGTATTTCACGCCGACGCTGTGGCCGGATATGCAGCCCTCCGACGTCGACGAAGCCGTCGCGGATTTTTATGCCCGCGAGCGGCGCTACGGCGGCGTTGTCGGCAAATAATGCAAATCGGGAAATTTACATATGCTTAAAAGAATATTAACCGGCGCGGCGCTCGTCATCGTGCTCGTGCCGGCTCTCATTTTTTACGATACGGCGGTGACGCCGCTCGTCTGGGCGGTCATCGCGGCAATCTCGCTTTTTGAGGTCGCCGGTTGCGTCGGGCTGGCGGACGGCAAGGTGCCGGGCGGCCGCGCCCTGACCGTCGTGATATGCGTGCTCGGCGCCGCGTTTCCGATAGCGCAGTTTGCGCTCGGGTGGAGCAGCGTCGGCAGCCTCGAATATATACCGCTGTTTATGTCTGCGGGCTTTTTCGCCGTCTATCTGCTCTACGCGGTCGGCGTGTTCGGCCTTTAAAAGCTGAAGATATCGCCGAGGGCCGAGTTGTTTTTGATGTTCGTATACGTTTCGGCGGCTGCCGTTTCCGTCGTCTCGATATCGAGGTCGGAGTACGGCGGATTTATCCTGCCGATGGTGTTTATCGGCTCATGGATAACGGACAGCTTCGCGTTTTTCTGCGGCAGCTTCTTCGGGAAGCACAAGCTGATCCCCCGCGTCTCGCCGAAAAAGACGGTCGAGGGCAGCGTCGGGGGGACGGTCTTTTGCTGCCTCTTCACGGCGCTGTACGGATTCGTCGTCTCGGCGGCCGCCGGGATCGCGGTCGATTACGCCGCCCTGATCGGGACCGGGCTTTTGCTCTCGATAGCTTCGCAGATCGGGGACCTGAACGCCTCGTATATCAAGCGCGAGCACGGGATAAAGGATTTCGGAGACATGTTCCCGGGGCACGGCGGCATGCTCGACAGGTTTGACAGCGTCATAGCGTCTGTGCCGTTTTTGTACGTGCTCACAAAGTTTTTTACATATTTCAGATAAAACGGACGTAAAATCATATTATGATTGAAAACATGACCGCGCCTCGCATAACGGTCCTCGGTGCGACCGGATCTATAGGCAGGCAAACGCTCTCGGTCGCAGACTCGCTCGGCGCGCCGACAGACGTGCTGACCGCCGGTTCGCGCGACCGCGAGTTTGAGGCGATATGCAGGAAATACTCCCCGCGCATCGCGGCGATGGCGGACGAGGCCGCCGCGCGCCGATTGAAAACGGCTCTCGCCGACACCGGGATAAAGGTTTACGGCGGGGAGGCCGGCGTTGCTGCGGCAGCCGACGAAACAGACGCGGACTGCGCCGTCGTTGCCATTTCCGGCATGGCGGCCGCCGTGCCGATGATGAATGCTGCGCGGCGATGCCGCCGGATATGTATGGCGAACAAGGAGGCGATCGTCGCCGCCGGA
>CANROT010000208.1 GCA_947632285.1 uncultured Clostridia bacterium
TTCTCCATTAACTTAATTCTGCCAATAAAAAAGCGTGCCCCCTTTCTCCCGTGAGCACGCTTTTTCGACAGACTGGGTGCGGGGGAGGGGAACTTTCCCGAAAGTTCCCCTCCCCCGCGCTATAATCTTGCCTTTTACCTCGACACTCTCCCGCTGCCGTCGCCGGAGGCGAGGGCGGAGACCTCCTCTTTTGAGACGCGGTTGTAGTCGCCGACGATCGAGTGCTTGAGGCAGCTCGCGGCGACCGCAAATTCGAGCGCCGCCTGCGGCTCCAACCCTGCATGATCCGCGTATATCAGCCCGCCGGAGAAGCTGTCCCCGCCGCCGACGCGGTCGACGATCTCGACCGTGTATTTCTTCGATTTATAAAACTCGCCGCCGCGATAGAGCATCGCGGACCATTTGTTCGTGTCGGCACTGATGCTTTCGCGCAGCGTCACGGCGACGGACGAAAAGCCGAACCGCTCGGTGAGCTGTCGGCAGACGCTGCGGTAGCCCTCGTCCGAGATCGTGCCGGAGGTGACGTCCGTGTCGTCGGCGCGAATGCCGAAGACGCGGTCGGCGTCCTCTTCGTTCGCGATGCAGACGTCGACGTATTCCATCAGCGCGGACATGACGCGGTTCGCCTCCTCCGTCGACCAGAGCTTTTTCCTGTAGTTGAGGTCGCACGAAACGATGACGCCGTGACGCTTTGCGGCGCGGAGCGCGTCCGCGCAGATCCCGGCGCAGGCGGGGGAGAGCGCGGGCGTTATCCCCGTGAAGTGGAAGCGCTCGGCGCCGTCAAATATCTCGTCCCAGTCATAGTCGGCGGGCGACGACTCGGAGACGGCGGAGTGCGCGCGGTCATAGATCACGTTCGAGGCGCGCTGAGACGCGCCGTGCTCGACAAAATATATCCCCATACGGTCCCCGCCGCGCGCAATATGCGAGACGGTGACGCCGAGGCCGCGCAGCTCGCGTATCGCCGCGTCGGCAATCGGATTTTTCGGCAGGCGCGTGACAAATTCCGCCTCCATGCCGTAGTTAGCGGCGGAAACGGCGACGTTCGCCTCGCCCCCGCCGTACTGCACGCTGTACGAATGTGCCTGCGAGATGCGCAGGCGCTCCGGCGGCTCGAGCCGGAGCATGAGCTCACCGAATGTTACAAGCTTTCCCATATTGTTACCCCCCGATTTTCGCAAAGGTGATTTTTTACAATCACGTCCCCATAAGTATACAGCATTCCCGTCATTTTTTCAAGAGGTGAGCGGAAATTGCGGCGCCGGGTGACGTGTTTGTGAACATTTGGAGAACTCTTTTAGAAGTCGCTTGACAAAAAACAGCGCGGGCGGTAATATAATACTGCTGTATTACGTGGTTAGTACATGGACAGGAGGCAACGCTCTTGCTTAAGCTTAAAAATATAACGAAGGATTACGTGTCGGGAGACACGGTCGTACACGCGCTGCGCGGTATCGACATCGAATTCAGAAAGAACGAATTCGTCGCGGTCCTCGGCCCCTCCGGCTGCGGGAAGACGACGCTTTTGAACATTGTCGGCGGGCTCGACAGGTATACGGACGGCGAGCTCTCGGTCAACGGGCGGAACACGGTCAGCTTCCGCGACGCGGACTGGGACGCGTACCGCAACCACAGCATCGGGTTCGTCTTTCAGTCGTATAACCTGATCCCGCATCAGACTGTGCTTTCAAACGTCGAGCTCGCGCTGACGCTCTCCGGCGTCTCAAAGTCTGAGCGGCGCCGCCGCGCGAAGGAGGCGCTCGAGCGCGTCGGGCTCGGCGACCAGCTCACGAAAAAGCCGAACCAGATGTCCGGCGGTCAGATGCAGCGCGTTGCGATAGCGCGCGCGCTCGTGAACGACCCGGAGATCCTGCTTGCGGACGAGCCGACGGGCGCGCTCGACTCCGAAAACAGCGTCGGCGTAATGGAAATACTGAAGGAGATTTCGAAGGACCGCCTCATCATCATGGTGACGCACAACCCCGACCTTGCCGAACAGTACGCGACGAGGATCGTCCGCCTGCTCGACGGGCAGATCACCTCGGACAGCGACCCCTATACGCCCGCCGAGGGCGAGGGGACGCCCACGCCGTCCGAAAAGACGGTAAAGGAAAAGACGAAGCACACCTCGATGAGCTTTTTGACGGCGCTGTCGCTCTCGTGCAACAACCTGATGACGAAAAAGGCGAGGACGTTTTTGACGGCGTTCGCCGGGAGCATCGGTATTATAGGTATAGCGCTGATCCTTTCGCTTTCGACCGGCATCAAGCTGTATATAAATCAGGTCCAGGAGGACACGCTGTCCTCGTACCCGATATCGCTCCAGGCGGAGTCCGTCGATATCGGCAGCATCTTCCGCAGCACGGCGGAGAGCGGGCGCGACAAGTTCGACAGGACCGAGGAAGAGCTCGCGACTTATGTTTACGCGAACAACATGATGTATGACTTCATCAACGCGATGAACACGGTCGAGACGACGAAGAACAACCTTTCCTCGTTCAAGGAGTATATAGAGACCGAGAAGGACGATAACGGAAAGCTCCCGCTCGACGATTACGCGAGCTCGATAATGTATGAATTCGACGTGCCGCTCAACGTGTACGTTGAAGATAAGGAAGGAAATTACGTCAGCACGGACGCCGTTTCCATGATGCAGAGCATGATGGAGGGCATCGTCGGCGAGAACGCGGGCGCGATAAGCCTTAAAACGGTGTTCATGATCGCTATG
>CANROT010000209.1 GCA_947632285.1 uncultured Clostridia bacterium
TGAAGCTGTGCCGCAGCTTTAAGGGTGTCGTCATCGCGGCGGGCGTGTCGTCCGTTTTATGCTTCCTCGTCGGGTTCCTGATTTCATGTGAGCTTTCGCTGCCCGCCGGGGCGTCCGTCGTGGCTGTTGATCTTGCCGTTTACGTCGCGGCGGCGGCAGGTGCGTCCGTGCGCGGAAGGCGTAGGCGCCGCAGGCAGCTCTCGGCACGGTGAGGCTCTTTCACGACCGCCCGCTCGCGTCCGCCGCGGCAGCGTTTGTCGCCGTCTCCGTCGCGGCGCGGTATATGTCGGGCGAAATGAAACTTTTGCTCGGAGCTGCCGTTTTGATGCTTGCCGTATTTGCGCTCGCGGCATCGTCCGTCAAGAGATGGGAAATTTTTGCGCCGCTCCGCAAAATGCGCGGCGCTATAGCCGCCGTCTCGCTGTTCGCGCTCGGCGCCGTCGCCGTTTCGTATGTGTTTTTTGACGTTTGGTGCGCGTCATGGAGCGCACGCGGCGGGGAGCGCGCGTTTGTGAACGGGTATGTGACCGACGTTGAATACGAGAACGGCTATTCCGGATCGTACCGCGTGACGCTCACGTCCGTGGACGGCAGACAGACGCGCGCGGGCGCGATTTTGGAGGCCGATTTCGCGGTCGGATTCGAGCTCGGCGATGAATTTTCCGCAAATGTCGAATTTGAATCCCTCGCCGGGGACGAGTGGGGATCGTATTACATCGCGCACGGCGTGCTCGTCAGGGCGAGCGTGTCCGGGGCGGACGCGCTGTCATACGCGGACGAGCACGAGGGCATTGACATTGCGGTCGGCAGGCTGCGCGAGCGCATTTCGTCCGTACTGGCGTCCGTTTCGGGAAATGATGGCGGCGGCATACCGGAGGCGCTGTTCGTCGGCGACAGGGAAAAGCTGGACGACGTCATCTACCGCGACTTTACATACATCGGCGCGCTGCATCTGCTCGCCGTCTCCGGGCTGCACCTCTCCGTCCTCATCGGCGGGCTCGACAGGCTCCTGCGCCGCTTCATGAGAAAGACGCCGCGCTGCGCGCTGCTCATGTGTTTTACAGTTGCCTATATGCTGCTGACGGGACTGTCTCCGTCCGTCACAAGGGCGGGGCTGATGATGGTGATATACTATCTTGAAAATTTCGCGCGGCGCGAGGCGGACAGTGTGACGTCTCTGTTTTCGGCAGCCGCCTTAATCATGCTCGTCTCGCCCGGCTCGGCGGGAGACGTTGGGCTGCTTTTATCGGTGACGGCGATGCTCGGCTGCCTCTTTGCGGACAAGCTGTTCTTCACGGACGGAATGAAAAAAGCCGTGCACGAATTTGCGGAGCACGGCGTGTTATGCAAATGTATATCACGCGCTGCGTCGTGGCTGTACGTCTCGGTCATGATCTCCGTTTCGGCGATGCTGTTCACGCTGCCGGTTTCTTGGCTCTCGTTCGGGCGAATATCGCTTTTGTCGCCGCTGTCGGCGCTCCTGCTCTCGTTGCCTGTCAAGCTGATACTTTATCTTTGCCCGCTCCTGCTCCTTTTATCGTGGTCGCCCGCGCTCGTGTCGGCGCCCGCGCTTCTGTGCGGCGCGATCTGCAAATTTACCGCCGGCACGGCGGGCGCGATCTCGCAGATACGCGGTGCGGGGATCATGCTGTCGGGAGAGTCGATCGCGGCGACGATTGCATGTGCCGCCGTTGCGGTCTGCCTGTTTTCCTCGCTCGTTATGAAGAGGCGCGGCGCGATATGCGCGTTCTGCGCGGCGGGCGCGATATTCACGGTCACCGCCGCAGTCTCGGTCATACTGCCCGCGCACGCGGACGGCGTATTTTACATGAACCGAGGCAAAAACGACGTTTTTCTCGTCCGCGACGGCGGGGAGGTCTTGATCTGTGACATCACGGACGGAACGTGGAGCCCGACCAATGACGCGGTGAGCAGCGCCGACTGCGACAGGATCGGGGCATATATGCTCACGCATCTGCACCGACGCCATATAAATACGATCGAGCGCCTTTGCAGCCGCCGGTATGTGGACAGGCTGTTGCTCCCTTCGCCCGAAACGGAGGCGGAGTACGGCATTTTCGACTCTATTTGCGATGTGGCGGAGAAATACGGCGTCACCGTCCTCGAATACGACCGCGGGACGGAGCTTTCGTTCGGCAAGACGCAGATCGAAACGCTTTCGACGTCATTTATAAAGCGGTCAACGCACCCGACGATCGCGCTCGGCTTCGAGCGTGACGGCGAGAGGACCGTATACATCGGCGCTTCCGTACACGAAAGTGAAATATTTGAGTCCGCGCGCCTGATGTGCCGGGACGCGGACGAGGTCATCTTCGGCATACACGGCCCCGTCTACAAGAGCGGCGCGGATTTCGGTCTTGACGCCGGGGCGCGCGTCATATACGCGTCCGCGTATGTCGCCGATTATCTCTTGGATCACAACAAAACGGACAGCTTTTCGGTATACGGCGATCTGCCGTGAAAAAATCAAGGCAGATCGCCGTAAATATTTACCACCACAGGTGCTCGCCGAGAATGAAGACGCCGAGCGAGATGAGGATCACGCCGCCCGCGACAGTCGCGGGCTTTTTGTATTTTTCGCCGAAGACCGAGCCTATCTTGAGCCCCGCCCCGGAGAGCACGAACGTG
>CANROT010000210.1 GCA_947632285.1 uncultured Clostridia bacterium
CCTCGCAGACGTAGCGCACCCGGAGCGGGTCGAATCTTAATATACTCGCTGGCTTGCCGAGCAAAGCCATAACATTCTTCCAGTTCATGCCCACGGTCACGCACGCCGCATCGGACGCCGGGACGAAATTGTTCGCGTCGGCATCGAGCATCTCGCCGAACAGGCGCACGGTCGAAAGCGCGATATAAAATTCGCACGAGGCGGAATATTCCTCGCCCCCGGCGCCGACTGCAACGGCGCGTATCCTGTATCTGCCCGGGGACAGCATACCGAAGTACCCCCACACCTGAAGGGAGATATCTGTCACGCCGAGGGAGTCATATGTCCTGCCCATGGCGGCTTCCGCCTCTTCCGTCGCAAGCCCGACCGAGCGCCAGCCGTCCTCCGTCATCTTTTCGAGCATATAGAGCTCGTGCAGCGCGACGGCTCCGTCCGTATGATTGTAGAATTTGAATTCGACCGCCGGCTCGTCTATCGAGAAAATGTTGCCGTCCTCTCTGTCCGCGAACGAGAGCGACACGTGCCCGTCATCTGCCGGGGGCGCATACGGCTCGCCGAAATTCATGTTGAACCGGATCACCTCCACGTCGGAGACGAAATAGCCGACGCCGACGCGGCGCGTGGTGTATATATTGACGATGCCTGTGTCGCCTTCGAGCACGTATCTGAGCCAATATAGCCCGTCTTCGATGATATAGCTCGGCTGCCCGAGCGCCCCGATGAGGTCCTCGAGCGCCATGCCGGTCTCTATCAGATCGACCGCGCCCTCGCCGATGCGGTTATGCTCGTCCGCGACAACGTCCGGCACATACTCGACGCCAGTATCGGGCGACGTAAATTCTCCGTCCGTGTCGGACGGCGGGAGCGTGTTGCCCGGGGCGGCGGCCGTCGCGCCGGGCTGAGGCGTGCTCGGGCCGGGATTTGAGGCGAGCTTTATGACGTGCGTCGCCGTCGGTATTATAATTGCAAAGGCGAACACGGCGGCGCAGGCGGCGGCGACATAGCGCAATATCACCCCGTCCCGCCGCTCCTCGGCGCTGACTGTGTATTTTCCCGCCTCGGCGATATATTCGTCGCTTATATTATCGATCGCGTTTGAAATGGTCTCCCGATTCATTTCAGATACCCCTCTTTCTTCAGATATTCTCTCAGCTTTTCGCGGACGCGGAACAGCCGGACGGACACCGCCCTGCCGGACATTCTCATCGCCCTCGCGATGTCGGAAACGGAGTCCGAATAGTAGTAGCGGCGGACGAACATCACGCGCGTCGACTCGTCGAGCCTGCCGAGGAACGCGTTTATGCACCGCGAAAGCTCGTCCCCGGAGAGCGCCGCCTCGACGCTCTCGTCCGAGGCGAGCGTCGATTCGAGCTCGTCGAGCGCCCTGTCGTAGCCGGTGCCGCGCCGCTTTTTCGCCGCGTTCTTCCTGTGCCTGCTGACGGAGACGTTCCGCACTATGCGGCAGGCGTAGGCGAGCAGCTCACGCGGGTTCTCCGGCGGGATCGTGTTCCAGCAGGCGAGGTACGCGTCATTGACGCATTCCTCGGCGTCCGAGCGGCTGCCGAGTATGTTTTCGGCGACGCGGAAGAGCGTTTTCCCGTATTTTTTTGAGAGCTCGGACAGTCCTTCCTCGGATCTGTGCCACAAGAGCTCGATTATTTTCGCGTCCTCCAAGCGTCCGCCTCCGTGTATGTATATTAAAAAGGTACCTTCATCATATAGAGTCGCATTTTCCGCGCGGATATTTCGCGCGGGCGCAAAAAAATTTTAACGCATCGGGAGATTTTTTTCAAGCGAAAACATTTCGCAAAAAAGTGGCAAAATGCGCGATCGTGTGGTACAATTATATTATAACGTCGATTTTTCTGCGGGGAGGTGGGGATATGTACAGCGCGCTTGTCGTTTCGCCGGCGGGAAAGCTGTATTCGGCGCTGTCGGAGGCGCTGCCGCCGGAGGAATATTCGCCGCTCGCCTCGGCCGCGTCCGCCGCGGAGGCGCGGGAGCTCTCGCAGGGCCGCGTCTATGAGCTGTATTTCATCAATGCGTCGCCTCACGACGACGAGGCGCGCCGCCTCGCCGTGGACGCCGCCGAATCGGGCGCGGCGGTGCTGCTTATCCTGCACGCCGACGACTACGTCCGCGTCCGCGAGGAGGCGCGCGCGCACGGGATATTGACGGTCGAGAGGCCGGTATCGCTGCCGATGCTCGTTAAGACGGCGGATTATATGTGCGCTATGGCGGAGCGCCAGCGCCGCCTTCGCAGCCGTACCGCCGCGGCGGAGGAAAAATTAGAGGACATGAAGCTCGTCAACCGCGCGAAGTGGCTGCTCATCGACAACCTCAAGATGACGGAGGCGGAGGCGCACCGCTACATCGAGCGGCAGGCGATGGACAGGTGCGTTACGAAACGCAGCGTGGCGGAAACGATAATTAAGACGTATAAGGACTCATGAGGCGTCCTCATTCTCTGCCCCTATGCCCCCGCAGCGGGGGTTATATTGCCTTCCTGCCGACAGCCGGGTTCCTTTTCTTTCTTTGGAAAAATTTGTTTCTTTATCTCAAAAGTTTTTTGTCACAAGGCGGGGGTTACTCCGGAACCCCCGCCTTATGGATCCACCCTCCGGCACAAGGGGGGA
>CANROT010000211.1 GCA_947632285.1 uncultured Clostridia bacterium
CCGTATGTTCACGTTCCCGTTCTGCGGGTACTGGAAGGACGTCGGAACGCTCACCTCGCTCTGGGAGGCGAACATGGACCTGCTCGGCTCGGAGCCGAAGTTCGTCCTGCACGACCGCGACTGGAGGATATATTCGAGGAACAACGCCGAGCCCCCGCACTTCGTCGGCGAGCACGCCGAGATACGCAATTCCATCGTGACCGAGGGCTGCAAGATATACGGTGTCGTCGAGAACTGCGTGCTGTCAAACGGCGTCGTCGTTGAGGGCGCTTACGTGCGAGATTCCGTCGTGATGAGCGGCGCGAGGATCGGAAAAGGCGCAAACGTCAATTACAGCATAGTCGGCGGCGGTACCGTGATAGGCGCCGGCAGCTCGATAGGCAAGCCCAGGGACGCGGCCTCCGGGCTGACGCTGCTCTCCCCGGGGCTCGAGCTCGAGCCGGAGACGATCGTTCCCGACGGGACGATGCTGAATGCCGTTGAAAAATAAAGGAGCAGAAAGGGAAAAAGATATGTCTGCAGCAGGTATTATTTTTTCAAATATACATGACTCCAATATCTCGGAGCTGACAAGAATGCGCACGCTCGCGTCCGTCCCGTTCGGGTGCAGGTACAGGCTCATAGACTTTGCGCTTTCGAACATGGTCAATTCGGGGATCACGAACGTCAACATCATAACGCATTACAACTATCATTCGCTGATGGACCATCTCGGAAGCGGCAAGGACTGGGATCTCGCGCGCACGCGCGGCGGTATAAAGATACTCCCGCCGTTCATTTCCGCCTTCGCGAACAACCGCAACGCGCTCTATGAGACGCGCCTTGAAGCGCTCAAGAGCATAAACGACGCGATCAACCACATAACCGACGATTATATCGTCATGACGGACTGCGACGTCATCTGCAATATCGACCTCAACGACATAATCGACGACCACATCAAAAACGATGCGGATATGACGATAGCCGTCAAGCACGTGAACCTGACGCCGGAACAGGCAAGAATGACGACGATGTTTTCGTCGAATGAGTCAGGCGAGATAACGGACATAATGTCGTACCCCACCGATTTTTCGGGCGAGGCGGACGTTTCGCTGAACATCCTCGTGATGAGCAGCAGATACTTGAAAACGATGGTGCTCGACGCCATCGCGCACAACTACGTCAGCATGAACCGGGACATCATCGGCAGGAACATCGGACACGCAAACTTCAGAGTGTACAGATATGACGGATACTTCGCCGTTATATCCTCGATGGAGGAATACTTCAAGCACTCGCTTGAGCTGATCCACGACGAAAAGATCAGGGAAGAGCTCTTCGAGACGAAGAACCGCCCGATCTATACGAAGGTCCGCAATTCGGCCCCCGCGAAGTACAATGACGGCGCCGTCGTCAGGAATTCCCTGATTGCGGACGGCTGCGTGATAGACGGGCACGTCGAGAACAGCATACTGTTCCGCGGCGTCAAGGTCGGCAAAAAGGCGGTCATAAAGAACTCGATCATATTCCAGGACACGTTCACCGGCGACAACGTATCGCTCAACTATGTCCTCACGGACAAGGACGTCGTCATTCGGGACGGGGTGACGCTGTCGGGCGCGCGCTCTATGCCGATATATGTCGCAAAGGGCAGAATGATCTGACAAATAAACCGTATCGCTCCCGGTCCGGGCGCCGATCTGCGCCCGCCGCGGAGCGTTGCGTTTTATATAGCTTTAAGTGGCAAAATACTGTTGCAATCCGCAAAAAAATATGATATACTATTTAGTCGGTGACCGATACGGAATAAGATATCGGGTCAGCCGGACAAATAAAAAAGGGAGGATACAGAGATGAAAGTATTATTCGCAGGTTCGGAAGCCGTTCCGTTTGCGGCTACCGGTGGACTCGGAGATGTTTTGGGCTCGCTGCCGGCGGCGCTGAAGTCGCTCTATCCCGACAGCGATATCCGCGTCGTGATCCCGCTTTACGGTGTGATCAGTTCGGAAATGAGAGAAAAAATGCGTCTCGTATACGAGACGTCGGTCAAGCTCGCCTGGCGCGACCAGTATTGCGGCATATTAGAGTGCGAGCACAACGGTGTTATATACTATTTTATTGATAATGAATACTATTTCAAGCGTCCGTCCCTTTACGGCAGCTATGACGATGGGGAGCGGTTCGCATTCTTCGGCAGAGCCGTGCTCGACCTGATGGGCTGTCTCGACTTCTTCCCGGACATTCTGCACGCCAATGACTGGCAGGCGGCGTCCTCGATACTGTATCTGCGCACGCTCTATAACGGGGACGAGCGCTACCGCCGCGTCAAGGCGGTCTATACGATCCATAATATCGAATATCAGGGCGTGTTCGGGACCGAGATCCTCGGCGACGTGTTCGGCCTGCCGTCCACGGTACGCGGCATCGTCGAATATGACGGCGACATCAACCTGACAAAGGGAGCCATCGTCTGCGCGAACGCGGTCACGACCGTTTCGCCGAAATACGCGGAGGAGATCCAGAGCGAATTCTATTCGCACGGGCTGTATCATGTCCTCCGCCTCTACCGCGACAAGGTCT
>CANROT010000212.1 GCA_947632285.1 uncultured Clostridia bacterium
CAGCACTCGACAAAACCCGGCTTACAGGCGGTGTTGGGGGTTTTTATAGGGATATAGATGCGGGGAGGAAACTTTTCGGCGCGTCTGTGACGCGCTTTAAAAGTCTTCCTCCCCGCACCCCTCTTTTAAAAACTTTTAAGGCTTTTTTACTTAGGCATTATATCCGACAGTGCCTCGATCTGATCCCTGCTGCCGTAGATCACGGCCGTGATCCACACAGTTTTCTTTTCTTCGTCAACCAGATAGTAGACAAGGAAATTTTTAACGGGCATCTTGCGGATACCCTTCGTGCGCCACGGTTCTTCCTCCGTAAGAGGAAATCTTGACGGCATGGAACCGAGCTTCTCGATCTCACGTTGTAAGGTATCTGTCCATTTTCGCGCAGTCTCCGGCGTGAGCAGGATCTTGGAAATATATTGTACCGTTTCCTCGATCTGACCGATCGCCTGCGAAGTCAGCTTCACCTCATACGGCATGGTCAGATCCCCTCGCGGAGCTTGGCAAAGGCTTCGTCGGCGGGCAACCCGTCGCCGGATATAGCCTGACTGTAACCTTTTTCCATCATACGGTCAAACTGCTCGTCGGTCAGGTCGTCCCTCGCCGTCAATTTCGGCACGGTGAGGGGATAAGGAACGCCGCCCGTCATGATGATCTGCCTGTACAACGTGTCGATCAGGACCGAAACGGGCAGCCCGATCTTCTCGAGGACCGCCTCCGCCTGCCGCTTTATCTCCGGCTGGACCCGCGCCGTCACGTTCGCGCTCTTGTTTGCCATAATGTTCACCTCCCCTTTTCTTCTGATTATATCATATTGTATTGCCGATTGCAATACAGTATTCGGCGACGCCGCAAATTTCCCGCGGCGAGCGCCGTAATTTTTTTCACAAACCCCATTGACAAAATACCCCTTACAGGTATATAATACGCATGAAAGATACCTCCCACGGGTATAAAAGGAGCATAAAATGGACAATATAGATGACATGAACGAACAAATCGAACCGACCGAGCTGACCGAAGGCTGCTGCGGGAAAACGACGGTGCGCGGGGACGGCGAGCGGCGCCGCCTCAAGAACCGGCTCTCGCGCATCGAGGGACAGGTGCGCGGCATCATCGGAATGATCGAGCGCGACGCCTACTGCAACGACATTCTCATTCAGTCCGCCGCCGTCTCCGCCGCGATGGACGCCTTCAACCGCGAGCTCATCGCCTCGCACATCAGGCACTGTATCGTCCGCGATATCCGCGCCGGTGACGACAAGGTCGTCGACGAGCTCATCGAAACGCTCGGAAAGCTGATGAGGTAACAAAAATGACAAAATACAAGGTCACGGGCATGAGCTGCGCCGCGTGCCAGGCGCGCGTCGAGCGCGCCGTCGCGGACGTGCCGGGCGTCGACTCGGTCGCCGTCAGCCTGCTCACAAATTCAATGGGCGTCGAGGGCGATGCCGACCCCGCCGCCGTCGTCGCCGCCGTCGCCGCCGCCGGATACGGCGCCTCGCTCGCCGACGCAAAGGACGCAAAAACCGACAAGGGCGCGGACAGCAACGAGCTCGACTCGCTCTCCGGCAAAGCCGAGACGCGCCGCCTGCTCGCGCGTTTCCTCGCCTCGCTCTGCTTCCTGCTCGCGCTGATGTACGTCTCGATGGGGCACATGATGTGGGGCTGGCCGCTGCCGCCGTTTCTGCGCGGCAATCACGTCGGCGTCGGCCTGTTCGAACTGCTGCTGACCGTCGCGATCATGGTCATAAACCAAAAATTCTTCGTCTCCGGGTTCAAATCGCTCGCGCACCGCGCGCCGAATATGGACACGCTCGTCGCGCTCGGCGCGTCCGCCGCGTTCATATACAGCACCGCCGCGCTCTTCGCGATGACATCGTCGCCCACGCCCGACGCATACATGAACGAGCTCTATTTCGAGTCCGCCGGCACGATCCTGACGCTGATCACGCTCGGGAAAACGCTCGAGGCGCGCTCAAAGGGCAAGACGACGGACGCGCTGCGCGGCCTCTACTCGCTCGCGCCGAAGACAGCGAACGTGATCCGCGACGGCAAAGAGGTGACGATCCCCGCCTCCGAGGTCCGTGTCGGCGACATTTTCGTCGTCCGCCCGGGCGAGGCGATCCCGACGGACGGCGTCGTCACGGACGGGTCGACGGCCGTTGACGAGTCGTCGCTGACGGGGGAGAGCGTCCCCGTCGACAAGGCGGCGGGCGACAGCGTCTACACGGGGACGCACTCGCGCTCCGGGTTCATCACGTGCCGCGCGACGCGCGTCGGCGAGGACACGACGCTCTCGCAGATCATAAAAATGGTGAGCGACGCGGCGGCGACGAAAGCGCCGATCGCAAAGCTTGCGGACCGCGTCGCGGCGGTGTTCGTCCCGGTCGTCATGGCGATAGCGCTCGTCACGGCGGCGGTGTGGCTCGCGGTCACGCCGGGGGGCGGGTTCGAGCGGGTCGGCACCGCGCTTTCGCGCGGGATCGCGGTGCTCGTCATAAGCTGCCCGTGCGCGCTCGGGCTCGCGACGCCGGTCGCGAT
>CANROT010000213.1 GCA_947632285.1 uncultured Clostridia bacterium
GCCGTCCGGGACCGCGGCGGGACGTGCGCGGAGCGTGACGGAGGCGGGCGGCAGCGCGGGCGAGCTCACCGTGACCGTGACGTCGCCGGGCTCGCCGTCCGAGGCGATGATCGCCGCGAGCCTGCCGGAAAAGAGGCGGCGCGACGTCGTCTTATACTGCTCAAAGTCCGTGCTGTCGCCGTTGTCAAGACCCAAAAGGCGGCCGTGACCCGAGACGGAGACGCTCATTCGGCACCTCGCGTTCGCGACGAAGACGGAGTTTTCGTCAACTGTCGAAATGTTGACATAGACGAGATCGCGCCCGTCCGCTGCAAATTCCGCGCGCTCCGGCTCGATGACGATGCGCGCGGGATCGCCCGGCGTGCGCACTTCGTCCCGCGCGACTTCGACGCCGTTTTCGTCATAGGCAATTGCCGTTAAAATCCCGGGAGAGTAAGGCAGCTGCCAAAATTGCGAGATCTTCATGCCGGAGACGTGGTCGTGGTCGAATTTGCCGACGGGGGAGCCGTTGCAGAACAGCTCGGAGCGAGCGGCGTTCGTGTGTACCGTGACGTCGATGAGCTCGCCGTCGTTGTAGTCCCAGAGTGACGGGGTGATGTGGACGAACGGCGACTTTTTCCCGTCCGTCCATTCGGCGCGGTACGCGTAGTACGAATCCTTCGGGAACCCGGCGGTGTCGAGCTGGCCGAAGTATGAATTTTTCGTGTCATACGGCGTCGGCTCGCCGATGTAGTCAAAGCCCGTCCAGATGAACTGCCCGAGGCAGTAGCGCGCGCGGCGGTCCTCGGTGATGTTGTATTCCGTCGACCGCGACGCCCACGACGTCGTACAGTTGAAGAGCGAGGAGCACTGGTGATCGTCGTGCGTGATCGCGCGCGAGGCGTGGGGGAAGTGGTAGATGCCGCGGCTCTGGAGCGTTGAGGACGTTTCGCTGCCGTATATGCAAAATTTTGAATATTTATTATGATGCTCGTCGTAGAGGGATTCGGCGTAATTGTAGCCGACGGCGTCGAGGTATTCGCCGCACTTTTGCGCGTTTTCGCTGCGCATATGGTTCGAGCCGGACGTCAGAAACGCGTTCCCGCGCGGGTCGTATTCGCGGACGAGGCGGCAGAGCTCGCGCGTTACCTCGACGCCGCGCGGCGAGGTCGTGTCCCCGATCTCGTTGCCGATAGACCACATTATGACGCACGGGCGGTTGCGGTCGCGCGTGACCCACGCGCGGACGTCGCGCTCGTGCCACTCGGAGAAGAAGCGCGCGTAGTCGTATTCCGTTTTCGCGTGCTCCCACATGTCGAAGGCTTCGTCGATGACGAGGAAACCGAGCTCGTCACAGAGGTCGAGCAGCTCGACGGCGGGGGGATTGTGCGAGGTGCGGATCGCGTTCACGCCCATGGAGCGGAGCTTTTCGAGCTTGCGGCGTAGGGCGGCGGCGTTGACCGCCGCGCCGAGCGCGCCGCAGTCGTGGTGCTCGCAGACGCCGTGGAGCTTGTAGTGCCTGCCGTTGATGAAAAATCCGCGCTCCGGGTCGAGGGCGAGCTCGCGGAAACCGAAGGTGTCAACGCTTTCGTCGAGCGGCTCGCCGCAGGGGGAGAGGAGCTCCGTTTTGAGCGAATAGAGGTATGTATCGTCGGGGTCCCAGAGGTGCGGGGCTTTGACCGTGACGCTTGATTCGGCGGTGCCGTCCGTGACGGGGGCGGTGAATGTCGTGATCTCGCTGCCGTCCCGGTCGCGGAGCGTGTGGCGCACGGTGCCGCTCGCGGCGTTCGTTTCTGTTTTGACGGTGAGCGTCCAGCCGGAGGCGGTTTTTTTCGGGGCGATATAGACGCCGTCTGAGGCGATGTGCGTCTCCGGCACGGTTTTCAGCCAGACGCGGCGGTAGATGCCCGCGCCGGAGTACCAGCGCGTGTTCGGGTCGCGGTAGACGGCGCGGAGCGCGATCGTGTTCTCGCCGGGGACGAGGAAGTCCGTTATATCGGCTTCGAATGTGGTGTAGCCGTATTTCCACTCGAAGGCGACGGCGCCGTTGACGAAGAGCGTTGAATCCATGTAGACGCCTTCGAAGCGGAGGACCGTGCGCCCGGCGCCGCGCGGGGCGTGCGTATACGTGCGGCGGTACCAGCCCTCTCCGGTGCGGTAGAGGGCGCGGGTGTCGTATATTAACCAGTCGTGGGGGATCTCAACGGGTCGGAATGACCCGTTTTGCATTATTTCCTCGTATTTTGTGCCGAGGGGAGCCTCGGTGAAGCTCCATTTATCGCAGAACAGGCGGGGCATTTTTTTGTACCTCCGGTACGTGGGGTTTTTCATCTTTATCTTACCATGATGTGGGGGGATTGTCTATAACTTTTTATTGGGGAATGTTTGATTTTTTCGCTTACGCCGCGGCGGCGGATAGGTTCCTTTTCTTTCTTTGGAAAAATTTGTTTTTTTAATGCAAAAGTTTTCTGTCATAAGGAGGAGGGTACTCCGGACCCTCCTCCTTATGGATCCACCTGCCGGCACAAGGAGGG